>DATMKQ010000163.1:0-65616 GCA_035571275.1 Trebonia sp.
AGAGAACTACCTGATCAAGAAGCTGTTCACCGCGCTCGGCGCCATCCAGATCGAGAACCAGGCCCGCCTTTGACACTCCGCCACCGTCCCCGGTCTGGGGACTTCGTTCGGCCGCGGCGGCGCCACCACTTTCCAGCAGGATCTAGCGAACGCTGACTGCATCCTCATCGAGGGCTCGAACATGGCCGAGGCGCACCCGGTCGGGTTCCAGTGGGTGATGGAGGCGAAGAAGCACGGCGCGAAGGTCATCCACGTCGACCCGCGGTACACCCGCACCAGCGCGCACGCCGACCTGCACGTCCCGATCAGGGCCGGCACCGACATCGCGTTCGTCGGCGGTCTCATCAACTATGTCCTGACCAACGAGAAGTACTTCAGGGATTACGTGCTCGCGTACACCAACGCGGCCACCATCGTGACCGGGGACTTCACCGACACCGAGGACCTGGACGGCGTGTTTTCCGGGCTGGACCGCGAGTACCGGCTGTACGACATGGAGACCTGGCGGTACCAGGGCGAGGAGGTGCGCCCGGCGGTCGGCGAACGCAGTCCCGAGGAGACCAGCACCCGGCCGACCCCTGCGCAGCTGCGGCAGATCCGGGAGGCGGGCCGCGGCGAGAGACACGGCGCCAGCGGTGCCGCTTGCCACTTCGCCCCTGACACCGACGAGACGCTGCAGCATCCATGCTGCGTGTTCCAGATTCTCAAGCGCCACTACGCCCGCTACACGCCGCAGATGGTCGCCGAGGTCGCCGGGGTGCCGGAAGCCGCCTTCAAGAGGGTCTGCGAGCTGGTAACGGAGAACTCCGGGCGGGACCGCACGACCGCGTTCGTCTACAGCGTGGGCTGGACCCACCACACCATCGGCGCCCAGAACATCCGTGCCGCGTCGATCCTGCAGGCACTGCTCGGCAACGTAGGCCGACCGGGCGGCGGCGTCATGGCGCTGCGCGGGCACTCCTCCATCCAAGGCTCCACCGACATCCCGACCCTGTTCGACCTGCTGCCCGGGTACCTGCTGATGCCGCACGCGTACGGCAACGAGGATCTGAGTTCCTACCTCGCCGCGGAAACAGTCCAAAAGGGGTTCTGGGCCAACACCAGCGACTACATGGTGAGCTTGCTCAAGGCGTGGTGGGGCGACGCCGCCACGAAGGACAACGACTTCTGCTATGGGTACCTGCCGCGGCTCACCGGCAGCCACAGCACCTTCGAAACCGTCCTGGCCCAGCTAGACGGCGTGTGTACCGGGTACCTTCTGCTGGGCCAGAACCCGGCGGTCGGCTCCGCCAACGCCCGCATGCAGCGGCTCGGCATGGCGAACCTGGATTGGCTGGTGGTCCGCGACTTCTCCCTGATCGAGAGCGCCACCTGGTGGCAGAACGGGCCGGAGATCGAGACCGGGGAGATGCGCACGCAAGACATCAAGACCGAGGTGTTCTTCCTGCCCGCGGCCGCGTATACGGAAAAGGACGGCAGTTTCACCAACACCCAGCGGCTGCTGCAATGGCACCATACCGCGGTGGAACCGGTTGGCGACGCCCGCAGCGAGCTCTGGTTCACCTACCACCTGGGACGTCGGATCCGGCAGAAGCTGGCCTCCTCCACCGACGGGAACGACCGTCCGCTCCTGGAGCTCACCTGGGACTACCCGCTCAACGGACCGTTGGCGGAGCCCGACGCGGAGGCTGTGCTGGCCGAGATCAACGGGCGGGACTCCGACGGCAAACCGCTGTCCTCCTACACCCAGCTGAAGGACGACGGCTCCACGACCTGCGGCTGCTGGATCTACTGCGGCGTGTACGCCGGCGGGGAGAACCAGGCCGCCCGGCGCGTGCCAGGGAAAGAGCAGAACTGGGTCGCCAACGAGTGGGGCTGGGCCTGGCCGGCGAACCGGCGGGTGCTGTACAACCGCGCCTCGGCGGACCCGGACGGCAGGCCCTGGAGCGAGCGCAAGGCCCTGGTCTGGTGGGACCAGGAAAAGGGCACCTGGACCGGTCACGACGTGCCGGACTTCATCGCCAACCGGCCGCCGGACTACACCCCGCCCGACGGCGCGACCGGCGTGGCCGCGATCACCGGCACCGAACCGTTCATCATGCAGGCAGACGGCAAGGCGTGGCTGTTCGCCCCGGCCGGCATGGTCGACGGGCCCATGCCGACGCACTACGAGCCACAGGAGTCTCCGTTCGCCAATCTTCTGTACAGCCAACAGCACAACCCGGTCCGGCAGATCATCTCGCGCCCGCAGAACCTGTTCCAGCCGAGCGGGGACGAGCCGGGATCAAGCGTGTTCCCCTACGTCGGGACCACCAACAGGCTGACCGAGCATCACACGGCGGGCGGCATGTCGCGGACCCTGCCCTACCTGGCGGAACTGCAGCCGGCGTTCTTCTGTGAGGTGTCACCGGAACTGGCCGCGGAACGCGGCCTCGAGCACTGCGGCTGGGCCACGATCGTCACCGCGCGCAGCGCGATCGAGGCCCGCGTCCTGGTGACAGAACGGATCCGGCCGCTGCACATGCGGGGCCGTATGGTGCACCAGGTCGGGCTGCCCTGGCACTGGGGTCAGAACGGGGTAACCACGGGCGACGCCGCCAACGAGCTGACCCACCTGTCCCTCGACCCGAACGTGCACATCCAGGAGGACAAGGCGTTCGCCTGTGACATCCGTCCCGGCCGCCGACCGCGCGGCCCCGCGCTGCGCGATCTGGTCCGCCGGTACCAGGAGCGCGCGGGTATCACTCCCCAGACAGGAACGCAGATATGAGCGTGAGCACACACCACGGGGCGCCGTTCGCCAGCGGCCCGGCCGACGCCGCGGGCGGGCTAGACCCGGCGGCCAGTTCCGGGTACGCCGACCACCCGCCGCGCATGGGGTTCTTCACCGACACGTCGGTGTGTATCGGGTGCAAGGCGTGCGAGGTCGCGTGCAAGGAGTGGAACGCCGTTCCAGAAGACGGCATCGAGCTGACCGGCATGTCCTACGACAACACCGGCAGCCTCGGCGCCTCCACCTGGCGGCACGTGGCGTTCATCGAGCAGATCACGCTGCCTGGCGAGTCGCGCTGGCTGATGTCCAGCGACGTGTGCAAGCACTGCACCGAGTCGGGCTGCCTGGACGTCTGCCCCACCGGCGCGCTGATGCGCACAGAGTTCGGCACCGTGGTGGTCCAGGACGACGTCTGCAACGGCTGCGGCTACTGCGTCTCGGCGTGCCCGTTTGGCGTCATCGACCGGCGGGAGACCGACGGCGGAGCCCACAAGTGCACGCTGTGCTACGACCGGATCGGCGACGGCCTGACCCCGGCCTGCGCCAAGGCCTGCCCGACCGAGTCCATTCAGTTCGGCCCGCTTGACGAACTGCGCGAGCGCGCCGCGCTCCGGTTGGAAGACCTGCACGAGGCGGGCGTCGCCGACGCCCGGCTGTACCTCAACGATCCGAACGACGGGGTCGGCGGCGCCGGTGCGTTCTTCCTGTTGCTTGACGAGCCGGAGGCCTACGGCCTGCCACCTGACCCGATAGTCACGACCCGCGACCTGCCCCGGATGTGGCGGCACGTCGCCACGGCGGCAGCCGCCCTAGCCGCCGCCGCCTTCCTGTCCGGCCTGGGACGGCACTCGTGACAGCAACCCGTGCCCGCAGGGGCCGCGGCGAGCAAGTGGTTGTCCCGCCCGCGGAGGTCCGGTCCTATTACGGCCTGCCCATCGTCAAGGAAACCGTGTGGGGCGTACCGGATGTGCCCGGTTACCTGTTTCTCGGCGGCCTCGCCGGAGCCTCCTCGGCGCTCGCGGCCAGCGCGGACCTGGCTGGCTACCCGGTGCTGGCCCGGACGGCCAAAACGACCGCCGTGACGGCGATCGGCCTATCCCTCGTCGCCCTGGTCAAGGATCTTGGCCGGCCCAAGCGGTTCTTGAACATGCTGCGGGTCTTCAAGCCCACGTCTCCGATGAGCGTCGGGACCTGGATAGTGTCCGCCTACACCCCTGCCGCCGGCGTGGCCGCCGCATCCGCCCTTACCGGCCTGCAACCCGCGATCGGCCGCGCCGCGACCATCGCCGCCGCGATCACAGGTCCTGGGGTAGCCGCCTACACCGCCGCCCTGCTCTCCGACACCGCCGTCCCCGCCTGGCACGAGGCACACAGGGAGCTGCCGTACTTGTTCGTCAGCTCGGCCGCCACCGCGGCGGGTGGCCTCGCCTTGGCGCTGGTTCCGCCGCGGGAGGCCGCCCCCGCCAGGAACCTGGCCCTGACCGGCGCCGGCGCGGAGCTCATCGCCAAGGGCCTGCTGCTCCGCAGGCTCGGACCGCTGGCCGAGCCGTACCAGCACGGGCGCTCGGGCCGCTTGATGGAGGTGGCCGAGATCCTGACCGCGGGCGGCCTGACCGCGGCGGCGCTAGGCGGCAGGAACCGGCTAGTCGCGGCCGCCGCGGGCACCGCCCTAGTGGCCTCGTCCGCCTTCACCAGGTTCGGCATCTTCTTCGCGGGCCGCGAATCGGCCCGTGACCCCCGCTACACAGTCGCCCCGCAACGCGAACGACTCCGCCGTGATTCCCAGCCGGACAGCCAAGACCAATCATTATCCTGAACGAACCGGGCTGTCTCTCAACCGGTCGCTATCGACCGATATCGGTCATCGGCGATATCGCCCCTTACCGATATCGTGAGGCTCAAACTCTACCCAAGCGTTGTTTTCGATTGTGCTGAAGAGTGAACCGGTCATGACCGGTTCACTCTTCAGCACTATGTTCTGTCGGGCTCTCGGTGCCGGAGTGATAGCACGCCGACGCAAGAGAAGCGGGCAGCGGTGTTACCGGCGGGGCTGAGGTTACCCGGAGGGTTAGATGCGACCCGGCCTCAGCCCTGGAAATCAGCGTGTTGTTTACCTGCGAGCGCTAGGTATGCATTAGTGATGCGGTCTAGGTGGCAACCGTCGCGTGCCGGGCCGGTGTCGTGCCGCATCCGGCGGCGGCCACCACCCGGTCCGACCCAGACTGCGCGCCGATGATGATGTCGTTGGCGACGTGCTGCCGAAGCAGCCGCGTTGCTTCCGGCGTGCGTGCCGTACGTCACGGGCTTGCGGTAGCGGACCAGCACCCGACTGGTCGGCGGAACTCACCAGGTCAGCTGGCGCTGCGGTGCCTGACGACCGGCGGTTGGGGCGCGGACGGCCAGCAGGGGATCGGGTTCGTGGGCGGCCCGGCGGGCGAGGAACAGCGCCGCGGCGAGGGCGACGGCGAGGGCGGCGCAGACAAGGCCGGCGATGGTGGCCGGCGACGAGCCGACCGCGATGCCCCAGCCCATCCCGCTGGCCTGGCCCTGGGTGTTGATCAGGCGCGGCGCGACAACGAGCCCGGCGGCGACGCCGGCGACCACACCGATGGCGGTCACGATGGTGGTGCTGACCACGAGCGACGCGATCACCTGGCGCGGGGTAAGGCCCATCGCCTTGAGGATGCCCGCCTCGTGGACATGGTCGCGCAGGCCGACGCGGGTCGCGGTGAGCAGGTTGGCCATCGCGATCATCGCCAGGATGGCGACGGCCACCACGATGACCAGGCGCACGACCCCGAGCTGGCCCGCGGGGTTCGCCGTGATCTGAACGTCGAGCCGGTCGTCCGACGCGCGCAGCAGCGTCGTGCGGGCGGCGTCGGCGGAGACGCCCGGTCGCAGCACCAGGCTGTAGAACATCGGCGCCGACCCGTTCGCCACGCCAAGCGCGTCCATACCGAAATCGAGGACGTCGCCGTTGTTGTCGGGTTCTATGGTCCGCCCGACGATGTGCAAGATGACCGGCACGCCGTCGATGGTCGGGTCAATCCAGGAGCCGACCCCGGCGTGCATCAGGTTCAGGAACCCCTCGCCCGCGACCGCCTCGTTCGGCGCGCTGAACATGTGCCCCTGCACCACCTGGAACGGGTACGGCGCCTGCGATGTGCCCATCGCGCGCGCCAGGAAGGTACCGTTGTCGCCTTGCAGCAGCGTGTCGAACTGGGCACCGGGGTAGTAGGCGCTGACCTGGCGGTCCTTTGCGATCAAAGCGGTCGTCTGCGTGCCGCTCAGCCCGCCGGGGGACACGGTCAGCGCGCCGGCCAGCCCGATCCGGCCCGGATCGGAGGTGAAGGCGCCGATCGTGGACCAGCAGGCGAGCGCGATCGTGATCATCGCCATCGGGATCGCGACGCCCGTCACGGTGAGCACCGCGGGCAGCCGTCTGGTGAGCGCGTCGCGCATGCCGAGAACGAGGGCGGCCGGCAGCCGTACGATCAGGGACAGCCGGGCGACCGTGGACAGATGGCCGCCGGGCGGGCTGGCCTGGACCGCGGCGACCGGCGACACCTTCCCTGCCCGCCAGGCCGGGATGGCCGTGGCGATCACCACGGTGAGGATCGTTCCCGCAGCGATCAGTACGGTCCAGGAGCCGGGCAGCGGCGCCAGCGTGACCGGGATTCCCGGCGCCGGGCGGACGAACGCGGGCGATGTCGCGATCCTGGCGATGGCCAGCCCGAGGCCGGTGCCGGCCACGCCGAGCGCCGTCTGCTCCGCGATGAGCATCCGCACCACCTGGCCCGAGGTGAAGCCGAGCGCCTTGAGCATCGCGAGGTCCTGGCGCTGCATGAGCACCCGTCCCGACGTGACGTTGGCGATCGCGCACGGCGCGGCTATCAGCGCGATGATGCCGAACAGCGCGAGCAGCAGCCCAAGCAGCCTGTCGTTGCTCGACATCGAGTTCATGACCTGCTGACTGGTGGTGATCCGCTCGACCGGCGAACTCTCGCTCGCGCCGTTATAGACGTCGAAGACCTCCTCGGTGACCTGAGCGGTGCCCGCCGCGGAGGGGTCGGACAGCCGCAGGTCGGTGACTTCCGTGGTCTCGCTCGCGGTGGGCTCGACCCGGGACAGCAGGCCCCGGCCCGCCCATATCAGGCCCGGCGTCCACTGCGGGTAGAACCCCTGGTCGGCCGTGTCGGCGATGCCGGCGACCCGCATCGCGACGGCGGTGCCGTCCACGCCGTCCAGGACGATCCGGTCTCCCACCCCCAGATGGGTGGCGGCGGCGAACGACGCCTCGACGACCACGCCGTTCGGGCTGCCGGCCCGCAGCCAGCTGCCAGCGACGACGAACGGGGCGGACATGGCTGGCGGCGCGGGCGCCATGCCGCACAGTTCGACCGGCGACTTCTGCGCGCCCTGGACGAGGGTGGCGGGCGCGGCGTCATAGACGGCGGCGACTGCCCGCACACCGGGCAGCTCATGCAGTTCCCGTACGGAGGTCCCGTCGGTGAGGTAGACGATCATGTTCGCGCCGTTGGTCCGGGCGAACAGTTCCTGCCAGGGGTTGAGGGCGCCCTCGAGCAGCATGGTGGCGAGTACGAGCGCGGCCACCACGCCGGCCACGACGGCCACCGTGAGGACCGACTGGCCGCGGTGGGCGCGCAGGTCGGCGCGCGTCCACCGCAGCGAGCCTCGCATCGGCCGTCAGCCTCTCAGCTCGAAAACGTCACGGACGGGAGCCTTTTTCCTCGGTGCGGGCACGACCTTGGCGTCGTCCGCGATCATCCCGTCGAACAGGCTGATCACCCGGTCCGCGAGGCCGGCGACCTTGGCGTCGTGCGTGACCATCAGGATCGTCTGGCCGGCGGTGTGCGCTCGGTGCAGCAGCCGCAGGACGTCACGGGCGCTGGAACTGTCGAGGTTCCCTGTCGGCTCGTCCGCGAGCAGCAGGCTCGGCTCGTTCGCCAGGGCGCGTGCCAGCGCGACACGCTGCTGCTCGCCGCCGGACAACCGGGACGGCGCCATGTTCGCCTTGGCGGTGATCCCGAGTTCGGCGAGGAGTTCCTCGCGGCGCTTGCGCGCCTGCCGTGAGGTCGCGCCCGCCAGCAGCGCGGGCAACTCGACGTTGTCGGCGACCGTCATGGTCGACAGCAGGTTGAAGAACTGGAACATGAAACCCACGTGCTTGCGCCGCAGCACCGCCCACGCGGAGGCGGACAGCCCGTCGACCCGCTGTCCGCGCAGCCAGATCTCCCCGCGCGTGGCCGGCTCGAGGCCGCCGAGCATGTGCAGCAGCGTGGACTTGCCCGACCCGGACGGTCCCATGATCGCCACGAACTCGCCGACGCTGACCTCGAGGTCGACCCCCCGGATGGCCTCGACGGGCACCCCGCCAGGCCGGTACACCTTGACGAGCCCTCGGGTCCCCAGGATCGCCCCGGGGTCGGGGGGTCTTCCGCCTGGGATAAGCACATCTCCTCCTGGCAGCGTTCGAGCCAGTCGAGGTCGGCCTGGAGGTGCAGGACGGCTCCCTCCACCAGGAGGCGGGCCGCGGGGGTCGCGTTGTCCATCCCTGCCTGCATTTCCATCAGGTTCCGCATTATGCCGAAATAATGCCGGCGTTGGGCGTTGATGAGCTCCATCCGGTCCGCCAGGCCAGCCATGGGCGCGAGGACCAGCTTCATGAAGAACTCGTCGCGCACCCGTGGGCCCTCGATGGGCTCCACCACCCACGCGGCGAGCTCCTCACGTCCCGCTGGGGTCAGCTCGTACACGCGCTTGTTGGGGCGGCTGTCCTGCGCGACATCCTGGCTGCGCACGAGGCCGTCCTGCTCGAGCCGCTTGAGCGTGACGTAGATCTGCCCGATGTTGGGTGATGAGTACGCCTGCCCGAAGGTCTGCTCAAGGGCGAGCTTCAGCTCGTAACCGTGCGCCGGTTCCTTCGCGAGCAGCGCCAGCAGGGGCTGCCGCACGTCTTGCCTCCTCCTGTGGAGCCGCGTTACTCAGATTATCGCGGCGGCTAAGAATCCATAAGCCCGTTGACACATACATAACATATGTGCATAACATGCATCTATCCCCCAATGGAGGGCTGGAGGTCAGCATGAGGCGCGCGATCGCGGGAGCACGCGCCGCCGTGGCTGTGGCAGCGGTCACGACGGGCCTCTTGCTCGCGGCGGGATGCGGTCCAGACAGTCCTCCATCGGGCGTCCCCGCCACCGCGGCCGACGGGCTCGGCCCGATCACCTTCGCCACCGGCCGGGATGACGCCGGATTCTTGAAGACGCTGATCGGGCCGTGGAACAAGGAGCACCCGGATCAGCAGGTCACGCTGCTGCTGCTGCCCGAGACGGCGAACGGCCAGCTCGCCCAGCTCACCGCCAACCTGCAAGCCGGCAGCCCGGTCTACGACGTGATCGACATGGACGTGGTGTGGACCGCGGAATTCGCCTCGGCCGGGTGGATCATCCCGCTCCAAGCGAACATGTTCCCGCTGGACGACTTCCTGCGGCCCGCGGTCGACACCGCCATGTACGACGGCCACCTGTGGGCCGTGCCCTACTACAGCAACGCGGACCTGCTCTACTACCGCAAGGACATCCTGGCCAAGGCCAGGAAGCAGCCGCCGAAGACGTGGGCGCAGCTGGAAAATCTGGCGAAGACCGTCGCGCCGCGGTACGGGCTGCAGGGCTACGCGGGCCAGTTCGCGCCGTACGAGGGGCTCACCGTCAACTTCGCCGAGGCGGTGCAGTCGGCGGGCGGCTCGATCCTTTCTCCTGGCAGCACGGCGGTCACGGTGGACTCACCGCAGGCCAAGGCCGGCCTGGACTTCCTGGTCGACGGCCTGCGCGAAGGCTGGATCCCGAAGTCCTCGCTCACCTATGAGGAGGAGTCGTCCGCGGCCGACTTCGAGTCAGGCAAGCTGCTGTTCCTCAACAACTGGCCGTTCGTCTACAGCCAGGCGAGCGAACGCGGCCCGGCTAACGAGGTCTACGGCAAGGTCGGCGTCACGGCGCTGCCCGGCCTCGACGGCCCCGGATCGAGTTCGCTGGGCGGCGCGAACCTGGCGGTCAGTGCCTACTCGCGGCACCAGCGGACGGCGCTCGCGTTCATCCAGTACCTGACCAGCCTCCCCGAAGAAAAGCAGCTTCTCATCGACAGCGGCTTCCCGCCCGTCTGGACCGGGCTCTACACCGATCGCGCCATGGTCGACCGCTTCCCCTACCTGCCCTTGCTCAAGAACGCCATACTGGCCGCCCAGCCGCGGCCGTCTATCGCCGACTACGACCAGGCGAGCCTGGCCATCTCCAGCGCCGTGTACCAGGCGCTCACCTTTCGGACGCCGCCAGCTCAGGCTCTCGCGGAGATGGCCGCGCAACTTACGCAGATCATCAGGGACGGATAAACATCGGCGGGGGACAGCCAGCCCGGTTCGTTCGGGAAAATCCGATTACTCACCGTAACGAGGTGGTGTCATATGCACAGAAACAGCCTTACGCGTTGGCGTGCCGGAGCGGTGGCCGTCGCCGCCGCCGCGCTGGCCACGGGCGCGGCGGCCTGCAGTTCCGGCGGCTCGGCCAGTTCCACGGTCGGCGGCGGCGCCACGCAGACGATCGTGTTCGCCGAGTCCGGGCTCGGCACCGAGGGCCAGCAGACCCAGGTCGCGATCAACGCTTTCGAGAAGGCTAACCCGAACATCAAGGTCTCCGTCCAGGTGCTGTCGTCCGACTCGACGACATACCTGTCGACGCTCGAACACGACTTCATCTCGGGGTCGTCGACGCCTGACGTGTTCGAGTCCGACGTGACGTACCCGGCGAAGTTCGCCCAGGCGGGCTGGGTCGCGTCGCTGACCCAGTTCCATCCGGACATGAGCCAGTTCTTCCCGCACGAGGTCGCCGCCGGCACCTTCAACGGCACGTACTACGCGGTGCCGTGGTTCGACAACCCCGAGGGGCTGTTCTACCGGACCGACCTGATCAAGACGCCGCCGACGAGCCCCGCGCAGGTGGTCAGCGACGCCGAGCAGGCGATGAAGACGGACAAATCCCTCAAGGAGGGCATCGCCTTCGAGGCCGACAAGTATGAAGGCGCGATCACCGCGTTCCTCACGGTCGATTCGGCGTTCGGCGGGACACTGAACCCGCAGAACGTGAATACCCCGGGCAACGTGGCCGCGCTGAACTGGCTGCACGCCGCCATCTACACCAACCACATCGCCCCCCAAGCGGTGACCGGCTGGCAGGAGGGCCAGGTCGAGGAGCAGTTCGTGTCCGGCTATACGCCGTTCGCGATCAACTACCCGTTCGTCGAGGCCCAGCCGATGGTCGCCGCGGTCAAGGGGCACGTCGGGTACATCCCGTTCCCGGCCGGCGCCGGCGGCACCCCGGGCTCCGCGCTCGGCGGCGAGATGCTGGCGATCAACGCCAAGACCGCGCACGCGGCGGCGGCGTGGAAGCTGATCCAGTACCTCACCAGTGCCTCGGTCGAAACCGCGCGCGCGATCGCGGTCGGTGACCCGCCCTCGCTGCCGAGCGCGTACACGTCCGCGCTCTACTCCTCGGCGCCGTACTTCAAGGACGTGTACACGCTGAACACCTACTCCGCGCCCCGTCCGGTGACGCCGAACTACCTGCAGGTCTCTTCTGACCTGCAGACGCTGTTCTCCGCTGTGTACGCGAACGGGAGCGCGAGCGCCGCGAGCGCGGCGTTCGCGGCGGGTGCATCGTCGATCAAGTCCGACGCTAACGCCACTCCGGGCAGCTAGCGTCGATGGCTGCCGAAGTCAGCACGACGGAGAAGGGGCGGCCCGCACGCACGGGCCGCCCCGGGCGCCCCGGCCACCTCGCGCGTTTCGGGCGCCCCAAGCGCCCGACCCCGGTGGGGCACGCGCGGGAGCGGGGAGACCGGCGGCTGGGCTACATGCTGGTCGCGCCGGTGGTCATCCTGCTTCTCGCGATCACCGCCTACCCGCTGGTCTACAACCTGTGGAACTCGTTCCACTTCGACAACCTGTCCTACGGGAACCTGCCGCACAACTTCGTCGGCGGGGCGAACTACTCGAAGATGTTCAAGTCGGCGCAGTGGGTGTCCGCGCTGGAGCGCACGCTGGTCTTCACCGCCGTGACGGTGGCGTTCGACATGGTGGTGGGGCTCGGCCTGGCGCTGATGATGCACCGCCGGTTCCGCGGTCGGGGCTTCCTGCGCGCGGCCATACTGGTGCCGTGGGCGATGCCCACGGTGGTTTCCGCGATGCTGTGGAAGACCATGTTCGACCCCAGCGCGGGGTTCGTCGACTACATCCTGGGGGCGTTCCATCCGGCCTGGTCCAGCATCGCCTGGCTCGGCGCCAGCGTGTGGCGCTCGTGGGTAGCCATCTTCATCGCGGACTCGTGGAAGAACATCCCGTTCGTCGCGATCATCTTGCTGGCCGGCCTGCAGATCATCCCGAATGACGTCTACGAGGCGGCGAGGATAGACGGGGCGAGCTGGTGGCAGTCCTTCCGTTCTGTGACGCTGCCGATGCTGAAGCCGGCGCTGTCCGTGGCGCTCATCTTCCGCACGATCCAGGCGCTGCTGGTGTTCGACGTCATCTACATCATGACCGGCGGCGGCCCGGGTAACTCGACGGAGACGCTGTCGTTCCTGAGCTACAACACGTTCATCATCAACACCGACTTCGGCGAGGGCGGTGCGATGTCCCTCGTCCTTGTCGTCTTGGCGCTGGCGGTGTCGTTCGTCTACGTCAGGGCATTCCGCCCGCAAACCTGAGGAGGCGACATGACAAGCGCCGTCGCCGACGACGTTCCCGCCGCCGTCGCGGTGAGCATCAGCCGTGGGCCTCGCCGGGTCTCCGGCAAGAAGATCCTGCGGGAAACGCTGTTCTACATCGCGGTCGCCATCGTGGTGCTGATCGCCCTGTTCCCGTTCTTCTGGATCCTGCGCACGTCGCTGCTGTCTAACAGCCAGGTCGCGGCCGGGGTGGGCGGCGCGAACGGCATCATCCCATCGCACCTGTCCGGTGTCGCGTACAAGAACGTGTTCACCGAGGCCTCGTTCTTCACCCCGCTGCTGAACAGCGTCATCGTCGCGCTGGCCACCACCGTGGTCACCATCGTCGTCGCATCCATGGCCGGCTACGCGCTGGCCCGGCTGCGAATCGCGGGGGCCGGGCCGATCCTGGCGTTCATCCTGCTCGCCGGGTTCTTCCCGGTGCTCGCCATGATCGGCCCGCTGTTCCTGGTGCTGCGCTACCTGAACGTCCTGAACAACATCTATCCGCTGATCATCGTCTACCTCGTCTACACGCTGCCGATCGCCACCTGGCTGCTGAAGAACTTCTTCGAGCAGATACCTTCCGAGCTGGAAGACGCCGCGCTGACCGACGGTGCGACCCGGCTGCAGGTGCTGCGCCGCGTGGTCATCCCCGTCGCCGTGCCAGGGGTGTTCACCGCCGCGATCTTGTCGTTCATCCTGGCGTGGAACGACTTCGCGTTCGCGGTGTCGTTCCTGACGTCGACGGCCCACTTCACGGCGCCGCTTGCTATCACCACGTTCGGCCAGAGCCAGTACCAGACCTTCTATAACCTGATCGACGCGGCGGTGGTCATCATCTCGATCCCCATCGCGCTGCTCGTGCTGTTCGCCCAGCGCCGGATCGTCGCCGGGCTAACCGCGGGCTCGTTCCGATGACCAGCGATCCGGGCCACGATTAGTTTGAATTCAGACCAACCCTGACTACAATCTTAACCATGGCTGTGCCTGCATCTACTCCGGTTCCGATATCTGAGGCGAAGACGCACCTCTCTGATCTAGCCAGGCGGGTGCGGCTGCAGCATGAGCGGATAACACTGACGCGGAACGGGGAGCCCGAGGCCGTTCTGTTGTCCGTGGATGATCTTGAGGGTCTGGAAATGACACTTGAGATCCTGGCGGACAGTGCCGCCGCCGCCCGGATTTCCGAGAGCCTCGCGGCACTCGGTCGCGGGGAGCAGGGAGTAGACCTGGCCACAGTACGAGCTGACCTCGCCCGGCGTCGTCGCCTCGGCACGTGAACAGTGAGCGCTACGAGATAAGGTTCCACGCCGCCGCGCGGCGCGCCATCGCCGAACGGCTTCCAGAATCCGTTGCGGCAGCGGTTCTAGAATTCTGCGAGGCTGCCTTGGCCCTGGGGCCGCGCCGGGTAGGTAAGCCGCTCTTCGGCCCGTTGGCCGGCTGTCACGGCGCACGCCGCGGAACCTATCGCATCGTCTACCGCATCAACGAACAGGCCCACGTCGTCGAAGTACTCGTTACCCTACGCCCACCCCCAGGAGGCGAGACAGTGAGGAAGGCTCGTGCGGTTCCGGCATTCCGATGAGATCTGGCGCGACTTTCCCGCGCTGGTTCCCGGGGTCGTGTTCGCCAGTGGCATCACCGGCGACGTCTGCGAGGACGCTCGCACCGAGAAGTTCCTGGCCATCGCGAGGACCCGGCTCGCCGAGATGCCCGAGGGGGAGATGCCGCCGATCCAGGCGTGGCGGCGCGCCTTTTCGCGGATGGGCCTGAAGCCGACGCAGTACCGGTGCGCCTCGGAATCCCTCCTGCGGCGGTTCCGCAAAGAGGGGGCCATCCCGCGACTGCACCCGCTCGTTGACCTGTGCAACGCGGTGTCACTGGCGTTCGCGATCCCGGTGGCCGTCTTCGACGTCTCGGCGATCACCGGCGACCTCGAAGTTCGCTACGCGGTCGGCGACGAGGACTACGTGACGTTCTCAGGCGACGTCGAGCACCCTCCCGCGGGCGAGGTGATCTTCGCCGACGACGCCGGGCAGGCGCACGCCCGCCGGTGGACGAACCGGCAAAGCGGCCTGTCAGCAATGCGGGATGAGACGGCCGCCGCCCTCATCGTGGCGGAGGCGCTGCATGACTCGGCGTCGGCCGACATCGGCGAACTGACGTCCGCCATCGCCGCCGAACTGACGGCGACCTGGTCGATCACCGCGCCCGTCGCGGTACTGACCAGGGACGCGCCGTGCTTCACCTTCGGCAGGCTCGACAACCGAGAAGCCAACGATCTTCCGGTTTGACCTCTAGGCGCCTCGCTCCGAGCTAACTCATCGTAGCTTTCTGCTAACCTGGTGTTAGCCTTGTTGCGGAACCTGCGGGACCTGGACATGGCTCGCCCGGCGTTGAGGGAGGCAGGATGGGCTTCCGCTGGCGGCCGCTTACCCCGCTCGGGGCAGTGGTTGGCGGGATTCTGGCCGGGGCGGTCGGCACCGTGTGCATGGATGCGGTCCGCTACGTCCGGTATCGCCGGGACGGCGGCGAGGACGAGCCGCTGGAGTGGGAATTCGCCCCGGTGGACACCTGGGCTCAGGCCCCGGACCCGGGAAAGGTCGCGCAGCGGGTCATCGAGGGCTTCACGCAGCGCGAGCTCCCGGATCGCTGGGCCTGGCTGACCAGCACGGTCATGCACTGGGGGTACGGGTCCTCGGCTGGCGCGCTGTATGGCGTGCTGGCCGGGTCGCCGCGCAGGCCGCACCCCTGGTACGGCCTGCCGTTCGGCGCCCTCGTCTGGGCCTCCGGTTATGTCATCCTCCCCGAGGGTGGGCTCTACAAGCCGATCTGGGAATACGACGCCAAGACCCTGGGCGACGACCTATCCGCGCACTTGGCTTACGGCGCGGGCACCGGCGTCACGTTCTGGCTGTTCGCCAGGCTCCGTTAGGGGGCTGCCCTGAGGTCATGGCGGGCTGGCGTGGCCGGCCAGGCACCGCCAGCCTTCTGGTGTGCGGACCCACGTCTGGGTCAGGCGCAGGCGGAAGGATTGCTCGCGTCCGGCCACAAAGACCTCGCCTCGGTCACCTCTTCCTCCGGATCCTCCGGCGAGAGCGGCGTGGCGGCCAGGATGCGTTCCAGGGTGCGGCGGCCCAACCTGCTCATGGCCGGGTTGCTGTCCACGTAGTACCAGACCAGTCCCATCGCCTGCTGGAAAGCCCAGGCCTTGCCGCGCTCCCACTCCAGATCATCGCAGCGGAGGTCATCGCGCAGCGCCTGGCGGGGGAGGGCGTCCAGCAGATGCCAGGCAGCCACGAGATCCAGTGCCGGGTCCGCGGGTGCCAGGTCCTCGACATCGAGGATGCCCGCCAGTCGCCCGCCGGACACGAGCACATTGCCGGGGATCAGATCGCAGTGGCTCATCACGTCACCGGCCGCCCCGCGCGGCAGCACGCGCATGGCTTCCCACAGCCCGCGAAGCCGCGGAACGTTCAGCAAGTGCTCGCTGCGCTTAAAGCAGGTCTGCATCCACTCGTCATGGGAGCGCAGGACACCTCCCCTGCCCCGGCCGCTGAACGTCCGGCCGCGCGTGTCGATCGCACGCACGCCGGTGATGAACTCGGCCAGGTCGTGGGCGAACGCCACGGATGCGCCCGGGTCCACATCGGCGGCCGTGTCTCCGGGCAGCCAGGTCTGCACCGCCCACGGAAGCGGGTAGCCCGCGCCGGGCTCGCCGATCGCCACCGGCTCGGGCGTCGGGAACCGGGTCCGCCCCGCGAGTTCGCGTGCCGCCGTCCCCTCCGATTCGAGCCGCCGTCGCACGGCGTCGGCATTATCCGGTCGCAGCGGAAACCGGGCCGCGAGCTGGTCGCCGATGCGGAAGATGGCGTTGACCGTCCCTGGAGACCGCACCGCCTTGACATTCAGGTCGCGCCAGCGGGGGAACTGCTCATCCACCAGCTCGCGGACCATCGTTGGGGAGACGGTCAGCTGATCGGCGTGCATGTTCACTCCGGCAGCCTGCCGCACCAACTTCATGTCCGCAACCGGGCGATGGTATCGAGCAGCAGGCCGGTGAGCTCGCGGAAGCGGGTATCCGGGTCGCCGAAGATCACCTGGCCCGCCTCGACGGCGAGCGGCGCGACGTCCGGGCCGATCAGCTCGGCGCGTCGGGCGAGAGAGGCCCGCTCGTCACCGGACTCGGCCAGCTGGCGGACCGCCTGCTCCTCGACACAGAAGCCGATGGTGAAGTTGTTCAGCAGGAGGAGGCCCCGCACGGCGTTCTGCAGCGTGAACCCCTGGCGGACGAGGTTTCCCAGGGTGATCTCCTGGCGCCGGATCACAACCGGGTCGGTCAGCGTCGTGCCGCTGAACGCTTTGGCCCCGTCACGGTGGCCCAGCAGCCCCTTCCGTACGGTCTCGGCGTAAGTCGCCATCACCGCACGCCAGGGCAGGTCGGCGGGGAGCTCGGCCATCACGTCGCCGATCTGCCGCCATGTCCGGGTGCCCATCTCATCGAGCAGGTCCCGCTTGTTGCGCACGTGCCAGTACAGCGCCGGCGCCTGCACCCCCAGCCTGGCCGCCAGGGCGCGCACCGTGAGGCCATCTATGCCTGCCTCGTCGAGGAGGTCCAGGGCCGCCTGCACGATGCCCGCCTTCGTCAGTCCACTCGCCACGACTTGACAGCTTAACACTGTTAAGGAATGCTGGGGACCGCACCAATTTAACGCTGTTAAGGAGGCGTGAGCATGAAAGCGGCGATCTTGCACTCGGCGGATTCCGCTCCTGTCTACGGTGACTTCGACGAGCCGGTGGCCGGTGCGGGAACCGAGATCGTGGAGCTTGTGGCCGCGGGCATCCACCAGGTAACCCGGTCGGTGGCGGCCGGCCGGCACTACGGTCGCGGCGGCATCTTCCCCGTGATCCCCGGCCTCAACGCGGTCGCCAGGAGGTCTGGCGGCGAGCTGGTCTTCACCTCATCCGCCGGTGCGCCGCCATACGGGGCATTCGCCGAGCACATCGTCTCGCCCGATGCGATGCGGTTCCCGCTGCCCGCCGGGGCGCGACCGGAGGCCGTCGCCGCGGGCGTGAATCCGGGCATGGCGTCATGGCTGCCGCTCAAGGCCCGGCAAGCCGAGCTTGGCCGTCTCGGTACGGTGCTGATCCTTGGCGCCACCGGGATCTCCGGCTTCCTGGCCGTGCAGAACGCTCGGCTGCTCGGCGCCACCCGGGTCGTCGGCTCCGGGCGCAGCCAGCCCGGCCTGGACCGCGCCGCCGCGGCCGGCGCGCAGACCGTCACCATCACCGGCGACCGGGATACTGATGCCGACACCCTGGCCCGGGTCCTCGACGGCGATCCGCCCGGCCTGGTGCTCGACTTCCTCTGGGGGACCGTCGCCGAGGCTGCTTTCCAGGCCCTCGCCCGGCAGGGGCTCAGCGAAGACATCGCCGACATCAAGTACGTCCAGATCGGGGCGCTGGCCGGGGCCGAGGCCGCGGTGCCTTCTGCGCTGCTGCGCAGCAGGAAGCTGACGATCTCAGGCAGCGGGGCCGGCTCGGTCGCCGCGGCCGACATCAAGACCCAGGTCCCGGCCTACATCAAGCTGATCGCCGACGGCGCGGTCCAAGTGCCGTTCCGGACCTTCCCGCTGTCGGACGTCGGCGCGGCCTGGACCACCTCCGCCGAATCCGGCCCGCGCGTGGTCCTCGTCAGGGACTGACCAAGCCGGCCGCCGCGCGGGAGCTCAGTGTCCCGCGGCGCTGCGCGCGGCTTGATCCACCTGGTCACTGTAGTCACGCCACCAGTCCTGGTCCGCGGACGGGAGGTTGTCGCTGCCCTTGAGCAGCCCGGCTGCACCATCAATCAGCTCCCGAACGATGTCGGCGTGACCCGCGTGCCGTTGGGTCTCCGCGGTCATATGGACGACGATTCGGTGCAGGGTCACCGCGCCGTCCTCTCCCCACCACGGCACCCGGCCGACCGCGTCCAGCGGCAGCAGGGCGATTGTCTCGTCGGCATGCTGCCACGCCCGGTGGTAAAGGGCGACGATCTCGGCTTTGCTCTGCTCAGGCGTGGCCCACATGTCCGCGTTGGGGTCGGCGTCATTCGCCAGCCACGGCAGCGGCACTTCATGCGGCCGCCCGAACACCGGGCCAAAGTACTCAAGCTCCATGCTCGCCGAGTGCTTGACGAGCCCCAAGAGGTTGGTCCCTGTCGGCGTGAGCGGCCGGCGAACGTCGTACTCGCCGAGCGCGGCGCTACGGATGCCGGCGGCCAGGGGGCCCGGCCGCCGGCTCTTCCGGCCCCGTTAGGGCAGCGCCTCCAAGATGGCCTTGTACGCGGCGCCATATGGTGTCGCGTCGCCCGCGTAGTCGGTAATAAGCGTCGGGCCCGTGGCGCAGCCGTTAGCCCAGTCGTCCCAGGTCCAAGCGAGGAACGAAGTGTTCTCCGACTCCAGCCAGCTGGTCAGCGAGTCGATGTAGGTGCCGGCGCAGTCGCCCTCGCCGATCTCGCCCGCGATCACGGGTACCTTCGCCATGACCGGCTCGACCTCGCTGGTCCAGCAGGACAGCGTGTCGCAGGTGTTGCCGTTGTAGGAGTGCCAGGACGCGACGAGGTTGTTGTCCGGGTCTGTCGGCTCGTACTGCAGCCAGTCGGTCAGGTCGTTGGAGTACTCCTCGCCGCCGAGCATCAGCACGTTGCTCGCGCCGGCGGAGCGGACCGCGTTGACCATCGACTGCATGCCGGCCACCTGATAACCGATGCCCGGGCAGGTGCCGCCGTTGAGCCAGCATTCCCAGCCAGTGGTGGTGCTCCCTGTCGCCCGTGACGCGTACGGCTCGTTGAACAGGTCGAAGATGACCGCGTTATTACCCTTGAACGTGTTGGCCACCGAGGTCCAGAACGGGATCGCCTCCGCGGCGTCCGGCATCGGCTTCTGGCAGGTCGCCTCGGCGGACGAGCAGCCCGAGGACGTCCCGGTGTAGAGGCCGTCGGTCCAGTGCAGGTCGAGGATGACCACGATGCCGTTGGCGTTCAGCAGGTTCACGTAGTTCTTGATCTGGTTGATGTAGTTCTGGCCGGCGTAGGTCGAGTTCACGTAGGACTCCCCGTTCCAGCAGGCCTCGTTGAGCGGAACCCGCACCGCGGTAACGTTGCTCCAGCTCTTCATGGCGAGGATCGACGCCTCGTCGACCGGTCCGTCGAAGAACCCCCAGCCCTGGACACAGGCGTACTCGGAGCCCGAGCGGTCCATCCCGTGCAGGACCACCCGAGTTCCGCTGGCGTTGACGAGCTCGTTGCCCGACACGTGCACCTGCGGCGCGGGGGTGCTGGCGATCTCGGTGGCCGTCACGGCGGCGGACGTGTACCCACTGGACGTGACCGCGAACGTGGCGGGGCCGGTGCCTGAGGCGTTCGCGGAGAGCGTCACGTTCTGCGCCGTATCCCAGTCGGTCGGCGTGAACGTGAGCGTGGCACCGGAGCTGATAGAAAGGCCGGTGTTGCCGGAGGTGAGGCTAGCGGTGACCGTGACGTTGGCGGTCGGCGCCGACGAGAGCGCCACCCCGAAGGTCCCGGTGAACCCCTGCATCACCGGTAGCGACGCGGCGGCGCTTGTGACGATCGCCGGGGTGACGGTGCTGGCAGGTGTGCAGGTCACAGTGGCGGGCACCGCGTCGCTGGCACTCCAGGTCCCCTGGAAGCCAAACGAGGTGTTCGATCCCGCCGCGACCGAACCGTTGTAGCTCGCGTTGGACGCGGTGACGTACTCCAGGCTCTGGCTGAGCGTGGTGCTCCACGAGCTCGTCACGACTTGGTCGCCACCGAAGCTGAACGTCACCGTCCATCCGGTGAGCGCGGTCGTGCCGGTGTTGTTGACGGTGACCTGTGCGACGAAGCCGCCGGACCACTGGCTTTCCGTGGAGTAGGACGCCGAGCAGCCCGTCGTGGCGTTCGCCGCCGGACCCGCGGCCGCGATGACCCCGACGCATAGCGGCAGCGCCAGCACAAGCGCGGCGGCAAGACGGAGCGGCTTCGGCCATCGGCCCGCCCCCGTGCAGAAGAATCTCACGCGAATCTACCTCCTGATTACCCGGGGAGCTTTATGACCGGAAGGTACAGAGCGAAGATGTCGATGCCAAGAATGGCCTGCTCTGCCGCTGCCTCATCGACGCGAGCAAACCCGGCGACGCGGCTCCTACCAGGGAAGACAAGGCATACCGAAACGCGAAGGATGGAGCGAAACTTTCGCGGGGAAAGGCTTAGCGCCGACCTTAATAAACTCTTCCCTAGGAAACTTTCACGGATATTCCGTAGTAATTCGACAATGGCGCCCAGTTATGCGGTGGAGTCCGCGCGTGGCGGCCGGGCCGCCGCTATTACCCGGGCCTGTTCCGCGTCGGATGCCCGGCGGGCTCGCCGGCCGCGGGCGATTTCTGTGGCCAGAGCGTCGAGCGGCTGGGTGAACGGCCCGAGCGGGTCGTCAAGCCGCGCCAGCCACGTCCGGGCGGCGTCGAGCCCGGCCGGGTCGAGCGCGTAGATCCGGCGCGTGCCCGTCGCCCGCACACTCACGAGACTGGCCTCGCGTAGCACCTTGAGGTGCTGCGAGACAGCAGGCTGCGAGATCGGCGTGCGCGACCGCAGCGCCGTGACGAGCGAGCCGGTCGGCTGCTCCCCGGCCGCGAGCAGCTCCAGGATGACCCTGCGGACCGGATCGCCGAGAGCCTCGAAGATCCCGGGCATCTAGCCGGCGCCTGCCGCCCCGGGCGGGGGCGCGTAAAAGGCGACCGTGCGCGCCGCCGCCCGCTGTGCCGCGGCGGGGTCATCACCGTCCGCCGTGGCGGCAGCGGCCCACCCGGCGGCCGCCGCCCGGATGAACGCCGCGCCATCGCGCGAGGCGGGGAAGGAGACAGCCAATCCCGGGGCGACCGGCGCTCCGCTGTCGATGTGGCGGGCCAGGCCCATGAGCGCCTTGCAGCGCTCGACGGCACCGCCGGCGTTGCCCTCCAGCTGGTAACGGCCGCCGAGCCTGAGGTCGCCGCTGACCGGCAGGAACCAGCGCGGGATCCGATCGGCATTGGTCAGGGCGTCCCACAGATCAGACTGGCTCGCGGAGTACACCCGGCGGGCGATCGCGACCTTCGTCGCTACCCCGTCGCGGACCCCGCCGCGCACTTCACGGGTCACCAGGCCGGCCGCGGCCACGGGATCGAAGGACACGGCGCCCTCCACAGTGCCCTCCTTTCATAAGTAGCAACTTATGAAGTGAACCCTACCCGGCCAACCGCCACACAAGCAACGAAGCTGAGTCCGGTGGTGCTGAAATGGTGGTGTGGACGTTCTGAGCAGCCGGATCCTGCTGCGGCCCAGCGACTTGGACCGGAGTCGCCGCTTCTACCGTGACGTACTGGGCCTGGCCATCTACCGGGAGTTCGGTCTTCCTGAAAACCCGGGGGTCGTGTTCTTCCTGGGCCAGGCATTTCTCGAGGTCTCCGGGAATGCGGCCGGTCCTCCCGGGGATTCGGTGGTGATCTGGATCCAGGTACGGGATGTGCACGCCGAGCACGCCCGGCTGGCCGCGGCCGGCGTCCCGGTCATCCGAGAGCCGGTCACCGAGCCCTGGGGATTGACCGAGATGTGGATCGAGGACCCCGATGGCATCCGCATAGTCGTCGTCGAAGTCCCCGCCGATCACCCTCTCCGCCGTGACCCGCGATAACCGCGCACCGCCACTCCTGCACCATGTGAGGCGTTTCCGCGGAAACGCCGGCCAACTTCAGGACTTGAGGAGGCCGGCGACGAAGGCTTCTTGCTCGGGGGTCTCGACCGCCTTCGCGCAGTAGTTGGCCCGTACCCAGGCGACCGCCTCAACGGGCGGGTGACCGGCCAGCACGGCCAGGCAGGCCAGCGCCGTCCCGGTTCGGCCATGACCGCCGATGCACCCAACCTCGACGTCCTGCCCCGACCGGGCCCGTTCCAACACGGCCGTCAGCGTCCGCACCACTGCTTCGCTGTTCGCCGGCACGCCGAAGTCCGGCCAATCGACATACCCGTGGTCCCAGGGCGGCTGCCAGCGGGAGTCAAAGTAGAGCCCGTAGTCAGGGGAGCGGACGCGCGAGTACGGGGCGGCCGGGTCAAAGGACGCCGCGGTCAACCGCGTGCCGTCGGGCAGCACGACCGGGCTCAGGTGGCGATGAGTCTCCAGCACGCGATGCTGGTGATCGTCGTTCCCGCATTCCGGTTCCGCGCCTTCGTCCCAGTACACCCGGGACTCGGTGCAGATGACGACGCGACGGATCACGACCATGGCCTCACCCTAGCCAACGATGTCAAAACCTAGGCCGGCCCACACACGAGATACGTTCGTTGCCATGACAACCACAAGCCAGACGGACAAGACAGCACGGTTCCTTGGCCTGCACCGCCCCGGAGACCCGCTGCTGCTGCCGAACCCATGGGACGCCGGGTCGGCGAAAGTGCTCGCCTCGCTGGGTTTCCAGGCGCTCGCCACGACGAGCTCCGGGTTTGCCGCGACGCTAGGCCGGCTGGACGGCTCGGTGAGCCGCGACGAGGCCCTGGCGCACGCCGCCGCCATAGTCGCGGCCACGGAGCTTCCGGTCTCCGCCGACCTGGAGAACTGCTTCGCCGACGATCCGGAGGGCGTCGCGCGCACAGTGACCCTGGCCGCGCAAACCGGGCTGGCGGGCTGCTCGCTTGAGGACTATGCCGGCGGCGACGACGGGCGCATCTACGACATCGGGCTGGCGGCTGAGCGCGTCGCGGCCGCCGCCGAGGCGGCGCACGCCGACCGGGCAAGGCTCGTGCTCACGGCGCGCGCCGAGAATTACCTCTACGACCGCAAGGACCTGGCGGACACGATCGCCAGGCTCCAGGCGTACCAGGAGGCGGGCGCCGACGTGCTGTACGCGCCCGGCCTGACCAGCCTGGGCGACATCAGGCAGCTGGTCAGGGAAGTGGACCGCCCCGTGAACGTGCTCGCGTTCCCCGGCGTCCCGCCCGTCAGCGAGCTCGCCGAGGCCGGCGTGACCCGGGTCTCGGTCGGGGGCGCCTTCGCGTACGCCGCCTTCGCCGCGCTGGCAGACGCCGCGACCGAACTCCGCGACAAGGGCACCTATGGCTATATCGCGAGCAGCGCGGCCGGCCGAAAGGTCGTACACCGCGCGTTTTGACCCGGTCGTCTCACGGTCCTAAGAGCAGACATATTCCGAACGGTGACCGCCGACTCCGTTCCGGTAATGCTTATTCGTCATCCGTACGGCGAGCCGATGGTGCGGTCTGCACCAGTGCTCCCGGCTGTGGGCATGGTGCAGCGCCGCGGGTTCCGTAAACGCCGGGCAGCTAGCAGGATGGGAGATCACCACTGTAAGAGGCGGGTCATGAGCGTTGTCCAGGGTTTCCCCATGCGCGCCGCGAGATCGTCATGTCCTGGCGGCGGTCGATGCCGCGGTTCGTCCGGGCCGCGCGTCCGGTGCTTGACCGCCTCGCCGCACGGATCGTCGGCACCCAGGCCTGGGCCTGAGGATGCCTCATGAGCGGGCTGCCAGACCTGCGCGGGAAGGTGGCCGTCGTCACCGGCGGCGCCTCAGGGATCGGCAAGGGCATCGCGACCAGGCTCGTCGCAGAAGGCATGCGCGTGGTCGTCGCCGACATCGAAGAGGACGTGCTGCGCCAGACCGCCGCCGAGCTCGGCGCGATTCCGCTCGCCGTCGACGTCAGCGACGTCGACAGCGTGCGGGCGCTGGCGAAAGACGCGACAAGCCGGTTCGGGACCGTGCACGTGGTCTGCAACAACGCCGGCATCGGGCCGCTGGCGCCGATCGCCGACCTGACGATGGACGACTGGCACTGGATCATCGGCGTGAACCTGTACGGGGTGATCCATGGCGTGCAGACGTTCCTGCCGATCCTGTCGGCCAACCCGGACGGCGGGCACATCGTGAACACCGCGTCGATGGCGGGGCTGGTCGCTCCGCCGCGGCTGGGCGCCTACTCGGTCACCAAGTACGGGGTGGTTGCGCTCACCGAGGTGCTCGCCGCCGAACTCGAGGCCGCCGGTTCCGCGGTGGGCGCGAGCGTGCTGTGCCCTGGGACGGTGCGGACCAACATCGGGACGAGCTCACGCAATCGGCCCGGGCACCTGCCCGACGCCGGGCTTACCGACGTCGACATCTCCCTGGACGAGAACCCGGTCCACCGATGGATCACACCGGAGGACGCGGGTGCCGTGGTCGTCAGGGCGATCAAGCGCGGCGACCTGTACGCGCTGACCCATCCGGACTGGTACCCAATGGTCCGGCAGCGCCACGAGTCGATCGCTGCCGCATTCCGCAGAGAGGAGCATCAGCCATGACAACGACAGGGACCGACGAGATGAGGGGGAGTCATCCGGCGGCTGAGCCGACCGCGGCGCAGGCGCTGCGGCTCTATGAGTCGATGGTGCTTATCCGCCGCGTCGAGGAGCGGCTGCGTGACGACAGCGCGGCGGGCAAACTGCCCGGCGCCGTGCACCTCTACATCGGCGAGGAGGCGATCGCGGCCGGGGTGTGCGAGCACCTGAGTGCTCGCGACTACGCGACGTCGACCCACCGCGGCCACGGCCACTTCCTCGCCAAGGGCGGTGACGTGCGGGCGATGATGGCCGAGATCTGGGCCAAACGCGAGGGCATCTGCCAGGGCATGGGCGGGTCGATGCACGTCGCCGACATCTCCAAGGGGATCCTCGGCGCGAACGGGATCGTCGGCGCGGGGCTGTCGATCGCCACGGGTGCGGCCTTCGGCGCGCAGCTGGACGGGGACGGCAAGGTGTCGGTCTGCTTTTTCGGCGACGGCGCCTCGAACCAGGGCGCGCTCATGGAGTGCGTGAACGTGTCGACGCTCTGGCGGCTCCCCGTCGTGTTCGTCTGCGAGAACAACGGGTTCTCCGAGTTCACGCCGGCGGCCGAGGTGACGGCGGGCCGCATCGCGGACCGGGCGCGGGCCTTCTCGATGCCGGTCGCCGAGGTCGACGGGAACGACGTGACCGACGTCTGGCGGGCGGCCGGGGAGGCGATCGATCGTGCCCGTGAGGGCGGCGGGCCGTCGTTCATCGAGGCGCGCACCTACCGCATTCAAGGCCACTTCGAGGCGGAATCGTTCGTGCTCGGCAGCGGGAGGTACCGGGACCCCGCAGAGATCGAGGCGTGGCGAGAGCGGGATCCGATCGTCAGGTTCCGTTCCGCGCTCACGTCGTCGGGGGCGGCCACCGCGGCGGACCTCGACCGCGTCGAGGCCGCGGTGCTCGAGCAGGTGGCCGAAGCCGTCGCGTACGCGGAGGCGGGCCAGCCCGCCGACCCGGAGCTAGCCGAAACGCTCATGTTCGCACCGGAAAGTGAGGCCTGAACCATGGCTCGTGTCCGTCTCATCCAGGCCATCCACGACGCCGTCGTCGAGGAGATGGCGCGCGACCCGAAGGTCATCGTCTACGGCGAAGACGTCGAGCTCTCGATCGTCGGCGACCTGCGCGGTGTCTACGAGCAGTTCGGGCGTGAGCGCATCCGCAACACCCCGATCTGCGAGACGACCCTCACCGGGATGGCGGTAGGCCTCGCGTCGGCCGGCTACCACGTGGTGGTGCAGATGATGTTCTCGAACTTCATGTTCACCGGCATGGACGCGATCGGGAACCAGATGTCCAAGCTGCGGCTCATGACCGGCGGCCAGATGGAGCTCCCGATCACGATCATCGCCACCGTCGGCGGGGGCTCCGCCAACGCGGCGCAGCACTCCGACACCCCGTACGCCATGCTGATGAACCTCGGCGGGCTTAACGTCGCGGTCCCGGCCACCTCCGCCGACGCTAAGGGCCTGGTGAAGACGGCGATCCGGAGCAAGAACCCGTGCTTTATCCTCGAGCCGAACGGTCGCGGCGGCGAGCTGGGCGAGGTGCCGGACGGCGAGCACCTGGTCCCGTTCGGGAAGGCCGCCGTGCGCCGGGAAGGCGACGCCGTCACCGTCGTGGCCATCGGCAGGATGCTGAAGCCGGCGCTGGCCGCGGCCGAGACGCTGGCGAAAGAGGGGCTGAGCGTTGAGCTCATCGACCCGCGCACCCTCGTGCCCTTCGACTCGGCGAGCGTGCTCGCCTCGGTTCGGAAGACCGGCCACCTGGTCGTGGTGGACGAGGCCCGCGAGTGCTGCTCGGCGGCGAGCCAGATCGCCGCAGTGGTGGCCGAGCACGGCTTCGACCTGCTACGGGGCCCGATCCGCCGGGTCACCACGCCGAACGTCGCCATCCCCTACGCCCCGAACGCCGAGGCGCACGTGATCCCGGGCGAGGCCCGCATCACCGCGGCCGTCCGCCAGTTGCTCGGCCGTACCGAGGAGAGCAGGCAGGGGGTGCCCGCATGAGGGTGCGGGTCAAGCTGCCCAAGATCGGCATGACGATGGAGGAGGCCACGGTCGTCCGGTTCTGCAAGCAGCCGGGCGAGGCGTTCTCGAAGGGCGATCCCCTCTACGAGATCGAGACGGAGAAGATCAGCCAGGAGGTCGAGGCCACCGGCGACGGCGTCATGGTCGAGCACTCCGTCCCCGAAGGCAGCGACGTCAGGGTCGGCGAGCCGGTATGCGTCGTCGAGACCGAGCAGGTCTCCGGATGAGCCCGATGGCAGCGCCGAGTCTCCCCGAGCTGTTCCACATCGGCTGGGTCGTCCGCGACTGCGCCGCCGCGCAGCAGGAGCTGAGCGCGCGGCTCGGCGCGGGCCCGTTCCTGAGCATGGGTGACGACTCGACCTTCGACCAGACGTTGGTGCACGGCAAACCCGTGCCGTTCTCGCTGAAGATCGCGTTCGGCCAGCTCGGCGGCGTGCTGCTCGAGCTGCTTCAGCCCCTGGACGACCGTTCCCCGCACGCGGAGTTCCTCGCCGAGCGCGGCGAGGGCATGCACCATCTGGCCTATGTGGTCGCGGACTTCGACGACCAGATCGCGGCGATCCGCGCGGCCGATCCGGCGGCGCAGCTGCTTGTAGACGGAACCGGGCCTGGAAACCCGTTCCGCTGGGTCTACGTGGACGGTGGCAACGCACACGGGACGGTGATCGAGCTATGGGAGCGAACCCCCCAATCGGAAGCCCTCTACACCAGCGTCCTCGACCTGCTCCGCTAAGGGCACGGTGGAGGAAAAGGCGAGTTTCTACGAACCAAGCCCGCCCGCCAGCTCACCGTCACGCCTGCTCCTGAACGCGAGCGCCGCCCCGTGGGCTCAGCAAGGTTGCACGGGACGGCGCCGCGGAGATTACCTGGCGGTCAGCCGTTGATCGTGCCGGCACCCGCCAGGATCGGGTCGACGCCCATGTAGACGATTCCCGTGCGCGAGCATGCCTCAAAACTGAACGCGACAGACGTGGCGAGGCGCTGGTCCGGCAGGTAGATGCGCAGCCCGACCGCGTGCACGGGATCGCACACGCGCTTCGTGAACGAGTACACATTGTGGATGGCGAGTATCGTGTGCGCGGTCGCGCCGGGCGCGAGGACCACCCGCCGTGCGCCGCTCAGGCTGCCCCAGCCCGCAGGTCGTCCGAGCTGCTGCCCGGTACTGCTGACCGCGGACACGCCGGGGTAGCCGAACAGGGAGCAGGTGTGCCCGCTGATGTTGGTGAACTCCAGCGGGTAGTAGACGGTGCCGGCAGCCCCGTCCCCCTCGTTGGCCGGGACCCAGGCGCCGACGTTGCCGTCCTGCCCGAAGGCGGCGGCGCACTGGGGGATGGCGGCCGCCGCGGGGGCGGCCGGTGATGAGGTTGCCGCGTAGGCGGCCGAGGAGATGGCTAGTCCGGCGACGGCTGCGACAGCAACCGCGATCAGCCGGGGGACGGTGGTGGGTTGGTACTTCATGATGGTCCCCGTACTGCAATGGAGTCTCTTTATGTGGAACCCCTGTGCCCTTGAGACGTCGATGAGCAGCGTCCGGTTACGGGCAAAGAGATTGCTCGCGGTCACGGGGCACCAGTAAGAGACCTGGCAGCCTGACCGCCGATGCGTCATCCTGCTGAAATCGCGAGCACCGCGTTCAGGGCGCGCCTGACGGCCTGGCGGGATTCGTCGGTGTGGTCGAGCATGTCGAACGCGTGCTGACCGTTTGGCACGTCGATGATCTCGAGCTGCGCCCCGCAGCGGCCGGCGGCGGTGGTGAACGCTTCGACCGCGGCCGCGAGCGGCGGACGCTCGCGGCCGACCCGGGTCAGCACGATCGGCAGGTCACCGGCGGATGCGACCGTCTCGACCGGCCGGAATCTCGGATCAACCTCCCACCCCGGCAACGGGGCGAGCAGCGGATAGCTAGCCGCCACGCAGCGGAGCCACCCTGGCGGCCTGCGCAGCCAGTCGGCGAGGAGCAAACCGCCGCCGGAGAAGAACCAGATCGCGACCCTGTCAGCGTCCACGCGCGGGTCGGCCCGCACCATCTCTACGGCCGCGGCCACCTCGTCGGCGGCAACCGGGTAGTCGGCCACGTCGTGCAGCCGGTGGTCAAGCGTGACGCCGACGGCGCCGCCTGCCGCTATCGCCGACCCGTATCCGCGGTAGACAGGCCAGTCCCGCGGAGTCGGCCGCAGGTCGGCCGGTATCGGGCCACCATGCACGAACACCACGGCAGGGCGCGGCCCGGAGGCACCGTCCGGCAGGTAAAGGTCAGCGATGCCATGGCGCTCCGCGACGCGTTCATCCCCCGGCAGGACAAAACCTGTTTGAAAGCACGCTCACTCAGGTAGGCGCCGTTTCGTCGGGAACCACCATCGCGCACATCGGCTAAAAACCTTGACCTTCAGAACGGAGGGTGGCGACTCTTTACCCCGGCCAGCCGACTCTGAGCAGGTCGGCGGCCCGAGGACGACGACATGATTTGTGGCTGATGTTTTTAGTGGGGCAAGAGTTAATCTTTGCCGCATCGAGTGCCGACGCGGAAGTTTGCCTTGCCGGGCCACGCGAAGCCCGGGACAATCCCGGACTAGCTGCCTAAACTGTTTTTCGCTTCCCAGGAAACAGGCCAGCACACATTCTGCCGTGGAGCCTTGCGCACGATGTTTACTTGGAAGTAACGTACTCGCCAGTAGCTAAGGAGAAGGGAACCCCACCCCGTCCAAGCGAGAGGCTGATCGCCGGGAATCGATCGGCCGGAGTACCCGAGGAGACTCACTATGACGATGACGTGGAAGTGGAAACGAGCAGGCAGTGGCCTTATCGCCGGTGCCGCCGCAGCCCTCATGATCGGCGCGAGCGTGGCGCCCGCCCTGGCCGCGACCCCCACCTGGACCGTTAAGCCTGGTGGGAACATCAGCGCGAAATCGGGGACCACGGTTCTCACGGACACCAAGACGCACACAGTGCTTAAGTGTGCTTCCTCTAGCACCAAGGCCACCCTCAAGAAGGGCAAGAAGCTCTCCGGTGCGGGTATCGGCTCGATCACCTCCCTCAGCTTCACCAAGTGCACTGGTCCCTTCGGGCTCACATTCACCGTTAAGAGCAGTGCAAGCACGAAGAAGCCCTGGAAACTGAACGCGGTGTCTTATAACAGGAAGACCGGGGTCACGTCAGGGACGATCACCGGTATCCACGCCACGCTGTCCGGGACGGGTTGCTCGGCCGTCGTCGACGGCTCCAGCGCCGCCAAAGACAACGGATCGGTCAAGGTCACCTACACCAATAAGACGCACAGGCTTGCCGTCCAAGCCGCCGGCGGAACCCTGCACATCTACGACGTGAAGGGCTGCCTCGGGTTGATCGGGAACGGCCAGGCGTCAACGTTCACCGGGACCTACGTCGTCAGCCCGGGACAGACCATAACCAGCCCGTGACGGCCTGAGGATCGTTCGCACGCAGCGACTGGCGGCTGCCCGGCAGTCCCGGGCAGCCGCCAGTTATCTTGCAAGGAGATGCCATGCACAGGCTTATGCGGTCGCGCTATGCCCGCTCCCTGACCGTCCCGGCCGCCGTCGGCCTGGTGGCCGCTACGGCGGTCGCCGCCAGCGCGACAGCCGCGTCGGCAGGCACCAGCCTCACCATCGTTTACCCGGTGCACGGAAGCACCCACCTGAAGGCACCCAACGCCACTGTCGCTCTTGGCCCGGGCACGCTCCGGTCCACCGTGAACCTCGGCAACGGCAAGCTGACCGCCAGCCTGACCCTGCCCACGGCGACGGTCTCCTTCAAGGAGTTCGGACTGATCCCGGTGAGCGGGAAGACCGAGTTCCTCCAGGACGGCGCGACAACAGGAAAGATCGACCTCAACAACGGGGCCGTCACGACGACGTCCCATATCACTTTGAGGATCGTCAGCATGAGCCTGGCGGGCGTGCCGCTCCCGGTCGGCAGCAAGTGTGAGAGCGCCACACCGGCGGCGATCACGCTGAAAAGCCAGCCGGGCTTCAGCGTGGTCTCTGGCGGCAAGCTGACCGGCACGTACACGGTGCCGCCGTTCGCCCACTGCGGGCCCCTTGGGCTACTCACTCCGGTCATCAACACGTCGATAACCGGGCCGGGCAATACGATCACCTTCACCTTGAGCGCTGGCAAGGCAGTCTGACCGTATCCGGGCTGACGGAGCATGATGCTGAGGCTGCGCCGCATGGCGGCATTGGTCGTGGTGGCCGGGACCGCCGCGGCCATCGTCGGCACGACCGGCAGCGCCCCAAGCGCGGTGAGCCAGGCGACAGGCGCGGTGACGCTGGCCGACACCCAGACCGCCGTGGCGACGCTGGCCTACGCCTGCCGCTTCCCGACGGGCACCTATAAGATCGGTGCCCGCCTCACCGCGTCCTACCCGGCGACGGCGCTGGCGGGCCGGACCGTTCGGCCCGCCTCGCTGAGCCTGGCGGTGACCGTGCCCGCGGCACCGCTCGCCAGCCTCGGCCCACCGGGAGCGCCGGTCACCATCGCGGCCAGACTGGCCACGGCTGGTCTGGGCGAAAGCGCGCCGGCCGTCGTGTGGGCCAGCCTGGCCGCTCCGGCGGCGCCGCTGCCGGCCGCCGGACGCAGCCTCCGCAGCGGGCCGCCGCTGCGGCCGACCGCGCCATTGCCCGCGCTGTCGGCGGACCGCGCCGGCCGGATGACCGTGACGGCAGGAACGCTGGCGCTCGTGTTCACGCCCCGCCACACGGTGACAGCCGCCCCGAGCGCGAGTGCGACCCCCACGCCGAGTGTGACCGGCACCTCGAGTGTGACCGGCACCCCGTCCGCGACCGGCACCCCGTCCGCGACCGGCACCCCGAATGCGACCGGCACCCCGAGTGCGGCAGGCACCCCGAGCCCGAGCCCAGCGCGGGCGCCGGTGACCGCCACCTGCACGCTCGAGCCAGGACAGGACGCGGCGCTGGCGACGATCACGGTCCGTGGCGCACCGGCGATCCACGCGGCGCAGGCGGCGTCCCCCTGCCCTCCGTTGCCGCGAGGCGGGCTGAAGCTGAACCCGGCCCTCCCGAAGCCGCCGAAGCCGCCGCGCGGCTCGACTGTCACCTTTCCGCCGCCGCAAGACCATGCCTGCGCCTTCATAACGGGCTATTCCGACGTGCGGAAACTGAATGGCGCCGCGCTCGTTGGCCCGGGTCTGATCAACGTGACGGTCGGCGTCCGGCTGGTGCTCAACATTCCGGCGAATTACTACCAGGAGGATTCGGCCGGCCAGCTCGATTACACGGTGTGCCGCCTTAGCCACCGCCACCGCACCTGCGAGGTTATTCACGGGTTCCCGCCCGCGACAGCCACCTTCCTCGATTTCGGTTTCATGCCGGTGACGGCGACACTGCAGCTCACCGAGATAGGCACCCTCAACATCTACGGAGTCGGGACAGGATTCGCCCTGTCGACCAACACGTCGTGGGCGCGGATGAACCTGAGGATCTACGACGTCAAGGTCAACGGCAAGCCGCTGAACGTGGGCCCCGATTGCGAGACGAGCAAGCCGCTGCTGATCGGGCTCACTGGTCTGGGAAGTGGCCCGCACCCCTACTCGCTGTCAGGCGGCGGGCCGCTGACCGGATACGTCACCGTCCCGGCGTTCAGCCACTGCGGTGTAACAGAAAACCTCGACGACCTGATCACGGGGACGGTCTCAGGGACGGACAACTACTCCGAGTTCACCCAGGGCCCGCTCTGTGACCTCATTCAAGGTCAGGTATGCCCGCCGCAGCGCCCGAGGCCGCTGCGGTGATCGGAGCCCAGGACCCGATTACCAAAAGCATGGACGAGATGCCCCGTGTGCGGCAGGATGTCCGCTACCGACAGCCCCTTGGGAGGCGGCATGGGGATTGAGGTGGTTGTCGACGGGCTGACCAAGTCCTTCGGCCGCCACACCGTGTGGCGTGATGTCACGCTCACGCTTCCGGCCGGCGAGGTGAGCGTGATGCTCGGCCCGTCAGGCACGGGCAAGACGGTGTTCCTGAAGTCGCTCATCGGACTGATCAAGCCCGACGCGGGGAGCGTGCTTGTCGACGGTGTGGACACCGTCACGTGCTCGGAGCGCCAGCTCTATCGGGCGCGCAAGCTCTTCGGCGTGATGTTCCAGGACGGTGCCCTGTTCGGCTCGCTGAACCTGTACGACAACATCGCCTTCCCGTTGCGGGAGCACACCCGGATGACCGAGGCGCAGGTCCGGCAGATCGTGCTCACCAAGATGGAGATGGTCGGCCTGACCGGGCAGGAGCACAAGTTCCCCGGGGAGATCTCCGGCGGGATGCGCAAGCGCGCCGGGCTGGCCCGCGCCCTGGTGCTCGACCCTCAGATCATCTTGTGCGACGAGCCGGACTCCGGGCTGGACCCGGTGCGCACCGCGTACCTGTCGCAGCTGCTCATCGATCTCAACGCCGAAATCGACGCCACGATCCTGATCGTCACCCATGACATTCAGATCGCCCGGACCGTGCCGGACAACATCGGCATGCTTTACCGCGGCGGCCTCGTCATGTTCGGCCCCCGGGAAGTGCTGCTGACCAGCGATAACCCGGTGATCACCCAGTTCGTGAACGGGCGCAGGATCGGCCCGATCGGCATGTCAGAGGAAAAGGACGAAGCCACCATGGCCGCCGAACAGGCCAGCGAGGGCGGCCGGCATCGCGCGCCCGAGCAGCCGCTGACGCTCATCCCGCAGCTCGAGCCCAGCCCTGGGCTGCCGGAGCGGCAGGCGGTCCGCCGCCGGCGCGCCCGGATGCAGGACATGCTGCAAACCCTGCCGCCGCACGCCCAGCAAGCGATCGCGGCCAGCTTCGGCCCGCAACAGTCAGGGAACCGGTCATGACGAGCCAGGACGTTACGTTCCCTGGGGTCGGCGCGCTCCGCCAGACCGGAAAGCTCTTCGTGCTGGCGGCCCAGGTGGTGCGGCTGACGTTCAAGCGCCCCTTTCAGGTGCGCGAGCTCATCGAGCAGTTCTGGTTCATCGCCAGCGTCACGATCCTGCCCTCGGCGCTGGTCTCCATCCCGTTCGGCGCGGTCATCGCGCTCCAAGTTGGCTCGCTAACCCGGCAGCTCGGCGCGGAGTCGTTCACCGGCGCGGCCAGCGTACTCGCGGTGGTTCAGCAGGCCAGCCCGCTGATCGTGGCGCTGCTCATCGCGGGCGCCGGCGGCTCGGCGATCTGCGCGGACATCGGCGCCCGCACCATCCGCGAGGAGATTGACGCGATGGAGGTGATGGGAATCTCGCCGGTCCAGCGGCTGATCGTCCCCCGGGTGCTGGCCGCGATGGGCGTCGCGGTGCTGCTGAACGGGCTCGTGTCGGTCGTCGGCGTGCTTGGCGGCTACTTCTTCAACGTGATCTTGCAGCACGGCACGCCCGGCGCCTACCTGTCCAGCTTCTCCTCCCTGGCCCAGCTCCCCGACCTGTACATCAGCGAGATCAAGGCGCTGATCTTCGGCTTCATCGCCGGAGTGATCGCCGCGCACCGGGGCCTGAACCCCCGGCCGGGCCCGAAGGGTGTCGGCGACGCGGTCAACCAGTCGGTGGTCATCTCTTTCCTGCTGCTGTTCTTCGTCAACTTGGTACTGACCGCGATCTACCTGCGGATCGTTCCCCCGAAGGGCTCGTGAGCCGCGCATGGTGACAAGAGAACGCGACCACACCGGCGAAGGCGCCGAGGGTGAAGGCCGTTGGCCGGCCCGGGCCGCCGCGCGGGCCGACGGCTGGCTGTCCTGGCTCGACCTGCTGGGCGACCAGCTGCTGTTCTACGCCCGCGCGCTGGCCTGGACACCCCGGGCGATCCGCCGTTACTGGCGTGAAGTGCTGCGGCTGCTCTCCGAGGTCACCTTCGGCAGCGGCGCGCTCGCCCTGATCGGCGGGACCGTCGGCGTGATGATCGGCATGACGCTGTTCACTGGCACCGTCGTGGGCCTGCAGGGGTACGCGGCGCTGAACCAGATCGGCGCGTCCGCGTTCACCGGCTTCGTGTCCGCCTACTTCAACACCCGCGAGATCGCCCCGCTGGTCGCCGGGCTGGCGCTGTCCGCCACCGTCGGGGCCGGCTTTACCGCGCAGCTCGGCTCCATGCGCATCAACGAGGAAGTCGACGCGCTGGAAGGCATGGGCGTGCCGAGCCTGCCCTTCTTGGTCACCACCCGCATCATCGCGGGCGCGATCGCGGTGATACCGCTCTACGCCCTCGGCCTCGTCAGCTCCTATTTCTCCTCTCGGCTCGTCACCGTCGAGTTCAACGGCCAGTCGCCCGGCACCTACGACCACTACTTCGGGCTGTTCCTGTCACCGGTCGACGTGCTCTGGTCGTTCGCTAAGGTGCTGATCTTCAGCGTCGTCGTGATCCTGGTGCACTGCTATTACGGCTACCGAGCCAAGGGCGGACCCGCGGGGGTTGGCGTCGCGGTCGGCCGGGCGGTGCGCACCGCCATCGTGATGATCAACATCATCGACTTCTTCATGAGCCTGGCCATCTGGGGGGCGACCACCACCGTGCGAGTGGCCGGATGACCCGAAGGGCGGGCGCCAAGCTCCCGCGCCGCGCCGCGGGCGTGGCGTTCTTGCTGGTGCTCGTCCTGCTGGCGTGGCTGTCGGTGGCGCTGTACCAGAAGAAGTTCACCCCCGTCGCGATGGTGACGCTGTACACGACCAGCGCCGGCAACGAGATGAACCTCGGCGCCGAGGTCATGGTCCGCGGCGTTCAGATCGGCGAGGTGCGGCAGATCACCGCCGATGGCGGCGGGGCCCGGCTGGAATTGGCGATCGATCCCGCGGTGGTGAGTGAACTGCCCGCGAACGTGACCGCCGAGATGCTGCCGACCACCCTGTTCGGCGAGCGGTATGTAGACCTCATCCCGCCGGCCAATCCGAGCACGCGGACGCTGGCTAACGGCAGCGTTATCTCCCAGGACCGGTCCGCCGACGCGCTGGAACTCGAGGCGGTGCTGAACAACCTGCTCCCGCTGCTGAGCGCCACGGAGCCGGACAAGCTCAGCGTAATCCTCGACGCGCTCGGGCAGGGTCTGCAGGGTCGCGGCGCCGAGCTCGGCCAATTGCTGACCACGCTCAACACCTACCTCGGGCAGCTGAACCCGCACCTGCCCGCCCTGGACACCGACATCAAGGAACTCGCCGGGCTCACCAAGACCTACAACCGGGCGGCCCCGGGAATCTTGTCCGCGCTGAACGACTTCGCCGCCACCAGCCAGGTCGTCGCGACCGAGCGAGCCAACTTCGCCGCGCTGTTGACCAACCTGACCACCGCCGTCACTGACCTGCGCTCGTTCCTCGCCGCCAACCAGAGCAACATCATCGAGCTGTCCACGGACTCAACTGGCACGCTGAGCATCCTGGCCAGGTACTCACCCGAGTTTCCGTGCACGCTCCAGGACCTGGTCAATTTCGAGCCGGCCATGAACGCCGTCCTCGGACAGGGCACCAGCCAGCCCGGCCTGCACGTCAGCGTGACCGTGCTGCCCTCACCCGGCCGGTACGTAGCCGGGCAGGACACACCGGTGTACGGCGACAACACCGGCCCGCACTGCTACCCGGTGCCGTTTTCCGGCGTCACGCTGCACGATGGCACGACAGCGCCGGAAGCAACCACGTCCTCGCCGGACGCGGCCGCGTCCACCGCGAAAGCAGCCGCGTCCACGACCGCTGTGCTGGGGCCGGGCGGCGCGCCGCAGGACAGCGAGCTGGTCACGGAGCTCACGGGCCTGGCGCTCGGCCGCCCGCCGGTGACCATCCCCGGCTGGAGCAGCCTGCTGGTGGGACCGCTGTTCCGTGGCGCCAGCGTGGACCTGAGGTGAGGAAGCCATGAAGCGGGCATCCATCGCCGGGCCACTGATCAAGTCCCTCATCTTCATCGCGGTCACCGCCACCCTGACCGCGATACTCGGCATCAGCATCGCTCACACCGGGGTGTCAGGCACCACCGGCTACCAGGCCGTGTTCTCCGACGTCACCGGGCTGACCGTGGGCGACGACGTGGACATCGCCGGCGTGCGGGTAGGAGACGTCACCTCGATCAGCGTGTACCGCAGGAACCTGGCGCTTGTCGGCTTCGCGGTGCAGGCCGGACGCCAGCTACCCGTGTCCGTGACCGTAACCATCAGGTATCTCAACCTGGTCGGCCAGCGCTACGTCGAACTGGGTCAGGGCGCCGGGCCGCCGGGCAGCGCGCTGAAACCGGGAGCGACCATCCCGCTCGCGCAGACCACCCCGGCACTAGACCTGACCGCCCTGTTCAACGGCTTCCAGCCGCTGTTCCAGGCATTGTCACCCACCGACGTCAACCAGCTGGCCAGCGAGATCATCCAGACCTTCCAGGGGGAGAGCCCGGACATCGACGCGCTCGTGCTCACGATCGGTTCGCTGACCACCGCCCTGGCGACCAAGGATCAGGTCATCGACGAGGTGATCGGCAACCTGAACTCGGTGCTCAAGACGATCACGTCCCGCGGTAACGAGCTCGCCGGGCTGATTACCACCCTGCAGCAACTGGTCTCTGGACTGGCGGCCGACCGGCAGTCGATCGGCAGCGCGATCTCCGCCGTCTCCAGCCTGAACAGCGCCACCGCCGGCCTGCTCCAGGTCGGCAGGCAGCCGCTCAGCGACGACATCACCCAGCTGGGCCAGCTGGCCGGGAACCTCGCGGCCAACTCGGGCACGGTCAACACGTTCCTGCGGAACCTGCCGCTCAAGATGGCCGACATCGCCCGGCTGGCCTCCTACGGGTCCTGGCTCAACTTCTATCTGTGCGCCGCGACGGTGACCGGAGTGAGTAACGCCCTGGGTGGTCCCGGCCCGACCGGCGTCCCCGTCACGGCCGGGAGGTGCACGTCATGAAGGCGATGTCGTGGCTCACTAAGCCGATGTCGCGGCGCAACCCGATCGCGGTCGCGTTCGCGGGGCTGGGCATCCTCGCCGGGATCGCCGCCCTCACGTACTTCTCGGGGAACCTGCCGTTCATCGGCGGCGGTACCAGCTACACCGCTTATTTCGCCGAGGCGGGCGGCCTCCAGTCAGGCAACGAGGTGCGGATCGCCGGGGTGGTGGTCGGCCACGTCACCGGGGTCTCGCTGGATGGCGACAAGGTGGCGGTGACGTTCCAGGAGAAAGGCGCCTGGCTGGGCAACACCACAACCGCCGCCATCAAGATCAAGACGCTGCTCGGCGACAAGTACCTGGCGCTCGACCCGCAAGGCACCGCGCCGCTGAACCCAGCCCAGCCGATCCCGCTCAGCCGCACCACGTCGCCGTACGACGTGCAGCAGGCGTTCAGCGACCTCGGGCAGCAACTCGGCCAGATCAACACCACCCAGCTGGCCCAAAGCCTCCAGGTGCTGTCCGCCGCGTTCGCCTCCACCCCGCCTTATGTGCGCTCGGCGCTGAGCGGGCTGGCCAACCTGTCGTCGTCGGTCGCGTCCGAGCAGGCTCAGGTGGCCAGCGTGCTGGCGGGCACCCGCACGGTGACCGGCACGCTGGCCAGCGAGGACGCGAGGTTCCAGGCACTGCTGAAAGACGGGAACCTGTTGCTGGCTGAGCTACAGCAGCGGCAAGCCGCCATCAGCTCGATGCTCGTCACCACACAGGCGCTGTCCGTCCAGCTGTCCGGGCTGGTCACCGACAACCAGGCCAAGCTTCACCCGGCGCTGGAGGCACTGGACCAGGTCACCAATGTGCTGGAGCAAAACCAGGCCAACCTGGCCCAGGCGGTGGCGCTGGCCGGCCCGTATTACCGGCTGCTCGACAACGCTCTCGGCAACGGGCGCTGGTTCGACACGTACCTGTGCGGCCTTATCCCCAGCTCGTACCTGCCGCCTGCCGACCGCCCGGCCAGCGGGTGCGAACCCCCGAAAGGCTGAGGTGTCGCCACGATGAGCACCAAGAAGGAAGGCGGCGGGCTGGCTACCCTGGACAGCCTGCTGAAAGTCGCTCACGAAAGGGCGCCAAAGCCCGGCAGCCTGCTCAAGAAGCTCAGGAACAAGCTGGTTGGCTCCCGGCGGCGGCGGATACTGACCGGGGCCACCGCGCTGGTCGTGGCGGCGGGGCTGATCGTCGGCGGCGTGGCGCTATACCAGGCGACCCATCAGGGCACCCAGGTCACCGCCTACTTCAGCGAGTCCATCGGCGTCTACCCCGGCTCGGACGTGCGGATACTCGGGGTGCGGGTCGGCAGCGTCGACACGGTGCAGCCGGACGGGCCGGAAGTGAAGGTCACCCTGACGGTCGACAGCGGAATCCCTGTCCCCGCCGATGTCCAAGCCGCCGTGGTGGCGCCGAGCGTGGTCTCTGATCGTTACGTCCAGCTCACCCCCGCCTACTCGGGCGGCCCCCGGCTGTCGAGCGGCGCGGTCATCCCGGTTACCCGCACCGCCGTTCCGGTCGAAATCGACCAGATCTACGCGGCCCTGAATCAGCTCGCCGCCGCGCTCGGCCCATCGGGCGCTAACAAGCAAGGCGCGCTCAGCAATCTGATCAAGACCGGCGCGGCCAATCTGGCGGGCAATGGCGGCTACCTCAACAGCATGCTCACGCAGTACGGCGGCCTGTCAAAGACCGTGGGCGGCTCCGCGGGCAACATCGCGGCATCCCTGGCCAGCTTGCAGCAGTTCACCAGCATGCTCCAGCGCAATGACGGCCAGGTGCGGCTGGCCGAACAGCAGCTCGCGCAGGTGACCGGGTTCCTGTCCGGTGACCGGCAGCAGCTCGCGGCTGCGGTGTCCACGCTGGCCACCGCGCTCGGCCAGGTGCAGCAGTTCATCGCGAGCAATAGGAGCCTGCTCACATCCAACGTGAACAAGCTGGCGTCGATCACCAACATCTTGTCCAGTGAGCGGGCGTCGCTGGCCGAGACCCTGGACACCGCCCCGCTCGCGGCCGACAACGTGCTCAACGCGTACGACGCCACCACCAAGACCCTGGACGGCCGCGCCGACCTCAACGAGTTCAGCATGACGTCGGCCGGGACCACGGCAGGGGCGTCCGCCGACGGAACCGCTGACCTATCGGGCGGCCCGGCCGGGTCGGTTGCCGTGCCAGCCACGGACACCGCCTTCCTGCCGCCGCTGCCGCTGCCGCTGCCTTCCGCCGGGACCGAATACAGCACGCCGGAAGCCCTGCTGGCGGCGATGCACGTGTGCGGGAGGCGGTGCTGATGCGGCCCCGGCGCACGGCGGTCGCCGCGGCCACGGCGCTGGCCACGGCACTGGGACTAACCGGGTGCAGCACGTTCAGCGGCGGCATCTACAGCCTCCCGCTGCCAGGCGGCGCCAACCTGGGCAGCCACCCGTACCAGGTCACCGCCCAATTCGCCGACGTACTCGACCTGGTGCCGCAGTCGGCGGTCAAGGTGAACGATGTCAGCGTCGGCCGGGTGACCGACATCTACCTCCCGCGGGGGTCCTGGACGGCGAGCGTCACCATGCTCGTCAACGGCAGCGTCGTGCTGCCGGCCAACGCGATCGCTCAGGTGGAGCAGTCCAGCCTGCTCGGCGAGCAGTTCATCGCCCTGTCCGCGCCACCCGGCGTCCCTGGCACCGGCAGGCTGGTCAACGACGCGGTGATACCCGAGTACCGGACCACGACCAACACCACCGTCGAGGAGGTGCTCGGGGCGCTGTCGCTGCTGCTCAAAGGCGGCGGCATCAACGAGCTGCACACGATCACGTCCCAGCTGGCCGTCGCCCTCAACCAGGACGAACCGCAGGTCCGCCAGCTGCTGGTCCGGCTGCACACGCTGCTCGCGAACCTCAACACCCACCGCGGCGACATCATCACCGCGCTCGACGGGCTGAACACGCTGTCTGCGACGCTGAAGGCGCGCGACCGGCAGATCGGCAACGTGCTCGATAACCTCACCCCCGGGCTGCGGGTCCTCGCCGACGAGCGCAACCAGCTGGTCACCCTGCTGAACTCGCTGCACGCGCTGTCCGGCGTGGCGGTCAGCACCATCAACGCCAGCGAGGCCAGCCTGGTCACCGATCTGCGGGAGCTGACGCCCACGCTGACCGAACTCGCCAACGCCGGGCAGTCACTGCCGCTGGCGCTCCAGGTGCTGCTGACCTACCCGTTTACGGATCAGGTGCTGGGCGACGTGCAGGGCGATTACCTGAACATCTACCTGAAGGTGCAGGCGGCCGCGGGCACCAAGGTCATCCCGCCGGTGGAGCCGCAGAAACCGAAGGGCAAGCACTGATGCTTAGCACCGCCACGAGAATAAAACTGGCCGTGTTCGCGGTGCTCAGCGTGCTGATCGTGGCCTACACCGGCATTCACTACGCCAACCTGGGCCGGTACGTCGGCATGCCCGGCTACTACGTGGTACGGCTGGACCTCGCCCAGGCCGGCGGCATCTTCCCCAACGCCGACGTGACCTACCGAGGGGTTTCCGTCGGCCGGGTGGGCGCCGTCCGGCTGACCGCCACCGGCGTCGAAGCGGACCTGAACATCAGCGACTCCGCCCCGCCGATCCCGGCCCGTCTGCAGGCCGCCGTCGCTGACCTGTCGGCGGTCGGCGAGCAGTACGTCGACCTGCGCCCGGACGCGACATCCGGCCCCTACCTGACCGCGGGCAGCGTGATCCCGCAGCGCGACACCCAGCTGCCGCTGCCCGTGACCAGCCTGCTCACCAGCCTCAACACGCTGGCAACGTCATTGCCGCTCGGCACACTCCGCACCTTGCTTGACGAGATGGCAACCGGGCTGCAGGGACAAGGGACCGACCTCGCGTCGATCATCGACGGCAACCACGCACTGGTCCAGGCGCTGTCCGCCACGACTGGCCAGACGATCACGCTGATCACCAACAGCAAGACGGTGCTCGCCACCCAGATCGCGGAGTCGGGCGAACTCGACTCCTTCGCCAACAGCGCCCGGCTGCTCGCCAAGCAGCTCAAGGCGACCGACCCGGACCTGCGCAAGCTCATCATCGCCGGTCCGCAGGTGGGCGCCCAGGTGGCCGACCTGCTGGCGAACACCAACCCGGGCCTCGCGACGCTTATCGCCAACCTGCTGACCACCTCGGAAGTCACGCTCACCAGGGGCCAGGCACTGGACGAACTCCTGTCGGTCCTGCCGGCCGACATCGCGGCCGGATCCACGGTCATCACGAATAAGGGGGCCAACTTCGGTATGGCGCTCACGTTTTTCAGCCCGCTGCCGTGCACTGCCGGATACGGCGGCACCGTGTACCGCAACGGGCTAGACACCTCCCCGGCGCCACCGCTCAACACCTCCGCCGCCTGCACCGAGCCGGCTAGTGAGGGCGATGTGCGCGGCTCCGCCCACGCGCCGTCCGGCGGCGGCGTGCCGTCGGCGGCGCAGCCAGGACTGGCCCAGCTGCTGGGGGTGACCCCGTGAAGGCAGCCGTCGGCGCGTTCCGCGACCCGGTTCTGGCCGTCGCGGCGGTGCTAGCCGCGGCCGCCGTGATCTTCGCCGCCTGGGCGGGCTGGTCGTGGCACAGCGCCGCCCAGGCCGGCACGCCTGGCCTCGCCCAGACCCGCGACCAGGTCCTGGCGGAAGGCGAGCAGGCGGTGCAGAACTTCAACACCCTCGACTACCGGCACGTCGCCGCAGGCCTGAACCTGTGGGCACAGTCGTCGGCCGGGGCGCTGCTGGCAGAGGTCGTCGCGGGCCGCTCACAGTTCGAGCACCAGGTCGAGCAGGCCAAGACCATCACCACCGCGAAGATCCTCGACGCCGCGCTGGTCACGCTGAACACCCAGGCCGGAACGGCGAGCATCATCACCGCCGTCCAGATCAACGTCATCCCCAGCCAGGGAGCAACGGTCAGCAAGCAGACCCGCCTTGTCGGCCAGCTCACCAGGACCGCCTCGGGGTGGAAGCTCACCGCGCTCGGCCAGGCGCCGGTCGGCAGCGCCGGATAGGACACGCCATGCCCCATTGGTACCAGCCTGCCCAACCAGCCACCGCAGAGGCGGACACCGCCCAGGCGGACACCGTCCAGGTGGCCACCGCCGAGGCGGACACCGTCCAGGCGGACACCGCTCAAGCCGACCCCGCACTCGCGGCCGTACCCGCCGAAGGTACGTCAGCCACCACCGCGCGCCCCCGCCACACGTTGGCGCTGCTGATTCCCGGCGCGCTCACCGTCCTGCTCGGCGGCTTCGGGATCTGGGCCACGCTGCACGCCAGCACCCTGCGGACCCAGGCCGCCCAGGAGAACACGGCCGTCATCGACCCGGCCGCCACCATCGCGGTCCGCGACCAGATCGACAGCGCCGTCCGGACGATCTTCTCCTACAGCTACGCCGACACCGGCGCGACCAGGCAGGCTGCCCAGCGACTGCTGACCGGAGGCGCGATCCAGCAGTACAACAGCCTGTTCGCGCTCGTGCAGCGGGACGCCCCGGCGGAGAAACTCGTGGTGACCACGACCGTCACCAACAGCGGGGTGGAACTGCTCAACGGCAATCAGGCCCGCGTGCTGATCTTCGTCAACCAGCAGGACACCCGGTCCGGCACCAGCCAGACGACCTACGGCGGCGCGATGCTCGCGGTCACCGCGATCCACCAGGCGGGCCGCTGGAAGATCGAGAACATCGACACGTTCAGCTGACGAGCCAGCAGGGCTATAACCGGTGGTACGATATCCGGTACCACTCTTGAAAGGCTGGCCGTCATGGCGATCACCGCGAGCGAGGCGCGCAAGGCGCTCTTCCCGCTGATCAAGAAGGTCAATGAGGACCACGAGGCCATCGAGATCGTGTCTAAGCACGGCAATGCCGTGCTGATCTCCGCTGAGGACCACGCCGCCCTACGCGAGGGTGCCTATCTCCTGCGGTCGCCAGCCAACGCGCGTCGGCTCCTGCAGGCTTACGAGAATGCCCTCACCGGCATCCACGTAGCCGAGCACGCTCTGGTCGATCCCGACGCCGAGGATGCCCGGTAGCCCGGTGCGACTGGTATTCGAGGACCAGGGCTGGGAAGACTACACGTCCTGGCTGAAGACCGATCGCAAGATGCTGGCGAGGATCAACAAGCTGATCGAAGATGTCCTGAAGGATCCGTTCGACGGCATCGGCAAACCTGAGCCGCTGAAGTACCACCTGCCTGGCGCTTGGTCGCGGCGGGTCGACGACGAGCATCGCCTTGTCTATATCGTCACAGACGCGGAGATCATCGTCCTCGCGGCCCGCTACCATTACTGACCCGGGCGGTGGCTTTCCGTACGCGCAGGGCCGTGAGCAGCAGTTGCGCCGCGAGGCAAGCGCCGACGCCTTCGCCTGACCGCAGCCGGAGCTGCAACAGCGGTTCCAGGCCGAGGTCGTTGAGGACTGCCCGATGCGCCACCTCGCGGCTGCACTGCCCGGCCACGAGCACGCTCTGCACGGCCGGCTCGGCGCGGACCGCGATCAGGGCCGCGACCGAGGTGACGAGGCCGTCGAGCACGACGGGAACGCGGCACTCGGCGGCGCCCAGGGTGATCCCGGCTAGCAGCGCGACCTCGGGTCCGCCGAGGCTGGCCAGTGCCACCCACGGGTCCGCGAGTCGGCCGGGGTGTGCGGCACGGGCTCGCGCGACGGCCCGGGCGACGACGTCCCGCTTCCTCATCACCATCGGCGTGTCCGCGCCCGCGCCCAGGCCGACGGCGCTCTCCGGGGGCAGGCCGAGCAGTGCGCAGCTCAACGCCGCGGCGACCGTGGTGTTACCGATGCCGACCTCGCCCAGGCAGATCAGGCCGCGGTTCGCGAGCCGGCGCCCTGTCGCCTTGCCCTGCTCGACGATGGACTTTGTGTCTTCGGCGGACATGGCGTCCGCGTCGACTAGGTCACCGCCTGGCCCGGCCAGGCGCGCGTACGCGGCCTCAACCGCCAGTCCGGCCTGCCGGGCGGTCGCGGCGCCGAGGGACACGCCGCATTCGGTGGCGGCGAAGACGTCGGCCGTTACCGACGGCGGATACGCGGAGATGTCATGGCGGGTGACGGGGTGGTCGGCCGCCGCGACGATCAGCGTCCCGCCTTCCGGCGCCTGCGGACCCAAGGCGAGGACGCGATTGACGGCGGCGTCGAGGACTCCGAGAGAGTCTGGAACCGTCAGCAGATCGTCGCCGGTGTCGCGGCCCGCCACGACGGCGGCCTGGTCCGGCCCGGCCAGATGGGAAACCGGCCGCACCGGCTCGTCCGCCGACGGCCACCGCTCCGACAGTACGACCTCATCGAGCGGCATGCGGTGCGACCAGCCACGGCGCTCGAGTCCCGGGGCGGGGGGACGCTCGTCCGGCCAGCCGAGGCACAGCCAGCCCAGGGTCGCGACCCCGTCCGGCAGGTGAAGAAGCCCGGCGAGGTCGGCTGGCTCGAAGAGGGTGACCCACCCGAGCCCCAGGCCGAGCGCGCGGGCGGCGAGCCACATGTTCTCTACCGCGCACGCGCAGCTCCACACGTCGGCGTCGGCGAAGCTGGCCCGTCCGAGCACCCCGGCAGGCGGCGTGCGGCGGTCACAGGCGACGACGACGCCGACCGGCGCCTCCCGGATGCCGTCGAGCTGGAGGTCGAGTAGCATCGCGCGGCGTTCGGGGGTGAACAGGTCCGCCTGCCGGAGCCGTTCCCTGTCGGCGAGCAGCGCCGCACTGTCGCGCGTCGCCTGCTCCCTGATCACGATGAACCGCCACGGCTGTGAGTGCCCGACGGAAGGGGCCTGATGCCCCGCGTTGAGGACCTGGCGAAGGGTTTCCGGCGGCACCGGGTCGGGACGGTATCTCCTGACGTCGCGGCGGGCGCCGACAACGTTGAGCACAGCGGCCACGGTCGCGTCGTCGAAAGCCCAGCCGGCGGGCGCCGCCGACCGCTCGGCGACGGATGTCGGGTCGCCGACGAGAGGCACGGGCCGCGGCCAGGTCATAGCACGGTCCTATCACGGAGTCGGGTGCCGTCAGGCAGATGGGAGCGCGCTGCGCCTGACTTCGCACACTCTCCGCACCCACATTCCGGACATTTCGGGTCGCATTCTGGTCACACAGTATGTGAAGTGAGCAGCAGAGGCTGGTGTGACCGGTGGGACCATGCGCCGACGGGTACGGGCCGTCCACGGCGGGCGGGTGTTGTCACCGCTAGCCGTATCCATCCTTTCCAGGCTCGACTCCCTCACCTGCTACTCGCGTCGCTGGTTATCGCGGTTCGGCATTGCGCAGCATCCGGACGAGATCGTCGCTCACGGCTACGTCGGCGGCCGGGATGACGACCAGGCCGTCCTCATCCTCTAGCCCGTCGTCGGTCGGCGGCTCCATCCACCTGCCAGTAAGTTACATCACCGCTGGTTGCGGCCCCGCGGCCGTCGCACGAGGTCACCGGGCACGAGGTGGCGCGGCTTCGCCCAACCGCGCGGCGGCGCGCGGGCAGCCGGGCCGCCGGCCGAGGTACGCTCCGCCCAGCTTTGCCTAGCCGCCGAAGAAGGTGGCGCGGAAGGAGCGGCACAGATGCGTGCACGTGCGCGGTGGGTATCCGTCGCAGCGGCCGCCTCACTCGCGCTGACGGTCTGCGCGGGTCCCGCGCTGGCCGGTCAGGGCGGGCGAGCGGGGGACGCGGGGGACGCGCACCGGCACCCGAGGCCCGTTAACGGATTCTCGTCGGCCGGTCCGTGGAACACGCCGCTGCCGGCCAGCGTGCCGCTGGCCCCGAACTCCGCCGCCATCGTGGCCAACATCGAGCAGGACGAGCAGGACACCAACGGCCTTTGGGGTCTCAACACCGACACCTACTCCACGCCGATCTTCTACGTCGGCCGCCACACCCCCGTGCAGAACTGGACCTACTCCGACTGCCAGAACTTGCCCCAACTGGCAAAGGTGATCGCGCCCTCCCTGAAACACGTGCCCACGCCCAAGAACCTGATCGTGTCGCAGGGCACCGACGAGTCGACCACGATCTACCAGCCGTCCACCGACACCTACTGGGACTTCTGGCGCGCGCAGCAGGATGCCAGCGGCCACTGGTCGGCCTGCTGGGGCGGCAAGATCAAGCACTACTCCAAGAACCCCGGGATCTTCAAGAACCCGCTGGGCGCGACCGCCTCAGGCCTGCCGCTCGGCGCGTTCACAATCCGGATCTCCGAACTGCGGCGCGGCTCTATCGACCACGCCATCAACCTCGTAGTCCCGCGGACTCAGGCCAGCTGCTTCTCCTGGCCCGCCAACCGCGATGACGGCAACACCGTGGGCAGCGACATCCCGTGCGAAGGGCAGCGCCTGCGGCTGAACCCCTCGTTCAACGTGAGCACGCTCTACAGCCCGGCCGTGCAGACAATCGCGCGGGCGATGCAGAAGTACGGGCTGATCATCACCGACCACGGCGGCGCGGTCGTCACCTACGCGGAGGACCCGCGGCCATACGAGGCGACACACGGCGGCGTGAACCCCTACCCGGCGCTTATGGATCCGGACAACCTGTTCCCGGACGGCGACTGGGCATACGTACTCACTCAGATCCCGATCGACCAGCTAGAGGCCCTGCCGTTCAACTACGGCAAGCCCACGCGGTAAGGAGGCCCGCTATGACGTGGACCAAGATGACAAGGAAAGCGGCGAGCCTGGCCGGCGCCGCGCTGATCACCGGCGGGTTGCTCGCCATCGGAACGGGGGCGCCCGGCGCGCTGGCCGCCACCACCCAGCTGACCCAGATGCAGTTCACCTCGGTGGCCGGCGGCGTCTACAACGTGCAGAACAACGAGTGGGGCTCAGGCGCCTCCGAGTCCATCACCACCGACGGCAACGCCGACTTCACCGTGGCGAATTCGGCCATCGACAACGCGACCAACGGCGCGCCCGGCGGCTACCCATCCATCTACCAGGGCTGCCACTGGGGCAACTGCACGTCCGGCGGCCTGTCCGCCACCCCGATCCAGGTGTCGAACATAACGACAGGCAAGGTCACCACGAGCTGGAGCACCACACAGCCTGGTGGCAGCAACGACTACGACGTGGCCTACGACATCTGGTTCAACCAGACACCGACCACGACCGGTCAGCCCAACGGCACCGAGCTGATGATCTGGCTCAACCACAACGGCCCGGTCCAGCCGTTCGGGTCAGAGGTCGCGACCAATGTGAGCCTCGGCGGCCGTTCCTACAACGTGTGGGAAGGGTCCCAGGGAGGCTTCGACACCGTCTCTTACACGATGACGACAGGGACCACCTCGGTCAGCGGCCTCGACCTCGCCCCGCTGGTGCAGGACGCGGTCAGCCGCGGTTACACGCAGAGCTCCTGGTACCTGATCGACATGGAGGCTGGCTTCGAGCTCTGGCAGGGCGGCGCCGGGCTGGCCACCAACTCGTTCTCCGTGGACATCAACGGCGCCGCTCCGGTGCCCGCGACGTGCTCGGGGACGGGCTCGGTGTCAAGCTCCTGGTCGGGCGGTTTCCAGGCGAACATCGTCGTGGCCGACACCGGTGGCGGCCCGCTCAACGGCTGGACGCTGAACTTCACGCTGCCAAGCGGGGAGACCATCGCCAGCTCGTGGGGCGGCACCTTCACGCAGTCTGGCCAGTCGGTCACCGTCACGAACGCTCCGTACAACGGGGTGATCAAGCAGGGGAGCTCAACGTCGATCGGCTTCACCGCCAATTCCACCGGCACGGGCACGATACCGGCAACCATCGCATGCACGTAAGAACGTGACAGGGCTCACCTGACGGGAGGCGGATTGCCTTCGGTGCTGCCGAGGAGGTCCGCGTCCCACCCACACGTCAGGCAGCCCTGCCGGAACGCCGAGTGCGCGAACTCCACGGCCGCTGCTCGCGGGTCCTGGGCGGTGCGAACGTCATTCCAGTCGAGGATGAACTCGCCCAGGTTCTCGTCCCAGCGGGCAGCGGCCGGGGACAGCGTGGCGTCCGCGAACCCGGCGGTCGGGGGGAAGGCGAAGGCGTAGAACGCCGCGTCTGGGTGGCGGGCGTCGCCTGGCCACCAGCCGACCACGATCTGCTCAGCGTCCGAGGAGTTGCGGGTGATGAAGCCGTCACCTGGCGGCGCGGCCGGCGCACCCGAGTACAGCGTCACCGCGAGGTCGAACGAGCCCCACCACGCGTTGACCGGTGTGGAGCGGCCCCGGTAGGGGGCGCTGAACTCTGTCAGCGCGAGTGCGGCCTGGGTGGCGGCGGCGAAGTAGTCGCCGACCTGGGCCGGGTCGTACCGCGCGTGCTCGCGGTCTTCGTCGAGCGGCACGCCCCACGGGACCTCTTGCGGCACCGGGTTGATCCGGACGTGGCCGCCGAGCCGGGTTACCGCGGCGAGCACTTCCTTGGTCACGTCGGCGACGGGCCGGTCCGGGGTCAACGGCACCCGTTCGGCATGCCCGTCGCTGTGCTCCACTACCGCACCATGTGAGTGCAGGTCCAGCGCTATCACGAGAGAGCCGGAACCGTTGCGCGCGGGCAGCGGCGCGGTCTCCCAGCCGCGCTCGGTCAGCCGCAGCGCCCCGTGGTGCAGTTCGGGTTCGAGCGGGGCCATTTCCACCGCCAGCTTGCCGAGCACCTGCGCGTGGGCGTGCAGCGTGTCGCAGGTCGCGCCCCACTGATCATAAGAAACCGCTGGCCATGCCGTAGTCATGAGCCGATTCTCACCTCCACCGCCCAGACACTGCCTCACCCGATCCGGCTGAGATGAATGGGCCGTTCATCTGGTCATAGCAAGCTGAACTGGACATTCATCTGGCAGTTGCGGCCCAGTAGGGCTCGCGCAGCGCGCGCTTGAGCACCTTGCCGGTCGCGCTGCGCGGCAGTTCGGCCACGAATTCGACGGAGGTCGGGCACTGGAAGTGAGCCAGCCGGGCGCGGCAGAAGCCGATGACGTCGTCGGCCGACAACTCCGCCCCGGGCGACCGGACGACGATGGCCTTGACGGCCTCGCCCCAGCGTTCGTCGGGGACGCCGATGATCACGCCTTCGCTCACGCCCGGGCAGGCGTCGAGCACGCTCTCCACCTCGGGGCCGTAGACGTTCTCGCCGCCGGTGATGATCATGTCTTTGACCCGGTCCAGGACGTAGACGAAGCCGGCGTCGTCCGTGCGGCCGATGTCGCCGCTGCGGAGCCAGCCGTCGGCGGTCTTGGCCTCCGTGGTCGCCTCGGGCCGGTTGAGGTAGCCGCACATGACCTGCGCCGAGCGGAACCAGAGCTCGCCCCTCTCGCCGGGCGTGACATCCTCGAGCGTGACGGGATCGACGACGCGGACCTCGACGCCGGGCAAGGGCAGCCCGCCGGAGGCCAGCCGCTCGGGGTGAGCAGAATCCCTGTGCGCCGCGTCGGTGAGCAAGGTGGCCACACCCGATAGCTCGGTCATCCCGTACACCTGGACCAGGTCGGTCTCGGGCCAGGCGTCGAGCGCCTGCCGCAGCATCGGCAGCGGCATCGGCGCGGCCCCGTACGAAATCGACGCGAGCCCGCCGAACGCCGCGATCGCCTGCGACCCGGCGGCGAGCACGCCGTGGATAATCGTCGGGACGACGAACGTATGGGTCGCCCCGCAGGCGATCGCGCCGAAAAGCGCGGCCGGGGTGGGCTCGCGCACCAAGATCGTGCGTGCCCCGGCATAGATCCCGACCTGGGCGTAGCACGAGCCGCCGACGTGAAACAGCGGCATCGCGACCATCGCGGTCACGGAAGGCCCGATCGACATGGCGGCGCAGCACGCCGCGCTGTGCGCGCTCACGCTGCCGTGGGTGAGCTGGGCTCCTTTGGGCCGGCCGGTGGTGCCCGAGGTGTACATCACGAGGCACACGTCGGCTGGATCCACGCTCGTTCCTGAGTCGGGCTGCCCGGCCGCGAGGAACCGCTCGTATTCGTCGAGAACGATGACCCGCGGGACAAGCTCGGGAGCGCCGGCGGCCGTCGCGACGTCGGTGAACCCCGCCCCCGCAAACAGGATTACCGGTCGGCAGTCGATGAGGATGTACCGGATCTGGTCGGGGTTCAGCCGGAAGTTCACGGGCACCGTGGCGGCGCCAAGCGCGGACGCGGCGAGCGTGAGCTCGACCGTGGCGACGTGATTGAGGTCGAGGACCGCGATCCGGTCCCCGGCTCGCACTCCCGCGGCGCGCAGCGCGCCGGTCAGCCGCAGCACGCGGTCGCGCCACTGGCCCCAGGTAAAGGCCTGCTCTCCGAACGCCAGAGCCAGGTCGTCGGGCCGCAGGCGAGCCCAGTGGTCAAACCTGTCGCGCAGCAGCGTCATCGCTGGCCGCCCTTCCTGTCGGTCTTATCGAAGAAGGCGGAGAAGTGAGACTGCGCGACCGGGGACGCGAACAGCCGTGCGGACAGCTGTCCCATGGCGTCGCCCTCGTCGTCGATGACGCGCAGCCGGTCGCCGATGACGAGCGGCTTTGTCTCACGCAAGCCCTGCGGGTCGGCGCGGCGCAGCCCGTCGAGCACGGGCTCGGCCAGGTCGTCGACGTCATCACTCGCGGCAGTGACGAGACCGATCGATTGCGCCGCGGCGGCGTCGAACGTCTCGCCGGTGAGGAAGTACCGCGAGGCGGCCCGCGCGGTGAGCAGCGGGCGCAGCGGCAGCGAGATCACGGCGGGCGCGAGGCCCAGCCGCACTTCGGTGAACGCGAACGTCGAGCGGGCGGACGCGAGCACGATGTCGCACGCGGCGAGGACGCCGATACCGCCCGCGCGGGCGGCGCCGTCCACCCGGGCGACCACCGGGACCGGCAGCGTGAGCAGCTGCCGGAACAGGGCCAGCATGTCGCGCGTCCCGTCTGACGGATCACCGTCGCGCATCTCGTCGAGCGCGGCGCCGCTGCAGAACGTGGTCCCCGTGTGCGTGAGCACGACGGCGTGCGCACCGGAGGCGGCAGCGGCGGCGGTGAGCGCGTCGCTTAGTTCGGCGACCAGCCGGCGTGACAGCGCGTTCCTGTTGGCCGGCGAGTCGAGCGTGATGGTCACGACGCGGTCGCCAGGCTCGCTGCGCACGATCGGTTCTGACACGGATTACCCCTTAGTACGACTTGGGTAGGCCGAGCGAGTGCTGGGCGACGAAGTTCAAGATCATCTCGCGGCTGACGGGCGCGATACGGCCGGCGCGCGCCCACCCGAGCAGCATGGCGAGGCCGTATTCGGCGGCGAGCCCGTTGCCGCCGTGGCACTGGATGGCCTGATCCAGCGCGCGGATGCTGGCCTCCGCCGCCGCGTACTTCGCCATGTTGGCGGCCTCGCCGGCCGCCTTGTCATCGCCGGAGTCGTAGAGCGTGGCGGCCTTGGCGAGCATGAGACGGCTGAGCTCCACTTCGATGTGGCACTGGGCGAGCGGATGAGCCAGGCCCTGATGGGCGCCGATCGGGACACCCCAGACATCACGTTCCAGGAGGTAACGCCGGGCCTTGTTGATCGCGAAGCGCCCGGTACCGATCGCGATGGCCGCTCCCATGATGCGCTCGGGGTTGAGCCCGGCGAACAGCGCCTCGATCGGGGCGTCGTCCCCGCCTACGAGCGCCTCGCCGGGCAGCCGCACGTCGTCGATGAAGAGCTGGCACTGCCGTTCTGTTTCGGCGATGTCCATCTCGATCGGGTGATAGGTGAACCCGGGGGTCTGGCGGGGGAGAAGGAACATGGCCGGGCGCAGCTGACCGGTGCGGGCATGCTGGGTGCGGGCGACGATGAGGACCGCGTCGGCGTTGGGAACGCCGGTCACGAAGGTCTTGCGGCCGTTGAGGATCCAGTCGCCGCCATCCTTGCGCGCGATTGTCGAGATCTTGTGCGAGTTGCTCCCGGCGTCAGGTTCGGTGATGCCGAAGGCGACGACGGTGCTGCCGTCGGCGATGCCTGGCAGCCACTGCGCGCGCTGTGACGGCGTTCCGTATCTGGACAGCACGCTGCCCACGATGGCGGGGGAGACCACCATCATGATGAGCGGCGCGCCTTCGGCGGTGACCTCCTCGAGCACGAGGGCAAGCTCGTAGATTCCGGCGCCGCCGCCGCCGTACTCCGCGGGCAGGTTCACGCCGAGGAATCCCGCCGCGCCCAGCGCCCGCCACAGCTCGGTGAGCGGCTCGCCGCGGCGGGCGTGGGTGACGGCGTACCCGATCCCGAACTTCCGTGCCACCTGCGCGACGGACTCGCGCAGCGCCAGCCGCTCAGCGGACTCGACAAAACTCACGATCACACCTCCTGGGGATGCTCGTCCGGGGAAACGCCGGGCACGCCGGGCACGCCGGCCGCGTCGACAACCACGAGCACGGCATCCACTTCCACCGTGCTCCCGGCCCGCACGGGAAGTGCCGTCACCCGCCCGGCCCGGTCGGCGCGCACCGCGTGCCGCATCTTCATGGCCTCGATGACCAGCAGCTCCTGGCCAGCGCTGACCTCATCGCCAACCTCGACGCGGACGGCGACGACCGTCCCCGGCAGCGGCGCCCGCAGCGATCCCGGGTCATCGGCGCGGCTGGGCGCCGGGAACCGCTTGGCCTCGAAGAACGTCACGGCTCCCGCGTCCCCGTCGACCTCGAGACGGCAGCCGCCGTCGGCGCCCGGGTAGCGGGCGACCTGCCACCGGCGGACCACGCCGTCCACCTCCATGACGACAGTGCCGGCCGTCGACGACAGCACGACCAGGCCGGGCAGGTCGTCGACGGCGACCCCACCGCGAGCGGAGCGGGTAAACCGGTAGCGCACGCGATGCTCCCCGGCCGGCCCGGTCAGCACCGAGCTCTGCCCGGCGGCCGGCCCGTTGCGCCAGCCGCTTGGCAAGTCAGAAAGCACGGCGGCCGAAGCCCGCCGCCAAGCCGCGTCAGCGAGGGTGGCGGCGACGGCGGCCAACCGCTCGTCCGCCAAACCGACCAACGGAGCAGAAAGCTGGTCCAGGCCGTGCCGGTCGAGGAACCCGGTGTCGGTGTCACCGACGGCGAAGGCGGGGTGGCCGAGCACGCGGACGAGCAGGTCCCTGTTGGTGCGCAGGCCATGGATCCGGGCCCGCGCGAGCGTGCGAGCCAGGACCGCGCATGCTTCAGCGCGGGAGGGCGCCCAGGCGATCACCTTGGCCAGCATCGGGTCGTAGTGGACGCCGATCACCGCGCCATCTTCGACTCCGGCGTCCAGCCGCACCCCCCGCGGAGCGACGGAAAGCACCGGAGGCGTGAACGCGGGCTGGCTGACGGGAACGTCCAGGCGGAACAGGGTTCCCGTGGCGGGCAGCCAGCCGGCCGCGGGGTCCTCGGCGTACAGCCGCGCCTCTACGGCACAGCCGCGGGTCACTTCCGGGTCAGGCTCCCCGCCCGCCGCGACGAGGAGCTGCAGTTCGACCAGGTCCACGCCGGTCACGCACTCGGTAACAGGATGCTCGACCTGCAGCCGCGTGTTCATCTCGAGGAACCAGAACCGTCCGTCGGGCACGGCGAGGAACTCGACGGTTCCGGCCCCGATGTACTCGACGGACCTGGCCACCGCCATCGCGGCGAAGGAGAGCCGGTCCCGCAAGCCCGGCGTTTGCCGGACAAGCGGCGACGGTGACTCCTCGATGATCTTCTGGTGGCGGCGCTGTATCGAGCACTCCCGTTCGCCCAGCACCAGCAGGGTGCCGTGCTGGTCGGCCAGCACCTGTACCTCGACGTGGTGACCGCGCTCGACGAACGGCTCGACGAAGACCGTCGGGTCGCCGAACGCCGCCGCCGCCTCGGCTTGGGCCGCCTCGAGGCAAGCCCGCAGGTCGGACAGCTGGCGGACGATGCGCATGCCCCGCCCGCCGCCCCCCGCCGCGGCCTTGACGAGCACGGGCAGGTCGGCGTCGGTCAACGAGCCGGGATCGAGAGAGTCCAGCACCGGCACTCCGGCCGATGAGGCCAGCCGCTTGGACTCGAGCTTGTCGCCCATCGCCGCGATGGCCTCAGGCGAGGGTCCGATCCAGGTCAAACCCGCGTCAATGACGGCCCGCGCGAAGTCGGCGTTCTCCGACAAGAAGCCGTAGCCGGGGTGCACGGCGTCGGCGCGGGCCCGCAGGGCGGCGCTCACGAGCAGGTCGGCCCGTAGGTATGTATCGAGAGCCGTGCTGCCAGGCAACCGCACCGCGACGTCCGCTTCCCGCACGTGCGGGGCGTCGAGGTCGGGATCGGAGCACACCGCCACCGTCGACAGACCCAGCCGGTGGCAGGTCGCTATCACGCGCCGCGCGATCTCGCCGCGGTTGGCGACAAGCACCCTAGTCACAAGCTGATCCGTCATGTAAGCATCACATCCGGAAAACGCCGAAGCCGGAAGACGACGAAGGCGACGGCGCGTTGGCGATCACGGACAAGGCCAGGCCGAGCACGGTCCTAGTGTCGCGCGGGTCGATGATCCCGTCGTCGTAGAGACGCCCGGACAAGAACGTGGGCAGCGACTCGGCGTCGATCTGCCGCTCGACCGCCGCGCGCATCGCCGCGTCGGCGTCTTCGTCGAAGGGCCGTCCCGCGGCCAAGGCGGCGGCGCGTGACACGATCGACAGCACACCCGCGAGCTGCTCCGCCCCCATCACCGCCGATCGCGCGGACGGCCAGGCGAACAGGAACCGAGGGTCGAACGCCCGCCCGCACATGCCGTAGTGCCCGGCGCCGTACGAGGCGCCCATGAGCACCGACAGGTGCGGGACCGACGAGTTCGCGACCGCGTTGATCATCAGCGCGCCGTGCTTGATCATGCCGCCCTGCTCGTATTCGGCGCCGACCATGTAGCCGGTCGTGTTGTGCAGGAACACCAGCGGCGTGCGGGAGGAGTTGGCGAGCTGGATGAACTGCGCGGCCTTCTGCGATTCGGCGGAGAAGAGCACGCCGCGGGAGTTGGCGAGCACGCCGATCGGGTACCCGTGCAGCTCCGCCCACCCGGTGACCAGGCTGGTGCCGTAGAGCGGCTTGAACTCGTCGAAGTCGCTGTCGTCGACGACGCGGGCGAGGACCTCGCGCGGATCGAACGGCTGCCGAAGGTCGGCCGGCACGATCCCGAGAAGCTCATCCTCGGAAAACCGCGGCGGCGCGGACCCGCGATGCGCCAGGAAGCCCGCCTTGCGGTGGTTCAGCCGCGCGACGATCCGCCGCCCGAGCCGGATCGCGTCGGTCTCGTCGATCGCGTAGTAGTCGGCCAGCCCGGAGACGCGGGCGTGCATGTCCGCGCCGCCCAGCGACTCGTCGTCCGCTATCTCGCCCGTCGCCATCTTCACGAGCGGCGGTCCCGCGAGGAAGACTTTGGCCCGCTCGCGGACCATGACGACGTGGTCGCTCATCCCGGGAACGTAGGCGCCGCCCGCAGTGGAGTTGCCGAAGACGAGCGCGATCGTGGGGATCCCCGCGGCCGACAGCTGAGTCAGGTCGCGGAAGAGCCGGCCGCCTGGTATGAAGATGTCCTTCTGGCTCGGCAGGTCGGCGCCGCCCGATTCCACCAGGCTGATCATCGGCAGCCGGTTCGCGCGCGCGATGTCGTTGGCGCGGAAGACCTTGCGAATCGTCCACGGGTTGCTCGCGCCGCCGCGGACGGTCGGGTCGTTCGCCACGATCACGCACTCGACGCCCTCGACGACGCCGATGCCGGTGACCACGCTGGCACCCAGCGGGTAATCGGTGCCCCAGGCCGCCAGCGGCGACAGTTCGAGGAACGGCGCGTCCCGGTCAAGCAGGAGCTCGATCCGCTCCCGCGGCAACAGCTTGCCCCGGGCGCGGTGCCGGGCCACGGCCTTGGCCCCGCCCGCGTCGGGAATCCGGGCGTACTCGCCGGAGAGTTCCCCGAGGCTGGCCAGCATGGCCTCGCGGTTGGCCAGCGCCGACGCGGAGGCCGGGTCGAAGATGGATCGCAGCACCGTCATAGCAGCGACTCAGGAATGTCGGCGAACCGGCCGCGCAGCAGCTCACCCAGGGCCTTCGCCTGCGGGTCGAACCGCGCGTTGTAGGCGACCCCCTCGCCGAGCAGGCCGTGCACGACCACGTTGACCGCGCGCAGGTTCGGCAGGACGTGCCGGTCAACCACGAGCCCGGCGGTCTCCGGCAGCAGCGCGCGCACCCTGTCCACAGTCAGGTACTCCGCGAGCCATGGCCACGCGCGGTCGTCTGCCACCCAGACGCCGACGTTGGCGTCGCCGCCCTTGTCCCCGCTGCGTGCGCCCGCGACCCGGCCCAACGGCACTGAACGGGTAGCACCGCCCCGCCGTTCGGAATAATCAAAAGATTTATCCGGAACGGAGGCGAGCGCCTCTTCAGCGGCCACCGCAACCGGAGAGTGGGGGATATCGACCCGGCTGCCATCAGGCAAGACGGCGATGTGCGGCACGGCAGACGCGGGCACGAACGCAGGCAAGAACACCCCGTACGGCGACGCGGCGCCCGGCGGCGCCGTGAGATGGAACCCCGGGTAGCTGCCGAGCGCCAGGTGCACCGCGCTGTCGGAGAACCGCCTGCCGACGGCGTCGGGGTCCTTGCCGCGAGCGACGCAGTGCAGCAGGGCGCTCGCCGTCTCCGTGGTATCGGCGTCGCGATGATCGGTCCTGGCCAGGGTCCACGTCGTGCCTTCAGGAACTACCGAAGCGAGCTGGCTCCTGACGAGATCCGCCTTGGCCTCGATGTCCAGGCCGGTCAGCACGAACGTGACCTCGTTACGGTACCCGCCGAGCGCGGTGACCCCGACCTTGAGCGTGTCCGGCGGCGGCTCGCCGCGGACGCCGCTCATCCGCACCCGGTCGGGGCCGTCGGGAGTGAGCGTGATCGAATCCAGCCGGAGCACCGCGTCGGGGCCGGCGTAACGGGCGCCGCCAACCTCGTACAGCAGTTGAGCGGTGACCGTGCCGACAGTCACCGCCCCGCCGGTGCCCGCCGGCTTGGTGATGACCGAGGTTCCGTCCGCCTCGACCTCCGCGATGGGGAACCCGGGGTGGCGCAGGTCGCCGATCGCGGGAAAGAAGGCGTAATTGCCCCCGGTCGCCTGGGTGCCGCACTCGATGACGTGTCCGGCCGCCATCGCGCCCGCGATCGCGTCAAGGTCGCCGGGCGACCAGTCGAACCGGGCGGCGGCCGTCCCCACGACCAGGGACGCGTCGGTGACCCTGCCGGTCACGACGACGTCCGCGCCGGCTCGCAGGCACTGCGCGATCCCGAACCCGCCGAGATAGGCGTTGGCGGCCAGCGGCTCGCCGAGAGCCAGCTCGGCGGCCCGGTGCGTCAGGTCGTCGCCTTCGACGTGCGCGACAGCCACGGTCAGGCCGAGGCCGGCGCTCAGCTCGCGCAGCCGCCCGGCGAGCCCGGCGGGGTTGAGCCCGCCCGCGTTGACGACGAGGCGCACCCCGCGCTCCATCGCGAGCCCGACGCAGTCCTCGAACTGCGCGACGAACGTGCGCGCGTAGCCGAGCGAAGGGTCCCTGGCCTTGTCCCGCGCCAGGATGAGCATGGTGAGCTCCGCGAGGTAGTCGCCGGTGATGACGTCGACGTTCCCGGCTTCGAGCAGCTCACGGAAGGCGGCGGGCCGGTCTCCGTAGAACCCGGAGGCGTTCCCTATGCGCACCATCGGACAAGTATGCACTGTGCCAAAGACTTTTGCTCCGAACGGTGTCCGGGCTCACCGTGCCCGATCAGTGCGCTCCAGCCTGGCTCGCGACCATGAAACGGCGTTAACTCACGTCCCCGGCGATTCCCCTTGCCCGGTAATCACGTGCGGGCATAAAGTAGCGGGAAGCTCTAAAGTACTGCCTCGTACTTTTGGGGGATTCGCATGCGTAAGACGTGGGCCGGATGGCGGGTCGGCAGCCGGATGGCGGTAACTCTGGTCACCGTGGGCGCGCTGGTTGGTGTGGCGCCCGCGGTCAGCGCGAGCGCCCTCGGCGGGCAGTCGGCCGCCGGCGCCGGCGGGCTGGTCGCGCGCACGGCCAACGGCGCCGTTCGCGGCCTGGCCAACGGGACCGTCGATGAATTTCTCGGCATCCCGTACGCCGCGCCGCCGGTCGGCGCGCTCCGCTGGCAGCCGCCGCAGCCGGCCGCCAGCTGGTCAGGGGTGCGCGACGCGACGGCATTCGCGCCGCACTGCCCGCAGCCGGCGTCCCCGTTCGGCCTGGCCAGCACGTCGGAAGACTGCCTGTACCTGAACGTCTTCACGCCGCGCGACCACCATCGCGGCGCGCGTTACCCCGTCATGGTGTGGATCCACGGTGGCGCGCTGGTCTCCGGCGAGAGCAACGACTACGACCCCACAGCGCTGGTGCGAGACGGCGTCACCGTCGTGACGATCAACTACCGGCTCGGCGCGCTCGGCTTCCTGGCGCACCCGGCGCTGGCCGACGGGCAGGGCCAGTCGGGTGACTACGGCCTGATGGACCAGCAGGCGGCCCTGCGCTGGGTGCGGCGCAACATCGGGAGCTTCGGTGGCGACCCGCGCGATGTCACCATCTTCGGTGAGTCCGCGGGCGGCCTGTCCACGCTGTCGCAGGTCGCGTCGCCGCAGGCCAAGGGCTTGTTCGAGCGGGCGATCGTGGAGAGCGGGTCCTACAACCTCACGCAGACGTCGCTCGCCGCGGCCGAGACGGCCGGTGAGACGTTCGCGGCCCAGGCCGGATGCGCCAGCCAGACCGCGGCCTGCCTGCGGAGCCTGCCCGTCTCGACGATCCTGGCCAACGAGGACACGGCCGGCTACACGCCGAACATCAACAGCGAGGTGCTGCCGGAGTCGCTGGGGACCGCCTTCGCGACCGGCAACTTCAACCGGGTCCCGATCATCAACGGCACGAACCACGACGAATGGCGGCTGTTCGTCGCGCTCAGCGAACTGGAAGGCAACCCGGTCACGGCGGCCAACTACCAACCCATGATCGCCTCCACGCTCGGGGTTCCCGCCGCCGCGGCCGCGGTTATCGCGGCCAAGTACCCGCTGAGCGCGTACCCGAGCCCATCGGTCGCCCTCGGCGCCGTCGGCACCGACGCCATCTTCGCGTGCCCCGCGCTGGCTATCGATCAGTCCGTGTCGCGCTTCGTACCGACCTACGCCTACGAGTTCAACGACGAGAACGCGCCGGAGAACTTCCTGCCGCCGGTCAGCTTCCCCTACGGGGCGCCCCACGCGTCCGAGCTTCAGTACCTGTTCGGCCTGCCGACGGCCGCGTTCGGTGGGACGCTGACGGCGCAGCAGCAGCAGCTAGCGGCGATCATGAAGGGGTACTGGACGGACTTCGCCAAGCGGGGATTCCCGTCCTCGTTCGGCCGCCCGTTCTGGCCGCAATTCAACGACCTCACCCAGCAGATCCAGTCGCTGGCACCCGCCGTGCCGCAGACCGAGACCGACTTCGCGAGCACGCACAACTGCGCGTTCTGGGCGGCCCTGGCGGCGGCCTAAGAATCAGCCCCGTGGCGGAGGGCGAAGATCGCCGCCTGGACGCGGTCCCGCAGGCCGAGCTTGCCGAGGATGCTGTGCACGTGAGTCTTGACGGTCTGCTCGCCGATCGCCAGGTCGCGGGCGATCTGCCGGTTGCTGTGACCGTGGGCGATCAGCCGCAGAACATCGCGTTCGCGCGGTGACAGCGGCTGGAGCGGGTCCGGCGGCGGTGGTCGCCTGAGCGCCTGGGTGAGCCGGGTCAGCAGCTCGGGGCTAAGGTTAGCGGTTCCGGCGGCGGCGTCGCGAACGGCCGCGATGACGTCGTCGGCCGGAGCGGTCTTGAGCAGGTACGAGGTCGCGCCGGCGTGCATGGCGCGGAGGAGGTGCTCGTCCTCGGTGGCCGAGGTCAGCACGACGACGGCAGGCCGGTGCGGCGTGTCCCGCAGCGCGGCGAGCACGGCGTGCCCGTCGAGTCCTGGCATGTACAGGTCGAGCAGCAGCACGTCCGGGCGGGTGGCGGCGACGACGTCCGCCGTCTGCCTGCCGTCTCCGGCTTCGCCGACGACCTCGACGTCTGGTTCCTGGCCGAGCAGATAGCACAGTCCGTCGCGGACGACGCGGTGGTCGTCGGCGATCACTACCCGGATCGTCATGGCACCGGCACCCGGACGGTGAGCGCCGCGCCGCGGCCAGGTGCGCTGTCGATGTCCACGGTCCCGCCTAGTTCGGCGACCCGGTCCCTGATGTGGGTCAGCCCGGTGCCGGTGCGCGGGGCGCTGGGGTCGAAGCCGATGCCGGTGTCGCGGACGGCAAGCTCCACGTGCCCGTCCTGGCGGGTCATGGCCACGGTGAGCTGCCGGGCGTTGCCGTGCCTGACCGCGTTGCCGCACGCCTCCTGGATGATGCGCAGCAGCGCGTGCTCGACCGGCGCGGGGACGGCGACGTCGTCCAGGCTGGTGTCGACGGTGACGCCGAGCCGGTCCTGGTAGGCGGCGCAGATCTCTTGCAGCGCGGGCGAGCCCAGCACCGTCCAGGCTGGCCGGGCGCAGCTCGATCAGCAGCGCCTGCATGTCGCGCAGCGCCTCCTCGCTGATGCGCTCGATCGCCCGCGCCTGCTGATTGCCCGGATCGGCCCTGCGCATGCCGGCGGCGATCATCCGCAGGGCGAACAGGTGCTGGGAGATCGCGTCGTGGAGTTCCCGCGCGATCCGGGCCCGCTCGGCAGCGCGCGCGTCGCCGCCGGCTCGCTGCCGTTCGGCCTCAAGCGCGGAGCCGAGCTGGCGGGTCATCGAGGTGAAGTTCGCCTCCAGCCGCCCGACCTCGTCCCGGCCCGACACGGGCAGCGTGAGGGTGTAGTCGCCGTCGGCCACCGCGAGGGTGGCCCGTTCCAGGAGGCGTACCCGCCGCACGAGGCGGCGTGAGGCCAGCAGGCCGAACGCCACGCCGACCGGAACGATCGCGATCAGCAGCAGTGAGTTGCCCCACAGCAGCGTATCGGCCTTGCCGAGACCCAGCTCCTTCCAGGCGCGGATGGGGCTGACGAACCCAGGCGCCGTCCATGGCGCCTGGACATAGACGTCAGCGCGGCCCGCCGGCCAGATCGTGAAGACCACGCCGCCGTCCGGCGTGGGCACGCCGCCGCCTTTGATCATCGGGCCGGTCGCCTGGGCCGGAAGTTCGCTGGCCGCCGCGCGTCCGGGCGGATACCGGGACGGCGCGGACGACGCGAGGACGGTGCCGTCGGCGCTGATCGCCACGACCGCGGTGACCGCCTGGCGGCCGTGGATCGGACCAGTGATCGCCGGAACGACCAGCATGCTGCCGTCCGGGGTCGTCGTGGCCTGGCCCGGCCGGGCCGGCTGCCCGGGGTCGCCGAGCACGGTTCCGGTCGGCACGCCGCCGGGATAACGCTTGGCGAGCTGCTGGGCGTAGCTCTTGGCGGTGGCGTCCACCCGGTCCTGCAGCTGGGCCTCCAGCCGGGCGCTGTTCGCGAGCGGTAGCACTTGAAAGCAGAGCACGAGCGCCTCGACCAGCACCACGACGACGAACGTGACGAGAATGTAGGACGCGATCAGCCGCCCCGACAGGCCCCACACACTGCCGCGCAGCCTGCCTCCCACCCGATCCCGGTCCAGCACGCCTGCAGGCTACCGCCGCGTACCCCCGCGGCGTATCCCTCCAACGAGGGAGCCGCCCTCCTCCCGGCGCGTGATGCGCCCGTCGCCGCCGACCGGCACACTGGCTGCCATGAACCCGAGAGTCATGATCATGGTGTCCAAACCGACCAGACCAAGTTGGGCGCGGATGCGGGAACCCTGGCGTCTTTGCACGCCACCGAGGCCAACCCGGGCACGACCTACACCTGGCTGCCTGGGGGAGGAGACGTGATCAAGGAGGATCAGCCCGTCTACTCGCTCAGCAACGAACCGGTGCCGCTCCTCTACAGTCCCATCCCCGCCTACCGGGCGTTCTACGTCGGCATGTCAGACGGCACCGATGTGGGCGAGCTGACCCATGACCTGATCGCGCTGGGCTACGGCGACGGGCTGGCCCAGACCGACGGCTACTCGGCGGCCACGGCCGCGGCGGTGAAACGCTGGCAGAGGAGCCTTGGCCTGCCCGCGACTGGCCAGATCTTGCTCGGCGAGGTGGTGTTCGAGCCCGGCCCCATCCGGGTCACCTCGGTCACGCCCACGGCAGGCGAGTCCGTCGGTGGGGGGGCCGCGGGTGGGGGAGGTACCGTACTCTCAGCCGCCTCGACCACGCGCCGGATCTCGATCGACCTGGACGTTGGCCAGCAATCAGAGGTGGCGGTGGGGGACAAGGTGACCATCACCCTGCCGAACAACGCGACGACGCCGGGGGTCATCTCGTCCGTCGGGACGGTGGCCACCTCCTCATCGAGTGGATCATCTGGCCCCACCGTCACGGTGCTGGTGAATCCGACCGATCCGGCGGCGACAGGGACGTGGGACCAGGCGCCGGTGACCGTGACGATCACTACCGGCACGGTCACCCATGCCCTGGTCGTGCCCGTTGCCGCGCTGCGGGCCGAGCCGGACGGCGGTTACGCGGTGGAGGTGGCCGGGGCCGACGGTGCCCGCCGCTTGGTGCCGGTCGGCCTGGGGCTGTTCGACGACGCGAACGGCATGGTCCAGGTAACGGGGACCAGCCTGGCCGTCGGCCAGCAGGTCGTGGTGCCGCAGCTGTGAACGCGAGCCGGCCGGTGCTCGAAGTGGAGCAGGTGACGAAGATCTACCCGGGCCAGCCGCCCGTGACCGCCTTGCGAGGAGTCTCGTTCACCGTCGCCCAGGGCGAACTGCTTGGCATCGTCGGCCCGTCTGGGTCGGGGAAGACCACCTTGCTGCATCTGATGGGGACCTTGGACCGGCCCACCTCCGGGCTGGTACGGATCACCGGTCTCGACGTCGAGCGGCTGTCCGACCGCGAGCTTGCCGCGCTGCGGGCCACCAGGATCGGCTTCGTCTTCCAGCAGTTCTTCCTGGCCGAGCACCAAAGCGCGCTCGACAACGTGGCCGACGGCTTGCTGTACGCCGGGGTGCCCCGAGCCGAACGGCGCGCCCTGGCCATGCACGCCCTGGCACTGGTGGGACTGGACGAGCGGCCGTACGCCCGTCCTACGCAGCTGTCCGGCGGCCAGCGCCAGCGCGTGGCCATCGCCCGCGCGCTCGCGGGCAGCCCGGCCATCGTGCTCGCCGATGAGCCCACCGGCAGCCTCGATCAAGCCACCGGGCAGGCCATCCTGACGCTGCTCGAGGAACTCCATCGCATGGGGGTGACCATCGTGGTTATCACCCACGATCGCGACATCGCCGTCCGCATGGGCCGCCGGATCGAGATGCTCGACGGACAGATCGTGCACCGGCCATGACGCATACCGGGAGCCCAGCGGTGCCCGGGCTGAGCGCATCCGACCTCGCGCGCCTGGCGACGGCGGGGCTGCGCACCCGCAAGCTCCGCGCCGGGCTATCGGCGCTCGGGATCGCCATCGGCGTGGCCGCCATCGTGGCCGTCTTGGGCCTGTCGTCCTCCGCGTCGGCGGCACTGCTGAACGAGATCTCGGCCCTGGGCACCAACCTGCTCGTCGTGGAGAACGGCCAGAACCTGGAGGGCCAGGCCGTCGAGCTGCCTACCGCCGCCCCGGTGATGATCGCCGCCATCGACGGGGTGACGCAGGTGCAAGAAACCGGATCGGTCGCCGGCGAGGTCTACGCCAGCCCGCTCATCCCCGCCGTCAACACCAACGCGCTCGACGTCGAGGCCGCCAGCCTTGGCTTGCTGCCCACCGTGGGGACGACCGTTGCCCAGGGCAGCTATCTCAACGCGGCGACCGCCCAAGAACCCGTCTGTGTGCTCGGCGCGGCCGCCGCCGCGCGCCTCGGGATGGACCGGGTGTACACGGGCGAGCGGATCTGGGCCGACAACATGTGGTGTTACGTGGCCGGCATCTTGAACCCCGCCGTGCTAGCCCCGGATATCGACTCCTCGGTGCTCGTCGGGTTCCCCGCCGCCAAGCGGTACTTCGGCTTTGACGGCAATCCCTCCACTATCTACGTTCGCGCCCAGAACAGCCAGGTCGACACGGTCGACAGCCTCCTCGGCGGCACCGCCAACCCCGAGAACCCCAGTGAAGTCGCCGTGAGCCAGCCGTCGGCCGCCCTCGTCGCCCGGGCCGACGCGCAAGGCGCCTTCGACGGCCTCTTCCTGGGTCTCGGCGCGGTGGCCTTGCTGGTCGGTGCGGTCGGGGTGGCCAACATCATGTTCATCTCGGTGCTGGAACGCCGCCAGGAGATAGGGCTGCGCCGCGCCCTCGGAGCCACCAAGGCCGACATCAGGATCCAGTTCCTCGCCGAAGCCGTCCTCCTCGCGCTCATCGGCGGAGCGGTCGGAGTCGGCGCGGGCGCCCTGTCCACCGCCAGCTACGCCTCGGCCAAACACGAGCTCGTCGTCATCCCGCTCGAAGCCTGGGCCGGCGGCCTGGCCGCCGCCGTGATCATCGGCGCCCTGGCGGGCCTGCTGCCCGCCATCCGCGCCGCCCGCCTATCGCCGACCCGCGCGCTCTGGAGCATCTAACAGCTCAGACCCGGACTGCTGTCCCGGCGGTGGAAGCAGCCGGCTGGCTCGCTGCCTGGCGGTGTCGTCGAACAAGGCGGCGCGCAGCACGGTGTCCGCCGCGGCGAGCTGGGCCGGGCTGACCCGCTCGGCGATCTCCCTGTTGAGTTCCTCGGTGACGTCGATGACGGCACGGGCGTAGTCGCGGCCGACCGTGGTGAGGGTCACGTTCAGCTGCCTGGAGTCGCGCGCGTCCCGTTCGGTCGTGGCGTAGCCCCGCTGCTCCAGCCCGTCGGCGACCTTCCTCGCC
>DATMKQ010000164.1:0-6741 GCA_035571275.1 Trebonia sp.
GCTGATGCAGGCGCAACGGCAGATCATGGCGCGTCGTCACCAGCGCGTGCACCCCGGCGGGAAGATCCGTCAGCAGCCGGGTGAGCTGACCCAGAGCCTCAGCGGAGTTCAGCTCGTGCAGATCTTCGATGACCAGCATGACGTCGCCGCCGGCATCGGCCAGCTCAGAGAGCACCCTGTCGGCCATCGTCCCGGCATTGAATTTCGGTGTAGCGGCTGGCGCTTCCGCGTCGCCGGGCGCCCCGCGCAGACGGCGGACCGCGTCGAGCATGGCAATGCAGAAATCCTGGGCGTCTTGCTGGCCGCGCTGCACCTGCACGACGGCGAGCCGGTACTGCTGACCCGGACGATCCGCCCACGCTCTCAGCAGCGACGTCTTCCCGCTGCCAGCCGGAGCCGAGATGATCGTGACCCTCCGCGCCGTCGCGTTATCCAGGGTGGCGAGAAGATCACTTCGATCGATCAACCGGAGGATAGGTGCCACGTCACAAGCCTGCCACGCCCCGGCGGGTGCGAAACCGGGAGCAAATCGCCTAGCGACGAGAGTCAGCGGGGTCGGTTCGGGATAAAGCACGACAGGAGCGGGACGGCGGGCAACTTCGGTTTGAGCTCCAGACACCTTTTCAGGGAACCCGCAAGGCCCGGCTGTGAATAGATAGTCGTCACATGACGACCGTGATTATGCCGTTACATCGAAGGTGACAGTGCAGAGGCGGGGTCACCGGATTCCGGCGATGCGGGCTCACCTGCCGGTCCCAGACCATCGCCTCATGGACACGGCACCAACGCTGTACAGGATCCGGATCAACGGGCACCTCGGCGCGATGATGCTGTTCGCGTTCCCGGCGATGGCGCAGCGGCGGGACGGGGCGGACACGGTGCTCACCGGGCTGCTGGACCGGTCCGCCCTGTACGGCGTGCTCGCCGAGATCGACGCGCTCGGCCTGGACCTGCTCGAAGTCTGCCAGCTCACGCCCTCCGGGAACGAAGGCTGACCAGCCGAGGGATCAGCGTCAGCGCCGCGCAGCGGCCGCGCACCTAAGCGGGCGTGCCCGCGTCAATCCACTGCTGGAGTTTCTCGACCTGGGAGGCCGGCCACGCGCCGTCGCAAGGCATCTGCCCGCTGCGCAGGGCGCCGACGATAGCGTCGGCGTTCTCGACGACATCGTCGTAATCGAACAGATCAAAGGCTCGCAGCATCGAGTCCCTGTCTTTCGAACGGAACAGGGGCTTGATGTCGTGCTCGAAGCTGAGCTGGCCTTCGTCAGGTGATGCCATGTCATGTCCTCCTTGTCAGTGGAACCGGGGGGCCGGTCCGGCCCTAGAACGCCGCGCGGGTGATGTCCGCCGGACTACCGGCGGCGACACGTGCGTGAGGATCACGACAATCCGGTGATCTTCACGATCTCGCCGGGGTGGCTGGAGGTGGTCGTCGTGCTGTCGCCGTAGTTGGCCACGTAAACCGTGGCGTTCGGGCTCACGGCGACGCCCGTGGGCTGGTAGAGACCGGGAACTGGCAGGGTCGTCACGGTCCGGCCGTTGTCGCTGACGCGCACCAGGGCCCCTGGCACGGTCGACGGGGCGAGCAGGCCGCCGGTGTTGAACTCGGTGGCCAGGAGCCGACCGTGACGGTCGAAGGCGATGGACGTGACGGAGGTGAGGCCGCGGGCCCAGATCATCGGCTTGTGCCCAGGAACGACCCGGTAGATGTAGGAGGTGCCCGGGTTGGACGGGATGCCGCGAAGCAGACCGACGTAGAGGGCACCATCCGGCCCGATCGCCACCGAAGTGGGCACGGCCTGCGCCTCGACGGTAATGGGATTCGGGTTCCCCAGGACGCCTGCCGGTAGTTGCTCGGCTACGGCGGGGAAGCGCGCCAGCATTGATATATGCCCGGTCGCGGAGACGTAGAGCAGGTCGTTGGCGCCAGCGTCGACGACGACCCAGCCGCCCCGGTAGGCCAGCACGTCGTAGGGGTCGCAGTCCCACGCCGTCTCACCGGGGATAGTGCCGAGACTGTACGCGGACTGCGGATGAGCGGCCGCGAAAGCGGCGATGTCGACGACCCGGGTCTTCCCGCGCGACAGCAGCCGCAGTGTTCCGAAAGCCGATGCAAACGGTTGAGGCAGCAGGTTGTTGCTGCCGTCCTTATTGACCAGGAAATCATCGATCGTCACGGCTTCCTGCCCGTGCCCGTAGGCGATCGCGGAAGGGCCGGTCACCTCTTGTATGTTCTCTTCGATTACCGAAGGAAGCTTGCTCAGCACCGGGATGACCCGGCCATGGGGGGAGATCCTGAAGATATCTCCCGTCGCGCCTGTGCAGTATTGCGTTGTCCCCGCTGTCTCGGTCGACGGGCCGGTCGCGCAGTTAGACGTGCCGACCGGACCGCCTGTGCCGGCCTCGGTCACGACCAGGCCCGCCCGCGTCAGCACGAGGTGCCTGGGCGCGTTCAGCCCGCCCTGCACCACGGTTTCCCTGATGGCCGCTGGTGTGGCCTTGGCCACGGCCGGAATTGCGGCGGTGCCCGCGAGGGACGCCGCTAGCACCACCACCGCTGCCGGTGCTATTTGCCGCATCATTTGTTCCTTTCGCTTTCGGGTGAGCCGAAGCTAGCGGCCGTTACGGTGATCGGCCGTCACCTTATTCCGGTGATCATGCTTCGGCATGACTCACAGGAGGCGCACACGGTAGCCCGACGCGAGGAGTTGGTAGCGCCGACTTAACAGCCGCAACCTTCCGTTCGGAATAATTCGATTTTTTATCCCTAACGAAAGGTGGAGTCTGCCCCCCGCGCCGTTGGCGCTAATCACCGGAACTAGGTGACGGCCGCTCACTAGCGTGAAGCACCCGATCACCGCTAAGACAAGGTGCCGTGCCATGACCAGTGCTCCGGTCCGCGACCCGCTCAACGACCATTTCCTCACCCCACAGAACGCGGCGTTCCTGTTCATCGACTACCAGCCCTCACAGCTGGCCACGATCCGCTCGATGGATCCGGCGCTGCTACTCAAGAACGCCGTCTCGACGGTCAAGACCATCAAGGCCTTCGGTGTCCCTGTCGTCCACTCGACCGTCAACGTCGCCGTCGGCCAGGGACCCACGCTGCCCGAGCTGGCCGAGCTGCTGACGGACGACAAGCCGCTGGACCGGACGACGGTCAACTCCTGGGAGGACGTCGAATTCGTCCAGGCCGTACACGCGACCGGGCGCAGGAAACTAGTCATCTGCGCCTTGTGGACGCGGTCGTCGCGCGGACAAAGGGTGCACCGAGCCCGCGTAGAAACAACACGTCAGTTCCCGCTCCGGACGCCTCACATATGCCAGTTACCAAGATCGTCTGCCTAGGAGAGACCCGGTTTCCGATACTGCTGAAGATCTGACCGGTCATAGACGGTCAAACCTTCAGCACTACGTTCGATAATAGTCACGGGCCGGGCCGCCCCGGCGGTTCAGTAGCCGACCGGCTGGCGGACGAGGACGATGTGGATGCGGTCGGGCATTTCCGCGCGGATCTCCAGGATCTTCCCCACTGGCTGTGCTGCCCGTAGGCGGCCTGCGCGCGAGCGTCTTCCGGCGGCAGGGGGGCGGCTAGCAGAACCGGCACGGACGGACAGCCGCCGCGAGGGCGGCTCGGTCCTCATGCCACTGCACGGTCCCGGCCTGCGGTGCCGCGGGCTGCACCGTCGCGGGCTCCACCGTGGGCTCCACCGTGGGCTCCACCGTCGCGGGCGGCGGTGCCTCCTCTTGCGGCTCGGGCACGGCACCGGCCATCTCCTGGCGGCTGACCCGGATAGTGACGAGCGCGATGAGCAAGGCGAGCAGCCCGACCCCCGCGGCGACAAGGAACCCACGAGAAAAGCCGACCGTCAGGGCGTGATCGTAGATGGACGCGGGCGGGGGCGTGCCCGGCTTCGGCAACGGCTGGCCCGCCGCGACCCCGTGCCCGACCTGAGTCCTGACGCTGTCCGCGACGGTCGTCCAGACGACGGTGCCGAGCAGTGCAAGCCCGATCGCGCCGCCGACTTGCTGGGCGGTGTTGAGCAGGCTGGAGGCAACACCGGAGTCCTGCTCGGCCACGTTGTGCAGGGAGACCAGGGCCAGCGGGACGAACACCAGGCCGAGCCCGAACGAGCTCACGAGCTGCGGGCCGAGCAGATGGGCGGCGTAGCCGGAGTGTTCGGTCAGCCTGGAGAACCAGAACATCCCGCCCGCGACCATGGCGGTGCCGGCCACGATCAGCGGCCGCGGGCCGAACCGCGGCATTAGCTGCGATGCCACCGCGGAGGAGACCACGACCCCAACGGCGAACGGCAGGTAGGCGATGCCCGACCGGATCGCGCTGTAGCCGAGGACGGTCTGTATGAACAGGGTGAGGAAGAAGAACAAGCCGAAGAGCCCGGTGGCGACGCACAGCATGATCAGGTAGGCACCCGACCTGTTACGGTCGGCGAGCACGCGCATCGGTAGCAGCGGGTGCGAGCTGCGCATTTCGATCAGCACGAACGAAACGAGAAGCACGACTGACGCGGCCAGCGACGCCAGCACCTGCGCGTCACCCCAGTGCGATACCCCGTCTTGCCCGGTGGCGGCCTTGGACAGGCCGTAGACCAGCAGCGCGACGCCGCCGGTGCCGGTGACCGCGCCGGCCACGTCGATCCGGCCCGGCCGGCGGGGCGATTCGTTCAGCACGCGCGGCGCCGCGGCCGCCACCACGATCCCGATCGGGACGTTGACGAACAGCACCCATCGCCATGACGCGTAGGTAGTCAGTATGCCGCCAAGCAGCAGGCCGACGGCGCTGCCGGCGCCGGCCATCGCCGCGTAGACGCCAAACGCCCTGTTGCGTTCCCCGCCTTCTGGGAAGTTGGTGGTGATCAGCGCCAGCGCGGTGGGCGCGATCACCGCGCCGCCGACTCCCTGGACCGCCCTCGCGGTAAGCAGCCACGCCTGGCTGGTGGCGAATCCGCCGACCAGGGACGCCGCGGAAAACAGCAGCAGCCCGAAGACGAACACCCGCCGTCGGCCAAGGATGTCACCGGCGCGGCCACCGAGCAGGAGCAGGCCGCCGAAGGTGACCGCGTAGGCGTTCACCACCCACTCCAGGCCGCTGCCGGAGAAGCCAAGTGCCTGCTGGATGTGGGGGAGGGCAACGTTCACGATGGTCGCGTCGAGCACGACCATGAGCTGGGCGGTGGCAATGACCACCAGAGCCAGGCCGAGCGAGCGGCTGGCGCCGCCGGCCGTGACGCCGGGTGCGGCCGGCCGCCCGGTCTCAGATTGTGCCGAGGACATAGCGGTCTCCTAACGTGCGAGCTTTCGCGACGCGCCCAGACTCGCCGCCAGTCAGGTGAAAGGCCATTACCTGATCACGGTGATTTGGCTGCCCGGTGATCTGTCTCACCGCGAGCAACGTCAATCACCAGAACCAGGTGACGGCCGCTCACTGTGATGCCACCTAATTTCGGCTTATGAGCACCGGGAGCACCGGGAGCCTCGGGGCCGACCCCGCGGCCGGCCACGCGGCGGGGGAGCCGCGCACCGCGTTCGTGCTTGCGGGCGGTGCCGCCCTGGGCGCCATGCAAGCCGGGATGGTGCACGCTCTGTACGAGCGCGGCATCGCGCCTGACCTGCTCATCGGCACCTCGGTCGGCGCGCTGAATGCCGCGTTCCTCGCCTCCCGGCCCGCCACTGTGGCCACCGCAGAAGAACTGGCCGCCATCTGGCGCGGGCTACGTCGCAGCGACATCCTGCCGCTGCGCCCGGGCGCGCTTATCGGTGGCCTCGCCGGGCGGCGCGACCACCTGATCCCCGACCGGGCGCTGCGCCGGCTCGCGGCGCGGCACCTGCAATTTGACCGGTTGGAGCACGCGGCCGTTCCGCTGTACCTGGTCGCCTTCGACCTGCTGACCGGGACCGAGGCGCGCCTGTCCGACGGCCCGCTGGTCGACGCTGTGCTCGCCGCGGCGGCCATCCCCGGCGTGCTGCCGCCCGTCCGCTGGCGCGGCCGGCTCCTCGTCGATGGCGGGATCGCCGACAACACCCCGGTCTCGCAGGCCGTCGCGCTCGGCGCCGGGCGCATCTACGTGCTGCCCACCCAGAACCCGGGCGACGGCGGCCTGCCGCGCCCGCCCCGGGGCGCGCTCGCCGCCGCGGTGCACGCGGTTACCGTGCTGACCAACGCCCGACTCCAAGATGACCTCGCCTGCCACTCGTCGCCCGCCGAGCTGATCGTGCTGCCCGCCGTCAACCCCCGGAACATCCCGCCCACCGACTTCGGCCGCGCAGGCCAGCTGATTACGCCGGCGCTCGCAGCCGCAAGGACGGCCCTCGCCGCTGGGGCGCCCGGCCCGCCGGCGGGCATAATCCCCGCCGAGATGTGGCTCGCCGGACCAGACGGTAAGGACCGCCCCCATGACTGAGACCCCGCCCGCCCGCGCGAGCCGGGATACCGCCCGCAGGGTGGTGCCGCTGTTTCGCCCCTATAAGGCCCAGGTGACCGCCGTCGTCGCGCTGATCGTGGTGACCTCGACGCTCGGCATCATCAACCCGCTACTGATCCAGGTGGTGTTCAACAAGGCCCTGTTCGTCCCCGGCGGCCCCAAAATCCGGCTGCTCGTCACCCTGGTCGCCATCATGGCCGCTGTTCCGATCGTCAACGGCGCCATCGGCATCCTGCAGACCTACGAGACCACCAGGGTCGGGCAGCAGGTCATGCGGGACCTGCGCGACCGTCTCTAC
>DATMKQ010000165.1:0-4262 GCA_035571275.1 Trebonia sp.
GCCCGCTGGTCAGCTGGCAGACCCCGACGAGCAGGGAGGGCGCGATCTGGGGTACCGGCGGACCGGTCACCGGCCCGGACGGCGACCTGTGGATCGCCATCGGGAACGGGGCCGCCGAGGACGCCGGCCAGCCGTACGACGGGAGCGACTCGGTCACGAGGCTCAGCCCGGCGCTGACCCGGCTGGACTTCTTCGCCCCGGCGACCTGGGCCGACGACAACGCTCACGACCTCGACCTCGGATCGACGCAGCCGGTGCTGGCCGCCGGGAACACGACCCTCATCATCGGTAAGCGCGGCGTCGGCTACCTGCTGTCCACCAAGAGCATGGGCGGCATCGGCCACGAGCTGGCGGCGCAGCAGGTCTGTGCCGCGTTCGGCGCGGCGGCCGTCAGCGGGTCCACGGTGTACGAGCCATGCTCGGACGGTGGCATGGCGGCCATCTCGGTCAGCGCCGCGCAGCGGAAGATCAGCGTGCTGTGGCGCGGCCCGGCCGACAGCAACGGGTCGCCGGTCGTCGGCGGCGGCGCCGTCTGGGTGACCCACTACGACCCGGGCGGCGGCCCCGATACCACGCTGTATGAGCTCGACCCGGCGACCGGCGCCGTGCAGAACCAGCTCGCGCTCGGCGAGGGGCTGCCGCACTTCTCGTCGCTGTCCCTGGCGGGCGGCACGGCGTTCCTCGGCACCCTGGACGGGGTGGTCGCGGTGAACGGGGCGTGACATGGGCGGGTGCGGGAGTCACCACGCGTACGTTCGGGATATTTATTAGGGTTCCGCTAGCGAAGAGGCGGTCGCGGCTCCGGCGAGGTTTGATAGGGGCATACCAACTGTTCGTGTAGGAGGCGATGCATCGTGACCACGGTGCGTCGGATCGTCGTCGGGGTTCACGGGACGCTCGGCAGCCTGCAGGCGCTGCGCTGGGCGGCCGAGGAAGCGCGCGAGCGGCGGGTGCCGCTGACGCCGGTGATCGCCTGGATCCCGCCCGGCGGGGATCTGGCCGAGCGCAGGTACCCGTCGGAGTACCTGCGCCGGGTATGGACCGATGCCGCCAGGGAGCGGCTGATGGCCGCGTTCGAGGCGGCCCTGGGCGGAATCCCCGACGACGTGCCGCTCGAGCCGTGCGTGGTGCGCGGCGAGACCGGGCCCGTGCTCGTGGACATCGCCGACGAGCCAGGCGACCTGCTGGTCATCGGGACCGGACGCCGGTCGCTCCTCGGCCGCGCCCTGCACAAGTCGGTGGGACGGTACTGCCTGGCGCACGCCAAGTGCCCCGTGCTCGCCGTGCCGCCGTCGGCGTTGATGGACGAGATCACGCGCGGCTTCCGGCCGTGGTCGCCGCGGAGGCGGCACGTGAGCGTGCCAGACGTCCCCGAAATCACCGAAGGCTAGCCCGAGGCTAGCCCGCAGCGGGTGAGCGGACCGTATGGAGGGCGCTAGCCGTCCGGTAGGCGCGCGTTAGCCCTCGCCCCCGCATGGAGCCTGTTAGGAACCCGGCCGACGCCGCATAGGGCTCGTCAGGACGGGATGCACGGCGACTGAACAGCGCTTTCCTTGAGCTTGCCCGGAACTTACCCGAAGGGAGCCGTCGATGTTGGACGTGCTGTACGTCGCCCTGACGCTTGTCGTCTTCGCCGTGCTCATCGTCATCGTGAAGGGGATTGAGCGCTTTGAGCGTTGAGAACTGGATCGGCCTGATCGGCGGGATCCTGCTGACGATCTACCTGTTCGTGGCCCTCGTCCTTCCTGAGAGGTTCTGATGAACGGCACAGCCGCAGGCTGGCTGCAAGTCGTGCTGCTCGTCGCCGCCCTCGCGGCGTGCTACGTGCCGCTCGGCAACTACATCGCGCGCATCTTCACCAGCGACAAAGACTGGCGAATCGAGAACCGCCTGTACAAGCTGTGCGGGGTCGACTCGAAGGCCGACATGCGGTGGACCGTCTACGTACGGTCCATGCTCGCGTTCTCGCTGGTCAGCGTGCTCTTCCTGTACTTGATGGAGCGCGTGCAGCACTACATTTTCCAGTGGGCGGGACCAGGCCAGGCCAACGTCTCCCCCGCGCTCGCGTGGAACACCGCCGTCTCGTTCGTGACCAACACGAACTGGCAGAACTACTCCGGCGAGTCCACGATGACGTACCTCACCCAGATGACCGGGCTCGCGGTGCAGAACTTCATGTCCGCCGCCGTCGGCATCGTCGTCGCCATCGCCATGATCCGCGGGTTCACCAGGTCGAAGACCGACCGGCTGGGCAACTTCTGGGTGGACCTCGTCCGGGTCACGCTGCGGCTGCTGCTGCCGCTGTCCATCGTCGGCGGGCTCATCCTCGCCGCGGGTGGCGTCATCGACAACTTCGCCGCCTACCACACAGTGACCACGCTGTCCGGCGCGCACCAGACGATCGTCGGCGGGCCGTTCGCGTCCCAGGAAGTCATCAAGGACATGGGGAACAACGGCGGCGGGCCGCTGAACGCGAACTCCGCCCACCCGTTCGAGAACCCCAACCCGTTCACGAACCTGTTCGAGATCTTCCTGCTGCTGCTCATCCCGTTCGCCACCCCGCGGGCGTTCGGCAAGATGGTCAAGGACAACCGGCAGGGCTACGTGCTCGTCGCCGTGATGGCGGTCATCTGGCTCGCCGCGGTCGGCGGCATCAGCTTCTTCGAGATGCAGCACGCCGGGGTCGCGACCCAACTCGCCGGCGGCGCGTCGGAGGGAACGGAGGTACGGTTCGGCACGCCCGGCTGCTCGCTGTTCGCGGCGTCCACCACCGTCACCTCAACCGGAGCGGTCAACTGCTTCCATGATTCGCTGACACCGTTCGGCGGCGGGATCGCGCTGTTCGACATCGCGCTCGGCGAGATCGCGCCCGGCGGCGTCGGAGCCGGCATGTACGGCATCCTGGTCCTGGCCATGGTCACCGTGTTCGTCGCGGGCCTGATGGTCGGGCGGACACCGGAATACATCGGGAAGAAGATCCGCCCGGCCGAGATGAAGTACGCGGCGCTGTACTTCCTGACGCTGCCGGTGGTCATCCTGACCGCAGCTGGGCTATCGCTCGCCACCAGGTTCGGAACCAACTCGATCTCCAACCCTGGCCCGCACGGGCTGACCGAGATCGTGTACGCGTTCGCCTCGATGGCCAACAACAACGGGTCGGCGTTCGCCGGGCTCACTACCAACACCGCCTGGTACAACACGATCGGCGGCGTGGTGATGCTGCTCGGCAGGTTCGCGCCGGAGATATTCGCGCTCGGCCTGGCCGGGTCGCTGGCCAGACAGTCGCGGGTGCCGGAGAGCGCCGGCACGCTGGATACCAGGACGCCGCTCTTCGCCGGCATGCTCATCGCCGTCATCCTCATCCTCGTCGGCCTGACCTACTTCCCCGCGCTCGCGCTCGGGCCGTTCGCAGAAGGACTGCACTGATGTCTGTCACAACTCAGGGTCCCGCCCCGGCGGGCACCGGCCGGCCAGCGGGCGACCAGCCGCACCGGATCGGCGGCGGGCTGCTCGACCCGCACATGCTCTGGAAGGCGCTGCCGGACGCGTTCAAGAAGCTGGACCCGCGGGTCCAGATCAAGAACCCGGTCATGTTCGTGGTCGAGGTCGGCGCCGTGCTGTGCATCTACACGGCCATCAGGCAGTCGACCGCCTTCAACTGGACGATCGTGGTCTGGCTGTTCCTCACCGTGGTCTTCGCCAACATGGCCGAGGCCGTCGCGGAAGGGCGCGGCAAGGCGCAGGCCGACACGCTGCGGCGGGCCAAGCGCGACACGATAGCGCGCCGCGTGGTCAACTGGACGCCCGGCGCCGCGCCAGAAACGCTGCGCGAGGAGTCGGTGCCCGGCACCGAACTGCGGCTCGGCGACATCGTCGTAGCCCAGGCCGGAGACGTGATCCCCGGCGACGGCGACGTCATCGAAGGCGTCGCGTCGGTCGACGAGAGCGCCATCACCGGCGAGTCCGCGCCAGTCATCCGGGAGTCCGGCGGTGACCGGTCCGCGGTGACCGGCGGCACCACGGTGCTCTCCGACCGAGTGGTCATCAAGATCACCTCCAAGCCGGGCGAGACGTTCATCGACCGGATGATCGCCCTCGTCGAGGGCGCCAAACGGCAGAAGACGCCGAACGAGATCGCGCTGAACATCCTGCTCGCGTCGCTGACCATCATCTTCATGCTGGCGGTCATCACGCTGCAGCCGATGGCGTTCTACTCCGGGGCGCCGCAGACCCTGGTGACCCTGGTGGCGCTGCTCGTCGCG
>DATMKQ010000166.1:0-6841 GCA_035571275.1 Trebonia sp.
TCCGCAGGGGGGGTCTGGGGGGAAACGGGGGGACGGGCAGTCCCCCCGTCCGCAGGGGGGGGTTGGGGGGAAACGGGGGGACGGGCAGTCCCCCCGTCCGCAGGGGGGGTCTGGGGGGGATCGTCCCCCCGGGGGGATAGGGCACCGAACGCGGCGCCGAGGATCGTGGCCTCGGTTACGTCCTCGCCGGCGAGCTCTGCTGCGACCTGGCCGCCGCGCATGACGAGCACGCGGTGCGCCAGGCCGAGGATTTCCTCGACGTCGGAGGAGATCAGCAGCACGCCGAGCCCGCTCGCGGTCAGCGAGGCCAGCAGTTCGTAGATCGCCCGTTTGGCGCCGACGTCCACGCCCCGGGTCGGCTCGTCGGCGATCAGCACCCGCGGGTCGCGCAGCAGCGACCGGCCGAAGAGCAGCTTCTGCTGGTTGCCGCCGGACAGCGCGGCGGCCCGCACCGACTGGCCGCCGCCGCGGACGTCTACCCGGGTGAGGACCTCCCGCACAGACCGGCGCTCGGGGCCGGGCCGGACCACGCCCGCCCGGCTGACAGCGGCGAGGTTCGACAGGCTGACGTTCTCCAGGACCGAGCGGCCGAGCAGCAGTCCCTGCTCCTTGCGCGACTCGGGGATCATCGCCACCCCGGCCCGCATGGCGGTGCGCGGGCTTCCGGTCACGGCGATTGCCCGCTTGTCCTGGTCGGCGGCTCCGCCGCCGGCGCTTACGGTGACCGTGCCGCCGTTGACCCGGTTCGCCCGGTAGATCGCGCGGGCGACCTCGGACCGGCCCGCGCCGACCAGGCCGGCCAGCCCCAGGATTTCTCCCGCGCGTACGTCGAACGAGACGCCGCGGACCCCCGGGGCCACCAGGTCGCGTACGGACAGCACCACGGGGGCGTCCGCCGCGGCTAGCTGCTTCGGCGGGAACGTCGCGTCGAGCGGCCGGCCGAGCATCGCCGCCATCAGCGACCCCTCCGTCTGCCCGGCGGCCGGCACGGTGTGCACGAGACGCCCGTCGCGCAGGATCGTCACTTCGTCGGCGAGCTCGAGCACCTCGCCGAGGAAGTGCGAGACGAGCACCACGGTGGTGCCGTTCCTGGCGAGCTGGCGGATGACCTTGTGCAGCGCCTCGACGTCCGGCCGCGGCAGCGCGGCGGTCGGCTCGTCCATCACGATCAGCTGGGCGCTGCGGCACAGCGCCCGCAGGATCTCGACCTTCTGCTGGTCGGCCGTGCGCAGGCTGCCGGCGTTGGCGTCGCCGTTCAGCTCGAACCCAACCGAGGCGGCCAGCTCGGTGTACCGGCGGCGCAGTTCGCGGCGGTTCTGGAAACCGGCCTGCCGCGGCTCGACGCCGAGGAAGACGTTCTGGGCGACGGTCAGGGACGGGACGACGGCCAGCTCTTGCGCGATCAGGATGACACCGCGGGAGATCGCGTCCCGGGGCGAGTGGAACCGGACGGGCTCGCCGTCTAGGAGGATCTGGCCGCTGTCCGGGGTGTGCACTCCCGAGATGATCTTCCCGAGGGTGGACTTGCCTGCGCCGTTCTCACCGACAAGCGCGTGGATCGAACCGCGGCCGATGGTGAGGCTGACGCCCTCCAGGGCGCGGGTTCCGCCGAAGGACTTGGAGATGTCCCGCAGCTCGACATGCGCGCCCTGGAGGTTGGTGTCACTATCCGGCACGATCAGCCCGGCCACTCGGGGGTGAACTGGCTGGCGTTCGCCTTGGTCACGATGCCGCTGTCGGGGAAGCTGGCGACCGGGTTGATGCTGCCGCTGACCTTCCCGGTCTGGAGCGCCTCCACCAGCGCCTTGACGGCCAGCGTGCCCTCCTCAGAGGGCGCCTGGGCGACGTCGGAGAAGATCACGCCCGACTGGATGCCTGCCACCGCCGCGGCGCTTGCGCCGTAGCCGACGAGCAGTACGTGGTCGGACTTGTCCACGGTAGAAAGCGCGGTCATGGCGCCCTCGATGCCCTGGTCAGAGCCGACGATCAGGTTCAGGCTCGACTGCCCCTGGAGCATCGTCTCCACGGCGGTCAGGCCGATCGTCGGGGTGAAGTAGGACTGTCCGTACGTCACGACCTTGACCGGACTGCCCTTGATCGCCGCGGTGAACGCCCCGTAGATGGCCGTGTCCAGGGAGGACGCCTTGATGTCGTACAGGTAGCCGACCTTGCAAGGGCTCAGCTTCTTGGACGCGCAAGCCGCCACCACCTGCTGGCCGAGTTGAGTGCCGATCAGCGTCGGCACGAACGTCACGTTGGCTGAAAGCCCCGCCACCTGCGGCGCGGCTGTGTTCAACGCCGACCCGAGGATCTGGTCCATGTTGACGACCTTGATCCCCTTGGCGATCGCCTGCTGGACCAGGGTGACCAGCCCAGTGGACTCGATGGGCTGGGTGATAATGCCGTTGTACTGGCCGGAGTTGATGACAGTCTGCAGCTGGTCGTACTGCGTCTGCGGGTTGTTGTTCGCGTCGAATACCTTCAGCGTCGCGCCGTCGGCCGACGCTACCGCCTGCGCCGCCGCGAGCATCGGGGCGTCGTAGCTGTTATCCACGGCGAACGACATGTAGGCGATGTTCATCGGCTTCTTGGCCGCCGCCGCTGTCGCAGAAGCGGTCGCTGAGGCGGATGTCGTGGTCGAGGTGGTGCTGCTATTGCTGCCGCCGCTACTGCACGCCGCGAGCGCGAGCGCCGCGGCGCCGACCGCCATGAAGGCGGCGCTGCGTTTTCCCGTAGATAGCACGGCTAAACTCCTTTGTGCTCGCTCACTGGGAGGTGGGTTAGCGTCTAGTCCGGTGGGTCGGGTGCCAGCCCGGCCCACCGGTTTATCAGGGGTTCCCGTCCAGCGGACTGTTGTCCGCAACACGGTCACTTGAGCTTGATCGGAAGCGTGGCCGTTTCTGCGGCGGGTGTCAAGAGTTAACGTTGCGCGTACGCATAAATGAGACGTGACAGTGATGTCCGCTATGCGGACACGGCTGCCAGATGCCCGTGCAACTGGGCAGGTCAACGTTGCGTGACGACCCGACGGCGGCGCGCAGGACTGGCAGTGAGCCTGCCAGGGAAATAAACTCGGACATCTGTCCGCTAGTCGGACAGAGTCATCTGGGGCTGGGCAGGCGCGACGGTTCGTTCCGGATAAATCAAGAAGGTTTAACGCGGCTGCTCCGAGTGGTCCTGTGCCCATAGCGTGTGGAAGGAGCCGTCACGATCCGTGCGGCGGTATGTGTGCGCGCCGAAGTAGTCTCGCAGGCCCTGCACCAGCGCGGCGGGCAGGCGGGGCGCGCGGAGGGCGTCGTAGTACGCGAGCGCGGCGGAGAAGCCGGGCGCGGGAACGCCGATCCTGATCGCCGTGGCCACCACGTCGCGCCAGGCGTCCTGGGCGCCGGAAACCTCCTTGGCGAAGTCCGGGTCGGCGAGCAGCGTCGGCAGGCTCGGGTTGGTCTCGTAGGCGGCGCGGATGCGGTCGAGGAACTTGGCGCGGATGATGCAGCCGCCGCGCCAGATCGTGGCCATGGCGGCCAGGTCGATGTCCCAGTCGTACTCGGCGCTGCCCGCGGCGATCATGTTCCAGCCCTGGGCGTAGGAGACCAACTTGGAGGCGTACAGCGCCTGTTCGACCTTGTCGGCGAAGCTGCTCGCGTCGGCGATGGCTGGCTCGTTCGGCCCCGGCAGGGAACGGGCGGCCGCGCGCAGGTCGGCGTGGCCGGACAGGGACCTGGCGAACACCGCCTCGGCGATGCCACTGACCGGCACACCCAGGTCTAGAGCGTCCTGGACGGTCCAGCGGCCGGTGCCTTTTTGTTCGGCCTGGTCGAGGACGATGTCGACGAACGGCTTTCCGGTGGCCGCGTCGGTGTGCGCCAGGACCTCGGCGGTGATCTGGATGAGATAGGAGTCGAGGCGCCCCCGGTTCCAGGTCTTGAAGATCTCGCTTATCTGGCTTGGCTGGTAGCCGGCCGCGTGCCTGAGCAGGTCGTACGCCTCAGCGATGAGCTGCATGTCGGCGTACTCGATGCCGTTGTGCACCATCTTCACGAAGTGGCCGGCGCCGTCCGGGCCAACGTGCGTGCAGCACGGCGTCCCGTCTACCTTGGCGGCGATCGTTTCGAGCATGGGGCCGAGGTCCCGGTAGGACTCGGCCGAGCCGCCGGGCATGATCGACGGGCCGTTCAGCGCGCCTTCCTCGCCGCCGGAGACGCCCATGCCGACGAAGTGAATGTTTTGCTGCCTGAGCTTGGCCTCGCGGCGGCGCGTGTCCTTGAAGTGCGCGTTCCCACCGTCGATGAGCATGTCGCCCGCTTCGAGGAGCGGGGCGAACTCGTCGATCACGGCGTCGGTGGCGGGGCCGGCGTTTACCATGATCACGATTCTTCTGGGGCGCTCCAGGGAAGCGACGAACTCCTGCGCGGTACGTGCGGGGACGAAGGTGCCCTCCTGGCCGAAGTTCTTGACGATCTCGTCAGTTCTCGCGGCCGTTCGATTGTGCAGGGCGGTCGCGAAGCCGTGGCGGGCGAAGTTACGGCCGAGGTTGCGGCCCATCACGCCGAGTCCTGTGACGCCGATCTGCGCTGTCGCGGTCGCGGATGTCGCGGGCATGGTTGTCGCTCTTCTCTGTTCTCGTTTCTCGTGTCACGTCCATTCGATCACGAAGCGGAAACGGCGGGGATGCCGACGGCCAAGCACCCGGGGCGGGGGGCGGGGGCATGGTCTGTTCTGGCATGGTTAGCGTGTGAGCCGGACCGTCGAGGTTAGGGCGTAGACATGAGTAACGCTGCTGCCCAGGCGCCGCAGGCGATCGCCGCAGTTCTGGCGGACGTCGACGGCACGCTGGTCACCAACGCGAAAGAACTGACCCCGCGGGCAATCGAAGCGGTGAAGCAACTACACGAGCGGGCCGTGGTGTTCGCCATCACCAGCGGCCGCCCGCCGCGGGGCATGCGCATGCTGGTCGACCCGCTGCAGTTGCGCGGGACGATCTCCGCCTTCAACGGCGGCATCATCGTGCGACCGGACATGACCGTCGTCGAATCACATCCCATCCCCGCCGAGATCGCTCCGGCCGTCGTCGACACCATTCGCGAGCAGGGGCTGGACGCGTGGGTCTATCGCGACGCCGAGTGGTACGTCACCAATCCGCACGCACCGCACGTCGACAAGGAGAGCCGGACGGTCCAGTTCGAGCCGACGGTCGTGCCGAACTATGACGGGCTGCTCGACCGGGCCGTCAAGATCGTCGGCATCACCGACGATCTTGACCTGGCCGCGCAGTGCGAGGGTGTGCTGCAGTCCAAGTTCGGGACGCACGTGTCGGCTGCTCGGTCGCAGCCTTATTACGTCGACGTGACGCACCCCATGGCCAACAAGGGCGTGGTGGTCCAGCACCTGTCGCAGCACTACAAGATCCCGCTGGAGCAGATCGCCACGCTCGGCGACCAGCCGAACGACGTGCTGATGTTCGTGCGGAGCGGGCTGTCGGTGGCGATGGGCAACGCCAGCGCGGACGTTCAGCGGCAGGCTACGTTCGTGACCGCATCCAATGAGGACGACGGATTCGCGAAGGCCGTGGAGGAGTTCATCCTGCCGCGTGCCATCGCCGCCCCGGCCGGGGCGGCGGACGGGTGACCGGCGGCCCGTGCCCTAGGCGGCGGTGCAGGCAGGGGCGGGGAGCCGGTACGCTACCGGTGACGACCTGCCGAGGGTGCGGAGCCGTGCCGAGCGCGCGGAACCGCGCCGAGCGTGCCGGGCAGATCGCGCGGGCGTAGCTCAATGGTAGAGCCCCAGCCTTCCAAGCTGGTCATGCGGTTTCGATTACCGTCGCCCGCTCTGTTCCTTCTTCGCTGGTCGAGGCCGTTTTTCGGTGTTCGATTGCCGTTTGCTCCAGTGCGGCGCAGGTCGTGACAGGAGGTAAGGCAGGAATTCCGTCTGTGGCGTACGCGTGAGAAACTGAACGTAGCCGTGGTGCCAGGCTGCGGCGCCCGTCGGCTGGGCACGAGCGGTAGCCAGGATGGTGGATGATGGCGACATTCAGAACGCTCGCCGAGGTTCTTACGCCTGACGACCCATTTCTGAAGAGGGGTCAGGAAAAGGGCTTTACCGCGGGCTTTGTTCTCGCGGACGTCCTCAGGCAGACCGGGGGCGCTTACCAGACCACGGCTCCCATGTCAGAAAAGTTCCGCTTCTGGATCCGGGCAGTGGCGAGGCTCACCTCAGACGACGAGCTCCTCCGCATCGCGGACCTTCCCGAAGTGCCGGTGTCGCTGGAAAACTGCCGCCAGCTTGACCCGCAAACCCACTTTGTCATGGTCTGCCGTCTGGACGTCAGTCCCGCGGAGACCCCTCGATGGCGGCGGATCCAACCCACCGACGTCTCTCCCTGGCCGCGAGGCGAACCCAGGATTCTTGACATGTGCCAAGGTGCTCGCATCGAGGAGCGCGTAATCCGTCCAGACGGCTTCATGCTCCGCATAGACAAAGCGAAGCGAGGCGGGCCTGGCCCATCAAATCTTTCAGCCGATTAGGTAGCCACCATCGACAGCGAAAACCTGCCCGGTCACATAGGACGATAGCTGCGAGCACAACACCACGATGAGGTTGGCAACCTCCTCGGGCCTGCCGAACCGGCCCATCGGGATTTTGCGGAGGATGGCGGCCGAGATCCCTTCGTTACGGCGCATCCCCTCGGTCATATCGGTCTCGACATAGCCGGGCGCTACGGCGTTCACCCGGACACCGCTGGGGGCCCAGTCCGCGGCCATCGTCCGCACCATGGAATCCATACCGCCTTTAGTGGCGACGTAAGGCAGGCCCCGCATGGCGCCCCGGCTCGCCGTGACGGAGG
>DATMKQ010000167.1:0-5855 GCA_035571275.1 Trebonia sp.
TGCCGTCGTACGGGCGGCGGACGGCGAGGGGCGGCAGCCGCCGCCGGTGCCGATGCGGTTGTTCCACCTGTCGATCGCGTACCTGACCCTGCTGTTCGCCGCGGTCGCGGTCACCGCACTGCTCCCCTGGGGCCACTGGTAGGGCTGCCAGCCGGCGCCGGCAGGCGGACGACGGCGCTTATGCCCGGCCATAGCGGATCCGGGCCGGCGGGCTCGAGGCGGGCGTCGCCTCCGCAGGCCCGCGCGGTCGCGCGGACGATGGCCAGGCCCAGGCCGGCGCCGCCGGCGTCGTCGCCGTCACGGTTGCGCGCGGTGTCCAGCCGGGCGAACCGGTCGAAGGCACGTGCCACGTCGGCGGGCGCGATCCCTGGTCCATCGTCGGCAACGGTGAGCACGGCCCACTCGCCTTCGCGGCAGACGGTCACGGTCACCTGCGACTTGGCGTACCTGACAGCGTTATCGAGAAGGTTGACGAGCAGCCTGTCGAGGCTGTCCCTGTCACCGGCCACCAGGCACGGGGCTGGGGCCGCGGCGGTGACAGGAACCCGGGCGCCCGCATATCGCCCGGCGGCCGAGCGGGCCAGCTCCGCCAGGTCGACAGGTGCGCTACTACCGAGAGAGCGCGTCCCGAGGGTCTGCTCGTCCAGGCGCGCGAGCAGCAGCAGATCCTCGGCGAGCCGCGCGAGCCGCAGCACGTCAGCGTGCACGTCCCGCCCCGTCGACTCCCAGTCCTGCCCGGACGGATGGTCGAGCGCCACCTCGAGCTGGGCGCGGATTGAGGCGATCGGGCTGCGCAGCTCATGCGCCGTGTCAGAGACCAGGTCCCGTTGCCGCTGCTGGGCCGCCGCCAGCTGGGACAGCATGTCGTTGAGCGTCAGCGCCAGCGAGCGCACCTCGTCGCGGGAGTCGGGCACCGGCAGGTCGCGCGGCACGCCGGTGGCGGTGACGTCGGCGGCGCCGCGGCGCAGCAGCGCGATCGGCCGCAGCGTAGACCCCACCGCCAGCCATATCGCCCCGGTGAAAAGGATGAACAGCAGCGGCGTCCCGACTACCAGCGCCTTCGCGACGACCGACAGACTGTCCCCGGCGGAGCTATAGGGAACCGCGGCGATCACGAGGTCGCCGTTGTCGGCGCTGACCGCGACCACCCGCAGCAGCGACGGCATATCGAACTGCGGCCCGTTAAGCGTGACAGCCTGTCCGGTGTGCGCACTAGCCGCCGCCGCGGAAAGCGCCAGCAGCGGATCCAGCCGGTCGGCGCCCGGCGAAACGTTGGTGATCCGTCCGGCCGGGTCGAGCACCTGGACGGTGATTCCCGGGGCCACAGGCACCAGGGCGGGCAGCCGGTTAGCGTCGATCAGCGCCGCCACCTCGGTGGCGCCCTGCCGGGCCGAGTCGTCGACCGAGCGGGTGAGCGCGGCCCGCAGCGTGTAGAACAGCAGCAGGTCGGCCGCCACGATCGCGACGAGCAGCCCGGCCGCGGCGGTCAGCGTGACGCGGGCTCGCAGCCCGCGCCGCCGCCACCAGCGGCCAACCCTGGGCTCAGCCACCGTCGGCCGCCAGCAGATATCCCGCTCCGCGGATGGTCTGTACCGCGTGCCGCCCGAACGGCGCGTCGATCTTCCGTCGCACGTACCCCACGTACACCTCAACGACGTTGAGGTCCGCGATATCGTCGGCGGCGTCCCACACGTGGGAGAGCAGTTCCGCCTTCGGCACCGCCTCGCCAGCGCGCCGCAGCAGGTACTCGAGCAGGGCGAACTCGCGCGCGGTCAGCGGCACGACGACAGAGCCGCGCCGGACCACGCGCGCCGCCGGGTCGAGCGACAGGTCGCCGGCGCGCAGCACGGCCGGTCGCGGCACGGCGCCGCGGCGCAGCAGTGCCCGCAGCCGGGCGGCGAGCACTATGTAAGAGAACGGCTTGGTCAGGTAGTCGTCCGCCCCCAGGTCGAGGCCGTCGGCCTGGTCGTATTCGCCGTCCTTGGCCGAAAGGATGAGCACGGGCACCCAGTTCTCCTCGGCCCGCAGCTGCGCGCAGACCTTATAACCGGAGAGCCCGGGCAACATGATGTCAAGCACCACGCTGTCGTAGCCGCCTTCGCGGGCCATGTGCAGGCCGCTGACCCCGTCGTGCGCGAGGTCGACGACGAACCCTTCCGCCTCCAGGCCGCGCTTAACCGCGGCGGCCAGCCGCCGCTCGTCCTCTACGACAAGCACCCGCACGGGTACAGTGTGGCTTAATCGCGGGCATGCCCCAAACCCGCTCTCAGCTTCCTCACAGCCGCTGTTAGGCACAGTGTTCATGAAAGGGCTTCAGGGGCAAGGAACGGGTGAGGAGTATGCGAGTGAAATTGACCAGACGGGCCCGTTGGGCGGTGCCCGCTACAGCCGTGGTAGTCATCGGCACCGCCGTCGCCGTGTCGCAGATAACGATCGCCCAGGCGGCACCTGCGCTGCCGGGCCGCACCCCGGCGCAGCTGCTCGCCCAGGTCAGCTCGGACGCGAAACTGCCCCCGCTGACCGGCACCGTCGTGGAAACCACCTCGCTCGGGCTCCCGCAGCTGCCGCAGGCGGCGGACCCGACATCGTTGTCTTCGCTGATCACGGGATCGCACACGGTCAACATCTATTACGAAGACGCCAGCCACTTCCGGGTGCAGGTGCCGCAGACCATGAGCGAGATGGACGCGATCAGGGACGGCAACACGCTCTGGTCCTGGGACAGCGCGCGGAACGCCGTCACTGAGTACACCTTCAAGGGGGCATTGAACCCCGCGGGCAAGCGCTTCAAGGACCACGTGCAAACCGGTCCGGTGCTGACCCCGCAGCAGGCGGCGAACGAGGTTCTGCAGGCCGTCGGCAAGACGACCACGGTATCCGTGCAAAGCAACGTCTTGGTGGCCGGCGAGCCCGCCTACCAGCTCGTCCTCGCACCCAAGGACAAGCGGTCGCTGGTCGGCCAGGTGGTGATCGCGATCGACGGCAAGTACGGGGTGCCGCTACGGGTGCAGGTCTTCGCCAAGGGCGCGACGTCGCCCGCCTTCCAGGTTGGTTTCACCCAGATCGCATTCGTCACGCCGGCCCCGGCGAACCTGCAGTTCACCCCGCCACCGGGCGCGAAGGTCACCAAGGTTAACGTGGGCAGCGACCTGGGCAAGCAGGCTAGCGGGACCGGCTCGGGCAACGAGGACACGTCGGGGTTCGGCGAGTTCGGCTCGGGCTGGCTCAGCGTGGCCGAGCTTCCGCAGTCGGCCATCTCGAATGTCGAAGCCATCGGCTCGGGCGGGCTGCTCGGCAGCTCGTCGCAGTCGGCGAACGGCCAGGGTCCGAGCAGCGGCTCGATCGGCATGGGCGCCTTCGGCGGCGAAAGCCAGGCGGTGCTGCACGCGCTGCTGGCGGCGGCCAAGCCGGTGCACGGCCCGTGGGGCAGCGGCACCCTGCTGACCACCAGCCTGATGTCAATGCTGATGACGAACGGCGAGATCTACATCGGCGCGGTCGAGCCGAGTGTCCTTTACGCCGCGGTCGGGCACACGAGCGGATGACCACACCAGCCGCGCCTGCCGCGTCCCCCGCGTCCCCCGCGTCAGCCACGCCAGCCACGCCAGCCACGCCAGCCGCCGCGGACCTAGCGATCGCGAGCACCGCGCTTACGAAGCGATTCCGCGGCGGCCAGCTGGCCGTGGACCACGTCGATCTGGCGGTCCCGCAAGGGTCGGTCTACGGCTTCCTCGGGCCGAACGGATCGGGTAAGACGACCACGATCCGCATGCTGCTCGGGCTGGCCTACCCGACGAGCGGTTCCGCCGAACTGCTCGGCGTGCCGATGCCGGACCACGCCACCGAGGTGCTCGACAAGGTCGGCTCGCTAGTCGAGGGCCCGGCCTTCTACCCCTACCTAAGCGGATGGGACAACCTCGCCAGGTACGACGCCGCCGACAGGTCTGTCAACCCGCGGACCGCGAAGCAGCGGATCGGCACCGCCATGGAACGCGTCGGCCTGACCGCCGCGGCGAAGAAGAAGTACAGGAACTACTCCCTCGGCATGAAGCAGCGGCTGGCGATCGCCTCCGGCCTGCTGCGCCCGCGCGACCTGATCATCTTGGATGAGCCGACCAACGGGCTCGACCCGCAGGGTACCCGCGAGGTCCGCGCGCTGGTCCGCCAGATCGCCGCGGACGGGATCACCGTGTTCGTGTCGTCGCACTTGCTGGCCGAGGTCGAGCAGGTGTGCACGCACGTCGGGGTGATGCGGACCGGGCGGCTGGTGTTCCAGGGACCGCTGCCCGAGCTGCGCCGCACCGGCGCAGCCAGGATCACGGTGCACACCGCCGACGCGGAAATGGCGGCGAAGGTGTTCGCCAAGCTGGGCCTCGCCGACCCGGCAGCGGGCGCGCCTGGCGTACCAGGCGATGACACCATCACGGCCGAACTCGGCGACGCGGCGCCGGAAGTCGTCTGCGCCGAACTCGTGCACGCCGGCGTCGGGGTCCGCGGCCTGGCCGTCGAGTCCCCGAGCCTGGAAGACCTGTTCGTCGGCCTGACCGGAGAAGGCTTCGATGTCGAGCACTGATTTGCTCCCGGGGACCGACCCCCCGGTGACCCCCCGCCTGGGCGGACTACCCGTCCCCCCAATCCGCCCTGGCCAGCGAAATCTCAGATTTTTTCGTAACGAACTGAGGCTCACCTTTTTCCGCAGACGAAACCAGTTGCTGCTCGGCGTCGTCGCGCTGTTCCCGCTGCTCATCGGGATCGGCCTGAAGGTGGCCGCGCCGCAGGGCGGGTCGGGACCGGGCGGTGGCGGCGGTCCCAGCGGCGCGGGCCAGCTGTTCAATCAGCTCGCGGGCAACGGCGTGTTCCTCACGTTCATCGCGCTGGCGCTGCTGCTTGTCCTGGTGCTGCCGCTGGCGGTGGCCGTGATCTCAGGCGACTCCGTCGCCGGCGAGGCCGGGTACGGCACGCTGCGCTACCTGCTGGCGGTGCCGGCCGGGCGGACCAGGCTGCTCGTCGTGAAGTACCTGGCGATCGTGGTGTTCGCCGTCGCCGCGACGTTCATCGTCACGGTCGTGGCACTTATCACTGGGATCGCTCTATTCCCGCACGGTCCGGTGACGCTGCTGTCGGGGAATACGGTCTCGCTCGCCGACGGCCTGTGGCGGGTGCTCCTCGTGACGCTGTACACGTGCGCGGCGATGGCCGCGGTCGGCGCCATCGGGCTGGCGATCTCCACGTTCACAGAACATGCCATCGGCGCCATCGCGGCCATCACGATCCTCGTGGTGGGCAGCGAAGTCGTCGACCAGGTACCGCAGTTCGCGGCGGCCGGACCCTACCTCCCGACGCACTGGTGGGCATACTTCGACTCGTTCCTGCGCATGCCGATGGACACCACGTCGATCTGGCACGGGCTGCTGTCGTTCGGGGTCTATGCCGCGGTGTTCTTCCTGATCGCGTGGGCCCGGTTCACCTCCGCCGACGTCACCAGCTGAAATCCTCCTCCCAGAACTCGGTGACGCCGCGCTCACGGGCTTCGGTCTCGGCCTCGCGCAGTTCGACCCGGCGGATCTTGCCGGAGATCGTCTTGGGCAGGTCAGCGAACTCGATCCGGCGGATCCGCTTGTAGGGCGCCACCCGTTCGCGGCAGAACGCCATGATGTCCCTGGCGAGTTCGGGGCCGGCCGCGGCGCCCGCGGCGAGCAGCACGTAGGCCTTGGGAACCGCGAGCCGGACCGGGTCCGGTGAGGGCACGACCGCCGCCTCGGCGACGGCCTCGTGCTCGATGAGCACGCTTTCCAGCTCGAACGGGGAGATCCGGTAGTCGGAGGCCTTGAACACGTCATCCGTGCGACCGACAT
>DATMKQ010000168.1:0-2209 GCA_035571275.1 Trebonia sp.
CCTCCGCCAAGACCGCGCTCAACGGCCTGCTCACGGAACTGACCGCCGTGCGCACCGACGTGCAGAGCGGCTCGGTGCCGTCCGCGACCGTCAGCCAGCTCAACGCCGCGGCCAACAAGGCCGACAACGCCTGCTAGCCGGGGCGCGGGGCGCACTCAGCAGAAGTGGCTGGTGTGACTGGCGATAACCGCAGCGCACGTTGCTGATATGGCGCGAGCGGCTCATTTGCCCTGCAGACGTTGAAAGGCGTGGGTCTACGGCGGCCGGGCAGCTGGTGCCGCGCCGGGGGGACGGGGAGCGTGCCCAGGCCCGGAGCCAGCACCATCTGGCCGCCGGATAGGCGCCCTTTCCATACGTAGATTCGTAGATTCACTGTGCGCGCTCCGCGCCGAGTGTGACCGGTCACCCGCTCGGAGACGAAGTCATTTGGCGCGTACGGCCCTCGCCTCGGCCCGTTGGGCCTGACCTGGGGTTTTGCGGGGCGGGCGGGGAGTCGCCACGGGCCCGTTCCGAATGTATTGCTTCTTTCAAGAAACGAGCGGAAACTCGCAATCAAACAGCACCCGTGAGACAGGAGCGAAGAATGGCAACTGGGACAGCGGCGTCGCGGCAAGCACCGGCGGGGCTGCGGCGCGACGCCATCGGGCTGCGCGAGGTGCTCTTCCAGTCGATCACCGACATGGCGCCTGGCGCGGCGATCGCCGCCTCGATCCCCGCGGGGGCGGCGTACGCCGGCGGGTCACTGCCGCTCGCCGTGGTCTTCGCGCTGATCGCCTGCCTGCTGTCCGCTTCCTCCATCGGGCTGCTCGCGCGCGAGATGCCCGCGGCCGGGTCGCTCGCCACCTACGCCGCCCGGGGCCTGCACCCGTCGCTGGGGTTCCTCACCGCCTGGGGTTACGTGCTGGTCGCGATCCTGATCCCGCCGCTGGTGCTGCTCCAGCTCGGCTTCACCGTGGCGTCGACCATCAACTCCGACTTCGCCGGCTACCCGGCGAACCTGTGGTGGCCGTGGTCGATCGCCGGCGCGGCGATCGTGCTCGCCGCCGGCTACTACGGCATCCGCACGTCCGCCCGGCTCGGCACGATCCTCGGCGTGTCCGAGATCGCCGTCTTCCTGGTACTCGGGATCTTCTTCGTGGTGCACGCGGGCAGCCACAACACGCTCAGCGTCTTCGGCACCGGCCACACGCCGAGCGGATACAAGGGCCTGACCGGCGTGATCGCCGGGTCGGTATACACGGTGCTGGCGTTCGGCGGGTTCGAGGGCGCGGCGCCGCTCGCGGAGGAGACCCGCGACCCGCGGCGGACCGTGCAGCGGGCCGTGCTGCTCGCCACGCTCGGCATCGGCATCCTGTACGTGTTCACCACCTACGCGGCCACCGTGGCGTTCGGGCCGGACAAGTTCGCCAGCTTCACCAGCTCCGGCGCGTCGTCCTGGGAGGGCATGGCGCGGAACCTGTACGGGCTGTTCTGGTTCTTCGTGTTCCTGGCGATCGTCAACTCCACCATCGCCAACGCGAACGCGGGCGTGAACGTCGCCAGCCGCATGTCCTACGCGATGGGCCGCATCCACGCGTTCCCGCACGCGTTCGCGCGCGTGCACCCCAGGTTCCGCTCGCCGGTGCTGGCGATCGTGACGTCGTTCGTGCTCACCTGCGCGATCACGCTGGGGCTCGGCCTCGCGTACAACCCGGTGAACGCGTTCGCGATGACGGGCACCGGCATCGTGATCGTGCTCGTGGCGATCTACATTCTGATGAATGCGGCGTGTATCGGCTACTTCGCGCGCGCCGCCAACAGGAACGGCCGTCGTTTCAACCCCTTCCTCTACCTCATCGTTCCGGTGCTCGGCATCGCCACGTTCGTCCCCGCCTGGCTCACCTCCGCGGGCATCAAGGTGTTCTCCTTCGTGGTGCCGCTCGCGCCGCCCGCCTCCTACATGGCTCCAGGGGTCGGCGGCTTCATGCTGGTGGGCCTCGCGTACCTTGGCTACCTGTACGCACGGCACCCGCGGCGGGTCGCCGAGGTCGGCCTGGTGCACCTCGACGAGCCGGCCGAGATAGCCGAGACGGGACCGGCGACAGGCGGGGAGGCAACCCCATGAGCGACCTGGAACTGATCAGCTACCGGCCGGAGCCCGGCGAGTACGCCTGGACGTTCGGCGGGGCGGCGCCGGTCAGGCGGCTCACGCCGCCCGTCGCCCTCAGCG
>DATMKQ010000169.1:0-2390 GCA_035571275.1 Trebonia sp.
GCGAGGTAGTCGTAGGCGAGATCGAGGTGCCCGACCTCGGCGGCCATCACCGCCTGGGTACAGGCGGACAGCGACGAGTCCCGGACGGTGAGCGCCTCGTAGTAGTCGAAGTTCCGCCGCTTCTGCTCGGGGGTGAACGCATCGCCGCACATCTGCATCGCCAGCACCAGGTCGGCCTGCTTGACGACCTGCTTGCGGTACAGCTGGAAGTACGGGTAGTGCAGGAGCAGCGGGTAGTTCTCTTCCGGGGTGTCGGCGAAGTCCCACCGTGCGTACGTGGTGAATCCGTCGTGCTGCGGGTGGACTTCGAGCCGGGAGTCGAAGGGGATATGCATGTCGGCGGCGGCATCCCGCCACGCGGCGGTCTCCTCGGTCGTGACGCCGAGTTCGCGGGCCGCGTCCTGCAGTTTTTCCGCCAGGTCGGCGGCGCTGGAGAAGTTGTACTGCGCCATCAGGTTGGTGTAGACGTTGTTGTCTTTGATGGCGCTGTACTCGTCCGGCCCTGTCACGCCCTCGATGCGGAACTTCCCCATGGCGTCGTGCTGGCCGAGGGAGCGATAGAGCCGCGCCGTCTCGACGAGCAGCGGCAGGCCGACTTCCCGCTCGAATGCCTCGTCCCCGGTCGCGTCGATGTACTTAATGACCGCGTACGCGATGTCGGCGTTGATGTGGAACGCGGCTGTCCCGGCGGGCCAGTACCCGGAGGTTTCCTGGCCGCGGATCGTCCGCCACGGGAAGGCGGCGCCAGCCAGGCCGAGTTCCTTGGCGTGGTCCTTAGCCAGATCCATCACGAGGTACCGCCAGCGCAGCGCGTCCGACGCCGCGCCAGGCAGGGTATGCGTCAGGACGGGGAGCACGAACATCTCGGTGTCCCAGAACGTGTGCCCGTCGTACCCGTTCCCTGTCAGCCCCTTCGCGGGGATCGGCCGGTACTCGGCGCGGGCGCCCGCCTGCATGATGTGGAACAGGCCGAACCGGACTGCCTGCTGGATCTCGACGTCACCGTCGACTTCGACGTCGGCGCCCTCCCAGAACGAGTCCAGGTACTCGCGCTGCTCGCGGAGCAGCCCCTCCCAGCCGGTCAGCTGGGCGGCGGCGAGCGCGCCGTGGACCTGGTCGACCAGCGCGGACCGCGAGCGCTGCGACGACCACCCGTAGCCGAGGTACTTCACGAGGCTGAGCTCTTCGCCCTGCTTGACCTGGGCGGCGACCGTCAGCCGGCCGAGGTCGGGGAACGACTCGGTCCCCATCGTCATCAGCCTCGGGCCCTTGACGTCATGCCCCATCGCGCAGGCCAGCCGCAGCTTGCTCATCCGCGTGCTGTGGACGAGCACCGCACGCGGGTGCTTGCCGTCGGACGCCTGATGTTCCTCGCTGACCAGCGGCGACGCCAGCACTGCGGCGGCGCGCGGGTCGGCGGCGCTCACCGGCACTTCCTCGTTGGCCACGATCTCCGAGAGCGCGACCAGCCGCAGGGTCTCGTCCACCGGCTTGACCGTGTACTTGATCGCGGCGACCGCGCGCTGGGTCAGCGACACCAGGCGCACCGATTCGATCTGCACGGTGTGCCCGGCCGGCGAGGTCCACACGACCTTCCTGGTCAGGGTGCCTGCCCGCAGGTCGAGGGTCCTGGTGTGCGACTGCACGGACCCGTACCTGATGTCGAACGGCTCGTCGTTCACCAGCAGCCGGATCACCTTGCCGTTGGTGACGTTGATGACCGACTGGCCCTCATCGGGGAACCCGTACCCGGCCTCGGCGTACGGCAGCGGCCTGACCTCGTACAGCGAGTTCAGGTACGTGCCTGGCAGCCCGTACGGTTCCCCCTCATCCAGGTTGCCGCGCAGGCCGATGTGCCCGTTGGACAGGGCGAAAACCGACTCGCTCTGCGCGAGCACGTCCAGGTCAACGCGTGCCTCGGTGAGGCACCACGGCTCGGCGCCGTAGTACGCGTTAGTGATCACAGCAGCTCCCCCAGGTCCTGGACCACGATGTCCGCTCCATGCGAGCGAAGCGCGTCCGCCTGCCCCACCCGGTCCACGCCGACCACGAAGCCGAAGTTACCCGCGCGGCCCGCCGCAACCCCGACCAGCGCGTCCTCGAAGACCGCCGCCTCGGCGGCGGCGAAGCCAAGCATGCGTGCCGCCTCGAGGAACGTATCGGGCGCGGGCTTGCCGTGCAGCCCGAGCTTCTTGGCTACCAGGGCGTCGACCCGCACATCGAACAGGCCGGCGACGCCGCCCGCGTCGAGGACGGCTTCGGTGTTCGCGCTCGACGACACGACCGCGGTGCGCAGCCCGGCCGCCCTGACGGCTTCGATGTACCGGCGGGAGCCCTCGTAGACCTCGACGCCGTCCCGCTTCAGCACCGCGAGGACCAGCTCGTTCTTC
>DATMKQ010000170.1:0-2351 GCA_035571275.1 Trebonia sp.
ACCGGAGCCATCCGCGGTACCTGGCCCTACACCGAAGGTGCCCAGTGGTTTGGCCCGCACGGCACGATCGTCCTATATCCGCTGCGGGGCGAGGACTTGATCAACGTCGTCTGCCACTACGACGATGACAACTACCGCCACGAGTCGTGGATCGCTGAGTGCAGCCGCGAGGAGGTGCTTGAGCGCTACGCCGGCTGGCACGAGTCCCTGCTTCGCCTCTTCGCCGCCGCGGACACCTGGTACAAGTGGGCGCTCTACGACCGCGACCCGATCCCGCAGTGGACGCGCGGCCGGGTCACCGTTCTGGGCGATGCCGCGCATCCGATGCTCCCTTACCTCGGACAGGGCGCCTGCCAGGCGATCGAGGACGGCGCGGTCTTGGCGACGGCGCTCTTGGCGGAGGCCTCTGATCCGCTCACGGGCCTGGCCCGATACGAGCGCACCCGCCGGCCGAGAGCAAGCCGGGTGGTGCTCACCGCCCGCGAGCGGGGGCTGAGCAACCACCTGACGTCGCCGTGGGCCGCCTGGCGGCGAGATCTGAAGATCGCATGGCGACGGCGCGTGAACCGGCGCGACCCGGAAGGGCGCGGCGGAGCCTGGCTCACCGACTACGACGCGAGCTCTCCAGACGTGCTCGCCGGCTGAAATAAAGTTCGGTCAGGCAGCCGCGCTGGCCGCCTGCAGCAGCCGCGATGACGCCGCCCGTTCGGTAGTAGATGTCTTTGGCACCGAACGGGCGTGGTGCATGCCCTGATTCAGCTTCAGCCTTCGCGACCTGGTGGCGTCATAGGCTGCCGCCCAGCCGGTCCATGAGCTCGCCCATGTTGATGCCGTACGGTACGGCCCATTCCGCCGCCTGTTCGCTGTCAACCGGGTCGGGCAGTTCACGCTGGGCGTCGTCGGCCACCTCCGGCAATCCTGCTTTGCGCAACATGGCAACCACGTGCTGCCTGGTGAGTTGCACCGCGACCACCGGACTCTCGCTGCTGTGCGAAATCGCCACCCCATACTATCCAGCGGCCCGGTCAGGGCAGCACGGCGTGCCTGGCTACCGTCGAGATGGGCACAATGGTGTGGTGAGTTCTCCAGTGCCTGACTTCGAGTTCGGTACCGACGGTCCGTCGCTGATCCTGGTCGGCGTGGACGGCTCGCGGACCTCGCTGCGCGCCGCTGCCTACGCTGGCGGGCTGGCGCGGCGGCAGGGCAGCCGCCTGCTGGCCGTGTACGTGAGCCGGATACCGGCCAGCGCCGCCGCGGCGCCGGGCGGCGCGGCCGTGATGAGCGAGACCTTCGAGCAGGTCGCTAAGGAGCTGGAACAACTGATGCTCAGCCGTACCGCCGAGACCGGTATAGCGGCCGAGTTCCGCTCGGTCCGCGGGGATCCGCTGGCCGAGCTCACCAAGATCGCGGAGCAGACGCACGCGGACCTTGTGGTCGTCGGCGCGTCCGAGCACCTCGGCCACCGGATCGTGGGCTCACTGGCCGGCCGCTTGATACGGGCCGGGAAGTGGCCGGTCACCGTCGTCCCCTAGAGCCTATTTCGGGCGGCGAAGATGGCCGCTCACGTCGCCCACGAGATCGACGCGGACGCGCCGCTCCGCGAAGCGCCACTGCCCGTCGCGGCGTTCGAAGCGATCACGGTACCGGCCGCTGGCGATGGGCTGCAGAGGCAGGCCGGGCCGAGCCTGCAGCACGGTGAAGTACGCACGCGAAACTGCCGTGCCCGCCTCCTCGTCGGCTTCGATGATGACATTGGTTGTCACGTGCTTGGTGCGTGGCGTGCCGTCGTCGTAAACGATCAGCGTGTCCGCGAACATCTTCTCGATGGCGTCTGATCCGCTAACTGGTGCGCCGCTGCCCGTGAAGGTGGCGTCGGCGAACAGGGCGCCGAGACCCGCGAAATCGCCGTCATCCACGAGCTCGGCGTAGGTCGCGATCAGGTTCTCGATGGCCCGGTATACGGACACGGTCATTGCCTCCGAAGTCAGTCAATCATTGTGCCGGAACAGTTCGGCGTGCTGCGGCATGTTTCTCGAGGCGATCCCGCTGTCGACGTCCCGGCGGACACGACTTCTGCCAGCCCCGTCCAACGGCTGGCCTTGGTATCCCGGCGAGTGCGTGGCGGGCGGGAACGTCGAGCGCTTCAGGCGGGTCAGCTTCTCAGGCGGCAGTGACGGGCCGGTCGTTCCCGGGTTAGCTGAGCAGTTCGCGGACGTGCGGGATGACCTGGCGCCCGTACAGCTCGATGTTGCTCATGAGCTGATCGTGCGTCAGGCCCGGCATGCCGTACTTCAGGTCGAACCGGGTGGCCCCCAGGGCGCGGAGGTTCGTGGCGATCTTCTGCGCGACGG
>DATMKQ010000171.1:0-35775 GCA_035571275.1 Trebonia sp.
GCTGGCCGGCGCCTGGACGGCGCTGGTCGGCGGGTTCGGCGGGATGCGCGTCGAGGAGGGCGCGCTGTCGTTCAAGCCGCGGCTTCCCCCGGGCATCGTGGGACTGGCGTTCCGGATGCGGTACCGGGGACGAATCGTGCTCGTTGAGGCGCGCTCCGGCGAGGCGCGCTACTCGCTGCTTGCGGGCGATCCGATGCCAATCCTGCACCACGGCGAGAAGCTCACCCTCGGCGAAGACACCGTGACGCTGGACATTCCGCCGCTAGAGCCGCTGCCAAGCCCGTCCTAGCCGTTCGGTAGGGAGCCTCAGGCCCGTCGCGCCACCGCCAAGTAGCGCGCGGCTCGCCCGCTGGCATTAAAGCAGGCGGCACTGACATTCCTGGTGCCTTTATCCACAATTGGCGGCTTGCTTAAGGTTTGGTCCACAGCCGGGAATTGCCTGCTGCGCAATTAATGCGATGCCGGCCATCGTCATTTCCGGAGGTGATGACGATGCACGCCAAGGACGTGCTTGGCCGTGATGGCGAGCAGGCCGCCGTGAAGTATCTGGAGAGCTGCGGCTTCCGGATTCTCGACCGCAACTGGCGCTGCGCCGACGGCGAGATCGACATCGTCGCGGTGGAGCGGCACACGTTCGTCGTCTGCGAGGTCAAGACCCGATCGGGGACTCGGTACGGCACCCCGCTCGAGGCCGTCGGCACGGCTAAACGCCGTCGGCTGCGCAGGCTCGCGGTGTGCTGGCTGAACGCTCATGGCATCAGGTTCGACCAGATACGCATCGACGTGCTGGGCCTGCTGCATGAGGGAACCGGCGGGTTCACGATCGAGCACGTGCGGGGGGTGGGCTAGATGGCGCTTGCCCGCACCCATTCTGTCGCGCTTGTCGGCGTCGCGGGCCACCTGATCGAGGTGGAGGCGGACATCGCTCAGGGCCTGCCGATGACGATCCTGGTCGGCTTGCCGGACACGGCTTTGCGCGAGGCGCGCGACCGGATTAGGGCCGCGATCGTCAATAGCGCCGAGAAGTGGCCGCAGTCGAAGATCACCGTGGGGTTGTCGCCGGCGAGCCTGCCCAAGCGCGGGAGCGGTTTCGATCTCGCGATCGCGATCGCGATCCTGGCCGCGTCGGAGGCCCTGCCGCTGTCATCGCCGCACGGGATCATGTTCTTCGCCGAACTTGGCCTCGACGGACGGCTGCGGCCCGTACCCGGCGTGCTGCCCGCGGTCATCGCCGCTACGGCCGAGGGCCTCAGCACGGTCGTGGTGGCCGCCGAGAACGCCGCGGAGGCACGCCTAGTGCCCGATGCACGGGTGATCGCCGCGGGCTGCCTGGCACAGGTGGCGATGTGGCTGCGCGGCGGGCCGGCGCCCGTGCCTCCCCCGCCGCCGCCGGACCCGCCGGACCCACCGGCCGGAACGCTAGGCTCACGGGTGCGACATATGGATCTCGCGGAAGTCCTCGGGCAATCTGAGGCCCGCAAAGCCGTCGAGATCTGCGCGGCAGGCGGACACAACCTGTCCCTGCTCGGCCCGCCAGGAGCCGGCAAGACCATGCTGGCCGAGCGCCTCCCGACGATCCTGCCCGGGCTCGAGCCAGCCGCCGCGCTCGAAGTCACGTCGATACATTCGGTCGCGGGGACGCTCAGGCCGGGTGCCGGCCTGCTGACCGAGCCGCCGTTCTGCGCCCCGCACCACACCGCGAGCAAGGCCGCGATCGTCGGCGGCGGCAGCGGCATCATCCGGCCAGGGGCGGCCTCACTGGCCCACCGTGGGGTGCTGTTCCTGGACGAGGCGCCCGAATTCGACAGGGACGTGCTCGACGCGCTTCGTCAGCCGCTCGAGGCGGGCGAGGTGGTGATTGCGCGGTCCGCGATGTGCGCCAGGTTCCCGGCCAGGTTCACCCTGGTTCTGGCGGCCAACCCGTGCCCGTGCGCGAAGTGGTCGTCCAGGGGAGCCGGCTGCGGCTGTAGCCCGGCGACCAGGCGCAGGTACCTCGGCCGGCTTTCAGGGCCGCTGCTTGACCGAGTGGACGTGAAGGTCCAACTGCAGCCGGTGAGCAGGCGAGAGATGTTGTATGACCGCGGTTTCACCGAGACAAGCGTGGTCGTGGCGCAGCGGGTAGCCGGCGCGCGCGAGCACATGACGCGCCGGCTCAGCGGCACCCCGTGGCGGCTCAACGCCGAGATTCCGGGGGCCGAGCTGCGCCGTTCGTTCCCTCCCGAGTCCGGGGCGCTGCGGTCGCTTGACCGAGCGATGGAACTCGGCCAGGTGAGCGCGCGGGGCGCCGACAAGATCGTCCGGGTCGCGTGGAGCGTGGCCGACCTGAGCGGTAAATCGCGGCCAGGCTCTGACGAGGTCAGCGTCGCGATCGCCCTGTGGCTGGGGGTGCCGCGATGACCGGCCGCCTGGACGAGGAATCGTATGCCCGGGCCGCGCTCACCTATCTCGCCGAGCCCGGCGATCTGCAGCTTGGCGCGCTGGTGCGCGGCCACGGCGCGGCGCCGATGCTGGCGGCGATCAAGGCGGGCACCGTACCGGACTTCCTGGATAGCGGCGCGGCGCGTGCCGCCGCCCGGCGAGCGATGCGGTGCTGGCAGGTCCGGCTGACCGAGCTGCCGTCGGCGGACGACATCGCCGGGCTTTGCCGTGCCGGGATCCGCCTGGCCTGCCCGGGCGACCCGGAATGGCCGGCCCGCCTTGACGACCTGGGCGCCGCCATGCCCTACGCGCTGTGGCTGCGCGGCTCCGCGGACCTACGCTTCAGTTGCGTACGTTCGGTGGCGATCGTGGGGGCGCGCGCGGCTACCGCCTACGGCAGCTACGTGGCCTCCGAGTTCGCCGCGTCGGTCGCCGAGCGCGGCTGGACGGTAGTCTCGGGCGGCGCCTACGGCGTCGACGCGGCCGCGCATCGCGGCGCGCTCGCCGCTGACGGTGTGACGGTGGCGGTCCTGGCCTGCGGGGTGGATGTGCCCTACCCGGCCGGCCACGCGGACCTGCTGGACGCGATCGCGGCTCAGGGCGTGGTTGTGAGCGAATGGCCGCCAGGCCGGAACGCAACTCGACTTAGATTCCTTGTTCGTAACAGGACAATCGCCGCACTGGCGGCGGGCACCGTCGTCGTGGAAGCCGCGAGTCGCAGCGGGGCGCTGAACTCAGCACGGCACGCCCGCGACCTCGGCAGGCCGCTGATGGCGGTGCCCGGCCCTATCACCTCCGAACTGTCCGCCGGCTGCCACACGGTCATCAGGGAGTGGCAGGGCATGCTCGTGACGAGCGCGGCCGATGTCATCGAGTACCTGTCCCCGTTGGGATCGGCGGCAGGCGACCCGTCCGCAAGCCCGTCCGCAAGCCCGGCCGCGGGGCCGGGCACGGGGCCCGGCACAGACGCGGGCGCGTTGCTCGGGCGTGACGCGCTCGATCTGGAAGCGGCCGCCGTCCTCGACGCGCTGCCGTCGCGCGGCGGGATGGGGTCGCTCAAGATCGCGTCCAGGGCCGGCCTCGACCCAGACACCGTGCTTCGCTGCCTGGGCGCGCTCGCCGCTGTCGGCTTCGCCGAACGCTGTGACCAAGGGTGGCGGCTGCGCCGTTCCTGATACCGATTGCGACCGCCATGCAACAGCCAGGTAAATCATTTGTCAGGTTGTTCCCAACTGGCCCGGTCCGGTGCACACTTTGCCCATGGCTACGGCTCAGGCGCGCGTCGGGGACGGGGACGGTTCGCGACAGGCGCTGCCGACCGAGCTGAGCAACGCGCTCGCGGAGTTCAGCCGGCACCTTGACGCTGAGCGCGCGCTGTCACGCCATACCGTGCGCGCCTATCACGGTGACGTTCAGTCGCTCCTCGAGTACGCCTGGCGTTATGGAGTAACCGAGCCGGGCTCGCTCGACGTGACCACGCTGCGCGGCTGGCTGGCCAGCCAGCACCAGGCCGGGGCCGCGCGAGCGACGCTGGCGCGGCGCGGCGCGGCGGCACGGGCGTTCACCTCCTTCGCGCACCGCCAAGGATGGCTCGCCGCCGATCCCGGGCCGCAGCTCGGTACCCCGAAGACGCACCGGGTCCTGCCTCAGGTGCTGCGCCGCGAAGAGATGAACACGGTCCTCGCGGACTGTGAGGACAGAGCGCTGCGGGACTTCGCCTCCGGCCAGCGCAGGGCCGCGGCCATAGCCATGCGCGACGCGGCGGTGCTCGAACTGCTCTACGCGTCCGCGATCCGGGTGAGCGAACTATGCGACCTGGACGTCGACGGGCTTGATAAGGACCGGCGTACCGTGCGTGTCTTCGGCAAGGGCCGGAAGGAAAGGGTCGTTCCTGTCGGCATACCGGCGGTCCGGGCCGTGGCCAGGTGGGAGGAACTCGGCCGTCCGGTGCTCGCGACCGCACGCAGTGGAGCCGCTCTGTTCCTGGGCGCGCGCGGCGGACGCATCGACCCGCGGACCGCCCGGCGCATCGTGCACGCGCGGCTGCGGGCCGCCAATTTCGCCGCCGCCGCTTCGGTCGCCGCCGCCGCTTCGGTCGCCGCCGCTTCGGTCGCCGCCGCTTCGGTCGCCGCGGCCTCCGCTGCCACTGATGCCAGCGTGGCCATGGACGCCAGCCCGCACGTGATCCGCCACACCGCCGCGACTCACCTGCTCGAAGGCGGGGCAGACCTGCGCAGCGTCCAGGAGATCCTGGGACACTCCTCGCCCGCTACGACTCAGATCTACACTCATGTCTCCGCCGAGCGGCTGAAGGCAAGCTACCGCCAGGCGCACCCGCGGGCCTAGACCGGAGTCGGCTCACGGCCGCGCCAGACTTCAAGTACTCTAGATAGCGGTCGTTTCCCCACGCGCTGTCACGGCGCCTGGGAGCGGCCACAATTCGCGTGCCCGCATGCCGCACGAACCCAGCGAAGACCTACCGGGTCCTGGGATCGTGCGGGACGCACCACTCGGTCCGCCGGCCAGGGCGAAAGGCAAAGGTCGGCCGCAGGTGCGGACAAGCCGCGGGCACCAGGAGGTAACCGAGCCGCGCACGGCCGCTAAGGCGCCGCGCGCATGTAAGGAAGGACCGTAGCGATGGCCCCGGTCGTCACCATGAAGCAGCTCCTCGAGAGCGGCGTCCACTTCGGGCACCAGACCAGGCGCTGGAACCCGAAGATGAAGCGTTACATCTTTACCGAGCGCAACGGCATCTACATCATTGACCTGCAGCAGTCGCTGGACTACATCGACCGCGCCTATGAGTTCATCCGGGAGACGGTCGCGCACGGCGGCACGATCCTGTACGTCGGGACCAAGAAGCAGGCCCAGGAAGCGATCGCCGAGCAGGCGCGCCGGGTCGGCATGCCGTACGTCAACCAGCGCTGGCTGGGCGGCATGCTCACGAACTTCTCCACCGTGTTCAAGCGGCTGCAGCGGCTGAAGGAACTCGAGGAGATCGACTTCACCGACGTGCCCGGCTCCGGTATGACCAAGAAGGAGCTCCTGCAGCTCAAGCGCGAGCGGGACAAGCTTGACCGGACCCTGGGCGGGATCAGGGACATGTCGCGCGTGCCGAGCGCGATCTGGGTGGTGGACACCAAGAAGGAGCACATCGCGGTCAGCGAGGCGCGCAAGCTGAACATCCCGGTGGTCGCCATCCTGGACACGAACTGCGACCCAGACGAGGTAAATTTCCCGATCCCCGGTAACGACGACGCGATCCGCAGCGTGGCGCTGCTGACCCGGGTGGTTGCGGACGCGGTCGCGGACGGCCTGATCGCGCGAGCCGGCGCGGCCGAGACCGATCAGAAGCCGACCGACGACCAGTTCTCCAGCGAGGAGCCGCTGCCGGAGTGGGAGCGTGACCTGCTCGAGCGCACCGGCGAGATTGGCGGCGAGCCCGCCGCTGAGCTGGTGGGCACTAACTCGGCGGCCGCCGAAGCGGTGGCCGAGGCCCAAGAAGACGTTGCACCCGATGTCGAACCCGAGGCCCCAGCCGAGGTCGAACCCCAGGCCGAGGTCGAATCCCCGGCCGAGGTCGAACCCCAGGCCGAGGTCGATGCCGAGGCCCCAGTCGAGATCGAAGCCGAGGCCCCACTCGAGGCCTCGGTCGAGGTCGAAGCCGGCGCCGCTGGCGACGAGTGACCACGAACGAGCGAGGAATCACGACATGGCGAATATCTCCGCCGCTGATGTTAAGCGGCTGCGCGAGCAGACCGGCGCGGGAATGATGGACTGCAAGAACGCCCTCACGGAAGCCGACGGCGACTTTGAGGCGGCTGTAGAGATCCTGCGCCTGAAGGGTGCCAAGGACGTGACCAAGCGCGCTACCCGTACCGCGGGGAACGGCCTGGTCACGGCAGAGCTGGACGGCAACAGCGCCGGCGTGCTCGTCGAGCTGAACTGCGAAACCGACTTCGTGGCTAAGAACGACCAGTTCCAGGCGGCGGCGGCCAAGATCGCGAAGGCCGCTCTCGCCAGCGCAGTGACCGACCGGCTTGCGCTGCTCACCACGGAAGTGGAGCCGGGCAAGACCGTCGAGGCGCTGATCGAGGACGCCAGCGCCTCGATCAAGGAGAAGATCGAGCTTGGCCGCTTCGCCCGTTTCGAGGGCGGCTACGTGACCAGCTACCTGCACCGTTCCGACCGCGACCTGCCGCCCACCCTTGGCGTGCTCGTCCAGCTGGACAAGCCGAGCGAGGAGGTGGCGAGGGACCTGGCGCAGCAGATCGCGGCCATGCGCCCGCTGTACACCACCCGCGACGAGGTGCCCGCGGATGTGGTGGAGAAGGAGCGCAGGATCGCCGAGCAGATCACCCGCGACGAAGGCAAGCCGGAGCAGGCGATTCCGAGGATCGTCGAGGGCCGGCTCGGCGCCTTCTTCAAGGATGTCGTGCTTGTCGAGCAGGCGTTCGTGAAGGAGCCGAAGCAGTCTGTCGCTCAGGTGCTCAAGGGCGACGGCGTAACGGTACGTGCATTCGCCCGCTTCCAGGTAGGCCAGGCCTAAACGAGCGATCCTCCCGCGAACCAAAGGGCGCGGGTGAAAAACGCCCGGAGGCGAGTGGGGAAGTAGAGTGGGGAGGGCCGTCCGCGGATGAGGTCCGAGCCGACCGGCACTGAAGTGCACCCACAGGAGCCGTAACGATGATCGATGACACCCTCCTCGAGGCCGAGGAAAAGATGGACAAGGCGGTCACGGTCGCCAAGGAAGACTTCAGCAACATCCGCACCGGCCGTGTCCACCCGAGCATTTTCGCCAAGGTGACCGCCGAGTACTACGGCACCCAGACGCCGCTGAATCAGCTCGCCTCCTTCCACGTGCCCGAGCCGAGGATGGTCATCATCCAGCCGTTCGACAAGGCGAGCCTCGGCACGATCGAGAAGGCCATCAGGAACAGCGACCTCGGCGTGAACCCAGGCAACGACGGCGTCATCATCCGGGTGGTCTTCCCTGAGCTGACCGAGGAGCGCCGCCGCGAGTACATCAAGACCGCGCGCTCCAAGGCCGAAGACAGCCGGGTGGCCATCAGGAACATCAGGCGACACGGCAAGGACGCGCTGGACAAGATGGTGAAGAACAGCGAGGCCGGCGAGGACGAAGTGCGGCGCGCCGAACGTGACCTGCAGGAGCTCACCGACACCTACATCGCGCAGGTCGACGAGCTGCTCAAGCACAAGGAAGCCGAGCTGCTCGAGGTGTGAGCACCGCAGGGACCATGCCTGACGACGCCAAACCCGACGGCGTCGCACCCCAGGCAGGCAAGGGCATCAGGACCGGCCGCAACCTCCCGGCCGCGATCGGAGTGGGCGCCGTCCTCGGCGGTCTCGCGCTGCTGACGCTGCTGACCGTCAAGGCCACGTTCCTGATCTACATGGGCGCCGCGCTGCTTGTCGCGCTCCACGAACTCGACAGCGCGCTGCGCACTCGCGAGATCCGCATCCCGGTGATCCCCGTCGCCCTCGGCGGTGCCGCGATGGTGACCGCCGCCTACTGGGCGGCAGGCGGCGCGGTCGCGGCGGCGTTCGCGCTGACCATGCTGGCGATCCTCGCCTGGCGCATGTTCGGCGGCATTGAGGGCTACGTCAAGGACGTCACGGCAGCCGTGTTCGCGCTGGCCTACCTCGCGCTGCTCGGGGCGACCGTCGCCGCGATGCTGGCGTCGCACGACGGCGGCCGCCGCGTCCTGACGTTCATCATCCTGGCGATATGCAGCGATATCGGCGGCTACTTCGCCGGCATCACGCTGGGCCGCTCCGGCGCCCACAAGCTGGTCCCGGCCATCAGCCCGAAGAAGACGTGGGAGGGCCTGGCCGGCTCCGCGCTCGCCACGATCGGGGCGGGCGTCGTGCTGCTGCCCACGCTGCTGCACGGGTACTGGTGGCAGGGCGCCGTCATCGGCGTCGCCGCGGTCGCCGCCGCGGTACTCGGCGACCTCGCCGCCTCCATGATCAAGCGGGACCTGCAGATCAAAGACTATGGAAAGCTGCTCCCCGGGCACGGCGGCATCCTGGACCGGATCGACTCGCTGCTGTTCTGCGCCCCCGTCGTCTGGCTCCTCCTCTCCGCTTTTCTCCGCTAACCACCGCTCACGGCTGTCCCTCCGTAACTCCAGTCGCTCTTTTCTGTTATCCCGAACGGTGGCCGCCCGACTCCTCACCGGAATGTTTGAGCGCCGGATTTTATGGGACTTGTCGGCCAGGAATCGCACGGTATTCCCGGAAACGGAGTCACGGGCATGTCTTCACGGTGGTTCACGCGCCTGCTCATTTTTGTTTACGTGGTTATCGGCGCCTTCGTCGCCTGGGACCACCACTACATCAACCTCGCCTGGCTGCGGACTCTCGGGAGCGCGCTGCTCGCGATCTTGCTGTGGTGGCTTGTCCTGCTGGGCGTCAACCTGCACATTCACGCATAACACGCGGCGGTTAGCGCAGCGCCGCGGCTGGCGGATTGACGATCCAGCCGCGGCGCTCCGCGGCTAGCTGGCTGACCAGCGCGGCTGAGCCATGGTCCTTGGCGAGCACCCGCGATCGTTCAGAAATGGGAATTATCCAAAGCCAGCGGACTGGGTCATCGTCTACCGAGAACCCGGACAAGTCAGGTACCGGTGGTCCTGGCAGCGGCGACGGATCGTCGAGAAGCAGCACTCCCTCGTGCCCGCCGCCAAGCGGGAAGTTCGAGGACTTGTCGTACCAGCGCACGCTATGGCCCGGCCCGAACCAGGTCACCGCGCGCCACGGGTACCCGGCCAGCCACAAGAAAACCAGGGCCGCCACGCCGGACGGCAGCGTCGTCGCGACCGCGAGTTCGATCCGGGCGTACTCGGTTGCGTCATCGACGATGCGCTCGACGAAGGGCATCCGCTGCGCGCTCATCCCGACGGTAGACAGCACCGTGTACGGCCGGCCGGGGACCGGGGGGCGCTCGGATATCCCGAGCATCGGGCGCCTGCCCGGAGCGCCGTCCCAGTAGTGCGCGCCCGGGCCCAGCCGCGATGTCAGGTGCGCGAGCGTCGCTTGCTGGAACTTGCCCCAGCCGACCGGGGATTCGCGCCACCGCCAGAACTCGATGGCCCGTTCCACCCGAGGACCGAGTCCGTCGATCGCGTCGTCGAGCGACCAGGCGAACGGCGTCCGGCCGATCACGTCCCGACTGTAGCCGGGCATGCCTTCACTCATGTCCGACCAGCTCGGTATGACGGCGAGCAGCGTCCCGCGCTCGAGCAGCGCCACGCCGTCGCCCTCCTCGAACCACAGCGCTTGCAGCGTGCGCGGGTCCAGCGGCGGCCTGCCGCGCGGGTGACGCGTGCGGGCGGCGGGCATAAGCGGCGCGCGGCCCGCGTTGAGCCTACTTGTGTCGGCGGTGTGCGGCGCGCGGACGTGGTTCGCTATCCACGTCGCGGCGATCACCGTCGTCTCGTCGTGCAGGTACGCGACCGTGGTTGCGCCGTCGAATTCGACAGTGAGCCGCCTGCTCCCGTACGGGCTCACGCTGTCAAGCAGCGTGGCGGCCTGCGGGAACGGCTCGGGACCGGACCGCATTATTGCCATAGTCCTTAATATCGCCTCGTTTGCCCTCCGTGATCAAGCCTTTGCGCTCAGGTAATATCGGTGGGTCAGCCTGAACGGAGCCGCCGTGTCTCGTCCCCCTCGCCATCTCGCCGACCTCGGCTTGGCGGAGCGACGGCAGGCTGTCGCGGAGCTTGGTGAGCGCGAATTTCGCGCTGATCAACTGTCCCGGCACTATTTCGCCAGGTATACCGATTCGCCTGAGGACATGACGGACCTGCCGGCCGCGGTGCGGTCGGCATTGGCAGCCGAGCTTCTGCCGCGACTGCTCACGCAGGAGCTGTCGCTCGCGTGTGACAAGGGCGCGACACAGAAAATGCTGTGGCGGTTGTTCGACGGTGCACTTGTCGAGTCCGTGCTGATGAAGTACCCCGACCGGGTCACGATGTGCGTGTCGTCGCAGGCCGGCTGCGGAATGGGCTGCCCGTTCTGCGCGACCGGGCAGGCCGGGCTCACGCGCAACCTGTCCACCGCCGAGATCGTTGCCCAGGTCGTGGCGGGCGAACGCGCCCTGCGCAGCCCGGCCAGCCCCGCGCACAGCCGGGTCTCGAACATCGTCTTCATGGGCATGGGCGAGCCGCTGGCGAACTACCGCAACGTGATCGCGGCGGTCCGCCGCCTCACCGACCCTGTCCCCGGCGGCCTTGGCATCTCGCAGCGCTCGATCACCGTGTCCACCGTGGGTCTCGTCCCCGCGATTGCCCGCCTGGCCCAGGAGGGCCTGTCGGTGACGCTCGCGGTCTCCCTGCACGCCCCGGATGATGAGGCACGCGACGAACTTGTCCCGGTGAACCGCCGCTGGAAGGTCGCCGAGGTGCTGTCCGCCGCGTGGGATTACGCGGCCGCCACCGGCAGGCGCGTCTCGATCGAGTACGCACTGATCAAGGATGTGAATGACCAGCCGTGGCGGGCCGACCTGCTCGGCTCGCTGCTCGCGGGGCACCTGGCGCACGTGAACCTCATCCCGCTTAACCCGACGCCCGGCTCGAAGTGGACCGCTTCGCTGCCCGGCGTCCAGGAAGAGTTCGTCAGCCAGATAGCCGCCCACGGCGTTCCCGTGACCGTCCGGGACACGCGCGGCCGCGAGATCGACGGTGCCTGCGGCCAGCTGGCCGCCCGCGCCGTCCCGGCCCGCACCGGCCCAGCTCGCACCGGCCGCGCGGTCGCGACTCCGGCGATCCCCGACGACATCGGGGCCCCCTCCGGCGCGACCTCCCTCCCGCTGCTCTAACCGCTCGTCACCGCCAGTCCGGAACTCGCGCCACTGCCCCAGGAACCCGCGCCGCCGGCCCGGCCGAGGCTAACCCGGGGGGAAGGGGACGACCGGGTCGGCGAGGCGCGGGACAATGCCCTGGTGATGTGGTGGAAGCGGCTAAAGTCGCCGATCGGGGACGCTCGGCGGACGCTCGAGTGGCGGGCAGCGCACTGGGTGTGGCGCGAGTTCCAGCGCGCCGGAATGGTGACGGGCGACACGCCGGCCGGGCGGGCATTCCGCGGGTTCGGCCGCGGGTCGGTCATGGCGTTTCCGGCTGGGGCGGTGTTTGGCGAGGGGTGGATCACTGTCGGCGAGGACACCCTGATCGGCGCGGAGGTGACGATCTCGGCCGGCATCGTGCCGGGCCAGGACCTTGGCCCCGACCCGGTGCTGCGGATCGGCGACCGCTGCGTGATCGGCCGCGGCAGCCACATCGTGGCGCATCAGAGCGTGCGCATCGGCGACGACGTCTGGACCGGGCCGTATGTGTATATCACCGACCAGAACCATGGGTACGCCGACCCGCACACGCCCATCGGCCGCCAGCTCCCTGTCAACCGCGCTGTCACGATCGGCGCGGGGTCGTGGCTTGGCGCCGGGGCGATCGTGCTCCCCGGCTCGCGGATCGGACGGAACGTCGTGATCGCGGCCGGGTCGGTGGTGCGCGGCGAGGTGCCAGACCGGTGTGTGGTCGCCGGCGTGCCCGCGAAGATCGTCCGCGAGCACACCGAGGCGGGCTGGCTAGCGCCAGGCAGAAAATCTGAAGTGCTGAACGAACAGCCGTGATTCATGAGGCGTTGGCCGGGGTCCCGGCGACCTCATTCCCTCATTCGAGGCAGCTGCCATCCTCAAGTACGGCCTGCGACGGGCGCTCTGCTGACGGGCGGTCGACGCCGAGAGCGTCCAGGGTGTCCCGGAGGCGGCCGATGCCATGGTCTAGCTGGCTGAGGCCGTCGGCCAGCACCGCGTCCGCCTTCGCCGCGAGCTGGTCGGTCAGCCCGGCCGCCGCGGCCTCTATCGCCGACAACCGCCGGGACATTTCGGCCAGCACACCAGACGAGCCGGCGGACCCGCCAGCTCCGGCGCTGTCCGCGTGCCGTCGCAGCAGCTCGGCCTGTTCACGCAGCTGCAGGTTCTTGATGTACAGGTCGACGAAGACCGCCACCTTCGCCCGCAGCACCCAGGGGTCGAAGGGCTTGGCGATGTAGTCCACCCCGCCCGCCGCGTACCCGCGGAACGCGTGCTCCGGCTCCGCGCCGGCGGCGGTGAGGAAGATGATCGGAACATCGCGCATCCCCGTGAAGCGTTTGATGTTCGCCGCGGTCTCGAAGCCGTTCATGCCGGGCATCAGCACGTCCAGAAGGATTATGGCGAATTCGTGTGAGCGCAGCGCCTCGAGCGCCGCCTCTCCGGAGCGGACGGAGATGATCTCCTGGCCGAGCGTGGCGAGGATCGCCTCGAGCGCTATGAGGTTTTCGTTGACGTCATCGACGAGCAGGATCCTTGCCTTGTGCGACATGTCAGCCGCTCCCATCGGTCCGGGGATGGTGCGGGCGCGGAATCCTCTAAGTCTGTCACGGCCTAATCGCACGGGCGATCACCGACGGCGATGCACCTGTCGCTTTATGCGAATCATCGGCGCGCAACTGCGCCTATAGCGGCAGTTTCAGGCCTTCGTGCGAAGCCGTGAAGCCCATCGCCTCGTAGAAGCGGATGGCATCGGGACGCCGTTTGTCCGATGTCAGTTGGACCAGACCGCAGCCGCGCTCGCGAGCCTGCTCGATCGCCCACTCGATCATTGCCCGGCCTAGTCCCTGTCCGCGTTGCCTGGCCGCGACACGGACCGCCTCGATCTGGGCTCGGAGCATTCCGTGACGGCTCAGCCCCGGCAGCAGCGTCAGTTGCATCGTTCCGGCGATCTGCCCGTCAATCTCGGCGACAATGAGCCGGTTGTTCGCGTCGGCGGCGATCTGATCGAACGCCGCCCAGTACACGTGGTCCAGAGCCGTCTCGCGGCCCGCGCCGAGCACGTCATCTGCGAGCAGTGCCACGATCGACGGTACCTCCTCGCGCCTCGCCTCCCGGAAGATCATCATCCGCGCGATCCTACCGACACCCGCGCGCTCGCTGGTGGGTGCGAGTCAGGAGTCGTCGCCCGACTCAGGAGCCGGGTCGGCCGGGGGCCGACCCGGCTTGCGCATCTTCCTGGCATGGCCAGGCATCCGGCCGGCGTCCTTGAGGGCGCGCCGGAGGAGGAACTCGATCTGGGCATTGGTGCTGCGCATCTCGTCGGACGCCCAGCGGGCGAGGGCATCGTGCACGGCGGGGTCGAGCCGCAGCAGCACGTTCTTGCGTTCGGCCATCCGATCCGCGCCCGCCGTCACTGGTAGAGCGAACCAGTATTAACTACCTGCTGGGTCGCTTGTTCGCTGCAAAGCACCACGAGCAGGTTGGAAACCATGGCAGCCTTCCGCTCCTCGTCGAGGTCGACGACCCCCTCCTCGTCGAGCCGCTGCAGGGCCATCCGCACCATGCCCACCGCACCCTCGACGATCCTTTGCCGCGCGCCGACGACCGCACTGGCCTGCTGCTGTCGCAGCATGGCCTGGGCGATCTCGGGCGCGTAAGAGAGCCGGGTCAAGCGCGTCTCGATGATGTAAACGCCGGCTGGGCGTACCCGGTCGGTGAGTTCGGCGGACAGCCGCTGGGTGATCTCGTCCGCGTTGTCGCGCAGCGACAGCACTTCGGCCCCCCGGTTGTCGTAGGGGTAGCTGGACGCGATGTGCCGAACGGCGGTCTCCGCCTGGATCGCGACGAAGTGCGCGTAGTCATCGACCGAGTAGGTGGCGTGGGCGGTGTCCTGCACCTGCCAGACGACCACGGCAGCGATCTCGATCGGGTTACCGTCGGCGTCGTTCACCTTAGCGAGCGCCGACTCCAGGTTGCGGATCCTGGTCGACACCGCGATGCGGTTGGTGAACGAGTTCACCCATTGCAGGCCGGGCTCCCGCACCGTGCCCTGGTACCTGCCGAACAACTGGACGACATGGGCCCGGCCGGGAACGACGGCGGTCAGGCCGCGCAGGACAAAGCCCCCGGCGGCGACGAGCACGACGCCCAGCCAGACAAGCGCTACGGCGGCGTCCTTGTGCTGGTTGGCCTGCCAGAAGGAGACGATCGCCGCGGCGATTAGCGCGACGCTAAGCACCAGCATGGGGATGCCGGGCAGGTACCTGGCCGTGCGCTCCGGCATTGTCTGGTTAGAAGAGACGTTTGCCTCTATCACTTGAACCGGGGCTGACGTCATGCCCACCTCCCGCGGACCCTGTCTGATACCATGCGATTATCATACTGATATCAGTTTTTGGACGCAAGCACTGGACGGGCGTCAGAGCTTCGGCGTGAACGGCTCGCCGTGCATGGCGCGCTCGACGAGTGCCACGGCCCGCGCGGTGGCGGCGAGGCGCCGTCCCTCGGTGCGGTAGGCGGCGAGAACGGCATCGACGGCGTGCGGCGGCAGTGCTTCGGCGAGTTCGCTGCGCGCGGTGCGGTATCCCTGGCGGGCACCCTCGACACAGGCGCTGGTGTGGTGGCGCGCCATGGCGGCAAGCGCCATGGGATGCCGGCGCAGCACGCCGTGCAACCGGTAGTCAGGCGGTACGACATCGAGCAGCCAGGCGACGGCGGTGGCTTCGAAGTCGTCGCTGCCAGCCGGATGCACTCCGGTTGGCCAGCCCGGCGGTACGTACGTGGCCATGCTGAGAGCATAGCAACACCTCGAACGGCCATTCGAGTGCTCGCTGGTTACCGTTGAGAATTCGTGACGATCACAGCAGCGCTGCCGACAGTGCCGCCTGCCGCCGCTGCTGACGACATCGGCGCACGGTGATTCAGCGTCAATTATTTTCGAGTAGACCTGTCGATTCCGCGTGACCCGTCCGACATAGAGGTGTCCGAAGCAGAAAGCTCCAGCCCGGAGGGAACTGAGATGGCTCAGTACGCGATCCTTATCTACGCCCACGATTCAGCGCACGCCCCGGACGCCACGCCCGAGGACCTGCAGACCTGCGATCAGCACGCCGAGGAGCTAACCGCTGGCGGCTCCACGATCATGGCGTATGCCCTGACGCCGAGGGCCATGGCGACGTCGATCCGCGGCGACACCATCACCGACGGTCCGTTCGTGGATTCGAAGGAGATCGTCGCCGGTTTCTACATCATCGAGGCGCCCGACCTGGACGTCGCGCTAGCGATAGCCCGCACCAACCCAGTCGTCAGGGACGGGGGAGGCGTCGAGATCCGCCCGGTGCACAGCGGCGGCATGATTGAGCGCCTCGAGCAGGCCGGCGCGTGACAGGCGCCGTAGCAGCGGTCATAGCCGAAGCGCACCGCCGCGAGTGGGCCCGGGTGCTCGCCGCGACGGTGCGGGTCGCCAGAGACCTGGACCTCGCCGAGGAATGCGTGCAGGAGGCGTATGCGGCCGCCCTGCGGACCTGGCCCGATGCGGGCATCCCCGACAACCCGGCGGGCTGGCTCGCGACCACGGCGAAGCGGCGCGCGATAGACGCGATCAGGCACGCCAGCGCGCTGCGTTCCAGGCTGCCATTGCTTGTTGAACCTGAGGACACAGCCGGCGATAGCGGCACGCAGGAGGCAGCGGACATGGCTACCGCGGATCCCGATGTCATACCGGACGAGCGATTGCGCCTCATCTTCACGTGCTGCCACCCTGCGCTCGCCCAGGAAGCTCAGGTGGCGCTCACCCTGCGACTGGTATGCGGGGTGCCGACCCAGGACATCGCCCGGGCCTTTCTGGTGTCTGAGCCGACCGTGGCGGCGCGGATCACCCGGGCGAAAAGGAAGATCTCCGGCGCGCGGATCCCCTATCGGGTCCCGCGACCCGCCGAGCTGCCCGAACGCCTGCGCGGCGCGCTCGCCGTGATCCACCTGCTCTTCACCACCGGTCACACCGCCCCCTCAGGCGCGTCGCTGGTGCGTACCGACCTAGTGGACAGGGCGATGCACCTAGCCCGGATGCTGTGCGAGCTGATGCCCGGCGACTGCGACGTGCGCGGGCTGTACGCGCTGCTGGTGGTGACCGACGCACGGCGCGCCAGCCGTGTCGACGCCGACGGCCGCCTCGTGCGACTGCGGGATCAGGACCGGTCGCGGTGGAACCGGGCCGCGCTGGCCGAAGCGCACGACATCATCGTTGACTGCCTGCGCGAAGGCCCGCCTGGACGGTATGTGCTGCAAGCCGCGATCGCGTCGCTGTATGCCGAGGCACCCGCTTACGATCAGACGGACTGGCCGCAGATCGTCGAGCTTTACGACGTGCTGCTGGACGTGTGGCCGTCTCCGGTGGTGGCGCTGAACCGTGCCGTCCCGCTGGCGATGGTCGCCGGACCGCGGACGGCACTGGCGGAGGTCGAAAAGCTCGAGCTAGACGGGCGCCTTTCCGGCTATCAGTACCTGCATGCGATCAAGGCCGACCTGCTGAGCCGCCTCGGCCGCACCGATGAGGCGGCCGACGCCTACCGGCAGGCGTTCACCCTGGCCGCCAACGATGCCGAGCGCGTCTTTCTCGCCGACCAAATCGCCGATCACTCACCGCGGTAGCGGGCGCCCGGGGGCAAGCCGCCCGCTACCGCGTGACCGGGACGTCAAACAGCCGAACCGCCAGCGCCTTGGCCGCGGCCTCGGTCCGGGAGGCGGCGCCAAGCTTGCCAAGGATGTTGGAGACGTGCACGCTGACCGTCTTGGGCGAGATGAACAGGGCCTGCGCGATCTCCCGGTTGGACTGGCCGGCGGCGACCAGACGAAGCACCTCGAACTCCCTGCCGGTCAGGCCGAACTCTCCGGCTTTCGCCCGGCCGTCATCAGCCCGCAGAGCGAGCGCGGTGATCTGGTCGGCAAGCGGGGTAGCCCGCAGGCTCGCGGCCAGCTCGGCGGCGCGGTGAAGTCGGGCCGCCGCGGGCTCGCGTCCGCCCCCGCCGGCCAGCGCCGCCCGTGCGGCGGCGAGCAGGGTGAGCGCCGTCTCGTACGGCTGACCCAGGTCGTTCCAGGCCGCGGCGGCGGCGTCCCAGGCCTCGAGCCGCTGTCGCGGACCACTGTCGTCCGGCGGAACGAGCGCCCAGAACGTCAGCTGCCAGGCACGCTGGACCGGGCCGAACACGTCGAGCTTCTCCGCCACCGAGCGGAACTGGTCGAGCAGCACCGCGCCGTCGTCGTCCGCCGCGGACTCGGATGCGCTGACGGCGGCGTAGGCCGCGACCGTAAGCAGCGGCCACGCGTATCGCGGGCTGCTCGCCGCGGACAGGTCATACCGGCTCAGGTCCGCGCGGGCCTGGGCGGCCGCGGCGGACGGGCCCTCCGTGGCCAGCTTCAGCTGAATGTCGATCATGGCCTGCGGAAGGTGGTACTGATCATCGAACCGCACGCCGGCCAGCACGGCCCGGCTCGCCGCCAGCCGTCTGGTCGCGGTGGCGACGTCGCCGCGGGCGAGGGCGATCGACGCGCACAACAGCGAAAGGCCAGCCCGGGTGAGCGGAGGCGGAGCCAGGTCCAGGGCCCGTTCGGCGACATCCACCGCCTCGTCCCAGCGGCCGAGGAACAGGAACGGCTCCGCCACGTTGATCGCGAGGAAAGCCCCGGCGGTGCGGGCCAGGCCGTGGCGCTCGGCATCGGCTATGCCCTGCCGCGCGACGCTGGCGGCGTCCGCGTACTCGCCCGCTCCGCACAGCAAGTGCGACTCGTAGATCACCAGGTCGGCTAGGGGCTGGTACGCGCCGGCCCGCTGTGCGGTCGCCCGCGCCTCCGCGAGCAGGTGGAAGGGCTCGCTGCCCGGCGTCGCCAGCATGCTTGGCCCCGCCTCGATGATCGCCAGCGTGGCGAGGGCCTGCGCCTCCGCGTCGAGGTCGCCCGCCTCGCGCGACAGCCGCAGCGCGTCCTGCGCCAAATGCTTGTACTGCGGGCCCGAGATAGCGCAGCCGGCGTGTGCGGCAGCGATAAGCAGTTGCGTCCGCGCCTTCTTATCGACCGACTCGGGCACCAGCGCCAGCGCCCGGTCCAGGTCCGCCATTTCATCGGCCAGGTCCCCGGACTGAGCGACCGACCCGCGGAACATGTGCCGCTGGCGAAGCAGCATGGCGACCCGGATGGGGGCGGTGGCCTCGTCGAGTTGCGCCAGCGCCGACTCCGCGAACGCCAGACCCCGCTGGCTTTCGCCCGCGTCGGCCGCGGCGGTCGCCGCCTCCTCGAGCACCCGGACGTGGTCCCCGCCGATCCGCTCCGCGGCATCAGGCACCTGATCCCACAGCTCGAGGACACGGGCGAGCAGGACAAGTCGCTCAGCGTGCGCGACGGCGCGGGAGGCCTGCGCCGACGCCTGCCACGCGCTGGTCAGCGCCTCAGGCGTGTTGTGCGCCGAGTACCAGTGATGTGCCTTCTCGATGTCCGCCCGGCCATCGGAGACAAGCGCCGGCTCGGCGTCGATGGCCAGCGCGTACCTGGTGTGCATGCCGCTGTGCTCGCCGGGCAGCAGGTCCTCGTGCACCGCCTCCCGGATCAGCGCGTGCCGGAACGTGTAGCCGTCGGCGGTCGTGACAAGAACATTCGCGGTGACGGCGGGCCTGATCACGGCGTTCAGCTGGTCCTCAGCGCGCCCGGTGACCTTGGCGAGCAGCGAATGGCTGGTGCCGCCGCTGCCCGCGCTCGCCACCCGCAGCACCTCCTGGGTATCCTCTGGCAGCCGCCGCACCGTCTGCAGCAGCAGGTCGGCGAGCGACCCTGGCAGTTCTTCGCACCCCTGCGGGCAGGCGAGCAGTTCCTCGGTGAACAGCGGGTTGCCTTCAGCCCGCCGGTAGAGCGCGTCGGTTCGCAGCCGGTCCGGCATCTGCCCGAGCACCGCGGCCGCGAGGTCCTCGGCCTGGCCGCGGGTGAGGCGGGGCAGCTCGGTCCGTTCGACCCAGTCGATCCTGGCGAGCTCGGCCAGCAGTGGCCGAAGCGGATGGGTGCGGTGCAGTTCGTCGGAGCGGAACGTCACGACGATCAGCACGTTGCGCATGGCTCGCTGGTAGCCGATCAGGAACGCGATCAGGTCACGGCTTGACCGGTCCGCCCAGTGTGCGTCCTCGATCACGAGGAGCAGCGGTCGCTGCTCGGCCAGCCGCTCAAGCAACGTCAGGAATTCTTCAAAAAGCCGCGCGCGGGCCTCACCCGCGGTCGCGGAGCCCGCCGGTGCCCAGTCGGGCTCCGCGCCGGCAGGGGTGGAGGCCAGCGCGGAGGCATTCGCCAGCTCCGGTAGCAACCTGGCCAGCTCCCGTATGGCCCTGCCGCTGCCGGGCAGCATTCCGGTGATCTGCTCCGCGCCGGTCTCGCGTACCAGGTCTCGCAACATCGCGGTGAACGGGCCGAACGGCAGCCCGTCCGCCCCGAGTTCCAGGCAGCCGCCACTGAGTACCCGAGCGCCGGACGTCCGTGCTCTTTCGGTGAACTCGCTGATCAGCCGTGTTTTGCCGACTCCCGCCTCGCCGCCGATAAGCAGCGCGGCGGGACCGCCCTGGTGGACCGTTTCGAACGCGGCCTCCAGGGCGGCCATCTCCGTCGCCCGCCCGACAAGGACGGGGCTCGTCCCGCGCCTGCTCATCTCTGAGTTCAGGATGTCACGGGGGTCTGACATTCCAGCCTGCTCTTGCCGCCCAGCGTCAGTGATCTCCTCCATCGCCGGTGCCGGCAGCCCGTTAGCAGCCTGCGCCCGTGCGCTGGGCCGGCACGTCGTTCTCGGCCCCGTGGAAGGTGCCGTCCACGTAGTCGGGAATGGCCGGCACGACGAACGTGTCAGGCGCCTCGGTGCGGTTGCGCTGCGCTCGGATCGCCTTGCGCAGTGCCCTCGCCGTCCTCGCGTTCCGCGCCGCCTCACGCCGCTCTGCGGCTCGCTGGCTGGCTACTTCACGCATGATGTCCGGATGCATGATTCCTCCTCGGCCCGGGGAAACCGCCGTGGTTTTCCCCATACCTAGAGGGTCGTGCTAAGGCCCCCCGTGGCACATCGGACGATCGCCTTATGTTTGGGGCTGAGCTGTACTTAGATCCGGCGCCCCAGCTCAGGGCTCTAAGGCAGGCCGACTGGGCGACCCGCCAGCAAACAGCGTCCCGCCCCTCCCACGCCGCACCCCAAGCCCCCATCCCTTGACAGGAACTCGGTAAGCGACGGGAACTAGAACCGGAAAGCGCACCGGGCGCGGTATCGGCGGGGAGACATCATGGGCTTGCGGGAAATGCTTATCCTGCTGCACGAGCAGCCAGGTGATATGCCACCGGTCACCCTGGTTCTGGCAGGTCAGGCCTTGCTGAGATTTTCAGGCCTGCACGGCGCGGAAGGCCCGTGCACGGTGTGCCAGACCGGAACCCTGGGGTGGATGGACGACAAGACGCAGTACTCGCGGATGGTCGAGTGGACGTTTGACCTGCCTGAAGGTGCGACCGTTGATGACATCGCCGCGGCGCTTGAGGTGCTGATTGAGCGACACGAGTCATTGCGGACGACGTATTTGCGGGGCGACCCGCCGCTACAGCGGGTGGCCGGCTCAGGGTTGCTTGCGGTGGACCTGTTCGAGGCTGCCGGCTCGGTTCCCGCGGGCGCCGCAGGCCTGGCGGCGCTGGCTGGGGACATGGTGCGGCGGTTGCGCACGGTAGACATCGACCCTACGGCTGAGCTGCCAATGCGGGTGGCGGTGGCGACGGTCTCCGGTGTACCGCGCGCGGCGGTGGCGGTGTTCCATCACATAGCGGTGGACCTAGGCGGGATGGCGGTGGTGGGAAGGCAGTTCACGGAGTTGGCCGCCGACCGGACCAGTCGCGTGCCTGGACCCCGGGGTCATCAGCCGCTTGACCAGGCGATGGCGGAGCGGTCGCCGACGCTGCGGCGGCGAGCGGCGGCAGGATTGCGCGACTGGGAGCGGCGCCTGCGGACCATGCCGCAACTGCTGTTCGCGGTGCCGCCGGGCGGCCCGGGTGAGGCAGGGCAGGCACTGGCGGGATGGCTGCTCTCGCCGGCGGCGGCGCTGGCTGTGCGGCACATCGCGGTGCGGACCGGGCTGCGGCGGCAGGCTGCGGTGCTTGCGGCGCTATGCGCAGTGCTCAGCGTGCGGACCGGACAGCCGCGATGTGTGCTGGCCGCACCGGCCAGCAATCGTTCCGAGCGGCGGTTGCGAGAGTATGTGGGAACGGTCATGACCAACACCCTGCTGTCGATAAACACGGATGTGGCAGGGTTCGACGAACTGGTCCAGCGGGCGGTGCAGGCGACGATGATATCGGGCCGGGCAGCCCTGGCTGATGTCGCCGAGCGGCAGCGACTCATCAAGGAGATCGAATTCGATCGCGGCATCACCTACTTCAGGTCGTGCGTCTTCAACGACGCGGCCAGCTACGAGCCTGAGCCCGCCGCGGAGCTTGGGGACCTCGCCGATGTGCCGAAAGCGCTAGAGCGCACGGAATTGCGGGTGACCGAGTCGCCTGGGGTCGGTGAGGCGCTGCTGCTGCTGGCGCTGTTGCAGGTGGACGAGGAACTCGTGCTCGGGGCCATGACCGCCGACACCAGCCGGGTGGCGCGCGCCGACATCGAGTCGCTGCTGCGGGGAGTGGAACTGCTGCTGGTGGAGGCGGCCTCGGGGGACGTAAGCCTGAGCAGGATAAGCGAGATCACCGGTGTCCGGCCGCCTGCCCGCGACGAGGACTGGCTGCAGGTCGACAACTGCTGGATCCAGCTGTCGGAGGTTCGGCGACTAGCCAACGAGGCGCTCCCCGGCTGCGGCGCGCGGGTCTTCCCCGTCCCCGGTGACGGCGGGGTGTGCCTGGTCGCCTATCTGACGACCGCGAACGGCATCGGCACGCCAGAGCAGGCGCACGCGGCGTGCATGAGCTTGCTGCACGGTACCCACCGGGCACAGCCCCCGGACGGTGTCCGGCTCATGGCAATGGCTCCGAGCCGCTACGTGGTCTGCGCCCAGCCGCCTGACGACCCGTCGGACCTAGCTGCCTGGCAACGCCAGCGCGTGCTCGCTGACGGCCGCGGCCGCTCGCCGTGGCCAGTAGCTTAAGGCTCAGCGACATTCCCCCGCCGATGGCTCCGCGACCGTTCCCTTCGCGCCTATGGCGCAAATGCGGGTCAGGTAGATCGTGCCATCTGTGGTGATTGGCTGATCGCCGCCACGCCGCGCGGAGCCACCGACCCAGCATTGTCCGTCTGGAGGCTATACCCTTCATGACCAAACCAGCTATTTATCATCACGCTTTCTGACCGTCGGTTCTGGAGAGCGTTCACGATCAGAGGGTGGGGAGACGCTTAGTGGAAGAACGCCTCATTCCGCTTAATGCCGTCCTCGACCTTGCCACGCCCAACGGAACCAGCCGCGCGGTCTTCGCCGGGGCGGGATATGAGGTTGCGGGCCTGGAGGTGCCGTGTGTCACTCGGGTCGGAACCGTTGTCATCGACGTCGTGCTGGCTCATCCCACGACCGGGCATCTGATCGCCTGCGAAGCCAAGTCTGGCGCCAATGTGGAGGAGGACCAGGCGAGGCGCTACCGAGCGTTGGAGGCGCGCACGGTTGTGTCGGGCGCCTTCGTGACACTGCGCGAACGGGTCGAGCCCACACTGGACGTGCTTTACATCGCACTAGCAGCGTCGGCGGATCGTATCGCGCTGGGCCTGAATCAGGCAGGAGCATCCTTTGCCGTCCTGGCGATCCACCCCGATAAGCTGGTGCTGGAGAGTAGCATCTGTGCTAGCATCAAGGTAAAGAACCTTTTTTCGACTCCAATCCCACTGGTGGCACCACCTTCAAGACACATCCCGTTCGATCACGACTCCAGCCTGGATGAGATTCAGCCGTACGTCGCCGCAGCCTTGGTCGCCAACCTCGCGCGGCGGGTGCCGATGGTCTCAACTCGGGCACTTGCCGAGCAAGCGGCCCCCCACTACCCACTGTACGGAACTAAGGCTCAGAGACGGGTGCGGCGACTTGTAGGTGAAGCCTCAGAGCGCATTGCCTCCGCCGACCCTGACACGTTCGAGTACCATCCCGCTGCGGGCAATCACGACAGCTTCGTCAAGTTGCTACGCACGCCAGAGGACAACGACCCACGTGGACGCACACAGGCTTACCAGAAGCTCGGACGGGCCCGTCAGCGAAGGCGCGCGCCTCAGGTGCCAGGGCAGCTCAGTCTTCTCGATGAGCTTGAGGAGGCCGACAAAGTGGGTAGAAACGCCATAGGCGACGATGATGAGACAGGGGGTACGCCATGACGACGCGCGCGGACCTGTCTGAGGTCCTAACGCTTGACCCGACAGCGCCAACCAAGACCTTCGTCGTGGAGGTGCATCCCGAGAACGGTTCCGAGGCTCTCCTGTCGGAGATTGCTGGCCGGGGAAACCTGCACATCACCGATGACGCGTACCTCTACCGCATGGAAGTGCCTGAGGAGAACGACCGCTTCTGGGTCGATCAACTCGATGACCGCTTCTGGAATTTCCACACCACGATGCCCACTGCCGCGGCAAGCCGGTACCTCAAGCAGCATGTCGCCTCTCGGCACGAGCTTGATTGGCTCTGGCTGCCTTCCGATCACCTACGAACGGTCTGGCCGGACACTCCGGCGCGCGGAGTACGCGCCAAGTTCGAGGGGAGCCAGCTACTAGGAGAAGCGGCATCCCTCGATGACCTACGCCTCAGGCTGTCCGGGCGCAGCGCCAACGTCTTTCTGGAATACCTCTACAAAAACCCAGAGATCCGGTCAACGGTTCCCTTTGACGGCGTGCAGGTCGCGCTTAATGACGAAGACTTTGGCTTTATCAACGAAGCGGTTGACCGTATGGGCCGTTTCGCCGTGTCCGGAGATTCTCTCGAGTTCCACCTACAGTTCGTGCAGACCGTCGTTTCCCGCTACCGGCAGCTAGTGAATGCCTGCGAGGAGAAGGCGATCGAATGGACGACATTTGATCGTCTGCTCGGCGATTCAGGTGGCAAGTTCACCGGTGTCCCGATCCTTATCAGGTTCTCCCGGCCGATCCCTGACCTCGAACGTTTCACCGAGGCGCTGTTTTCCGCCCGTGAGCCGTTCCGTCTCTGGGGTGTGCCGCGCATCCATTCTGGCGTTGCGGAAATCGAAGCAGTCGACCTGCACGTAGGCCAGCCGCTGAGCTTCGATATCGGCGATCAGTGGATGCGCGTCTACCTCAGGAAGGGTTATTGCGGAAACAGCGTGGTCAGGCTGGCGAGCAACCTACAGCACCGCTTCGACAGCGCGCTCACGTTCGCGGACCCTAAGCTCCAAGCCGCGCTTCTGGGCATCGCCCCGGCGATGAACGGTCACCGTCCAGCCGCGTAGTCAATCCAGATCCCCTGGGGGGCTGGTTTTGCCGAGCGTGCTGAAGGCAGGCAATAAACTGGTACCCGCCACGCGTTTCACATGGTGGCCACCATCAGCCCGACCGGCTCCGAGTGGCACCGTCCCTACCCCAGATGACCGAGGCTTACGCATGCCCGCCCAGCAGAGCATCATGACGACTGAGATCATAACCGGCGAAATCGCCACCCGTGACGACCTGCGCAACGTAGCGATCGTCGCGCACGTCGACCACGGCAAGACGACGCTCGTGGACGCGATGCTGTGGCAGTCCGGCGCGTTCCGGGCCAACGCCCATATCAACGAGCGGGTCATGGACTCGAACGACCTGGAGCGGGAGAAGGGCATCACGATTCTCGCCAAGAACACGGCGGTACAGCACGGCGGGCTGACGATCAACATCGTCGACACGCCCGGGCACGCCGACTTCGGCGGCGAGGTGGAGCGCGGGCTTTCCATGGTGGACGGCGTGTTGCTGCTCGTCGACGCGAGCGAGGGCCCGCTGCCGCAGACCAGGTTCGTGCTGCGTAAGACTCTTGAGGCGAACCTTCCCGTCATCGTGGTGATCAACAAGGTGGATCGCTCGGACGCGCGGATCGCCGAGGTCGTCGACGCCTGCTATGAGCTGTTCATCGACCTGGACGCGAGCGAGCAGCAGATCGAGTTCCCGATCGTCTACGCCGCCGCCAGGGCTGGCCGGGCGAGCCGCAACCGCCCGGACGACGGCGAGATGCCAGACAGCGAGAACCTGGAGCCGCTGTTCGACGTAATTCGCGAGACGGTCCCCCCGCCTCTTTATGACCCCACGGCCCCGCTCCAGGCGCAGGTCACTAACCTGGACGCCTCCTCCTATCTGGGGCGTATCGCGCTGTGCCGGATTTACAACGGCACGATCGGCCGTGGCCAGCAGGTCGCGTGGTGCCGCCACGACGGCTCGATCGAGCGAGTGAAGGTCTCCGAACTGTTCCGCACCGAGGCCCTGGAGCGAGTCCAGACCGACGAAGCGGGCCCCGGAGACATCGTCGCGATCGCCGGCATCCCGGAGATCATGATCGGTGACACGCTCGCCGACCCGAACGATCCGAGGCCTCTCCCGCTGATCACCGTCGACGAGCCCGCGATCTCCATGACGATCGGGACGAACACCTCCTCGCTTGCCGGCCAGGTCAAGGGCTCGAAGGTCACCGCGCGCCTGGTCAAGGACCGACTCGACCGCGAGCTTGTCGGCAACGTCTCGCTCCAGGTACTCCCCACCGAGCGCCCGGACACGTGGGAGGTCCGCGGTCGCGGGGAACTGGCGCTCGCGGTGCTGGTGGAGACGATGCGGCGAGAGGGCTACGAGCTGACGGTCGGCCGCCCGTCCGCCGTGACCAGGGAAATCGACGGCAAGCTGCACGAACCGGTCGAGCGCTTGTCCGTCGACGTGCCTGAGGAGTTCCTGGGGACGGTGACGCAGCTTGTCTCCGTGCGTCGCGGCCGGATGGAGTCGATGACCAACCACGGCACCGGCTGGGTGCGCCTGGTGTTCCTGGTCCCGGCTCGCGGGCTGATCGGGTTCCGCACTCAGTTCCTCACCGAGACCAGGGGCACCGGCATCGCGCACCATGTCTTCGAGGGCTACGAACCGTGGGCAGGCGTGATCCGCGGCCGGGCCACCGGCTCGCTGGTCGCCGACAGGACCGGCGCGGCCAATGCCTATGCGATGTTCAACCTCCAGGAGCGCGGGTCGCTGTTCGTGTCGCCTGGCACCGAGGTCTACGAGGGCATGATCGTGGGCGAGAACTCCCGTAACGACGACATGGACGTGAACATCACCAAGGAGCGCAAGGTCACCAACGTCAGGCAGTCCACCGGGGAAGAGCTCGAGCGGCTCGTCCCGCCTAGGCTGCTCAGCCTGGAGCAGGCGCTGGAATTCTGTGCCGACGACGAATGCGCCGAGGTGACCCCGGTGGCTGTCCGGCTCCGCAAGACCGTCCTCGACGCCAAGGAGCGCGCCAGGACCCGCGGCCGCGTCTCCCGCGGCGAACAAGCATAAGAATTATGCCGAACGGTGCCCGGCCGTCTCTCCTGGGCAGGTTGGCTGCCTCAGGTGATGCCGAGATAGATTGCGCTTCCTATGCCGGCTATCAGGCAGTAGACGGCGAACGGCGTCAGCGGGCGGTTCTGAGCGAAGTACCGCATGAGGAAGCGCAGTGCCAGGTAGGCGGCGACGAACGACACCACCGAGCCGGCGAGCACCTGCCCCCTGACCCCGCTGCCGAGCGGGCCGGTCAGGTCCGGGATCTTCAGTACGCCCGCGGCGAGGATCACCGGCGCGGAGAGCAGGAACGAGAACCGCGCGGCGTCCTGCCTGGACAGCCCGCGGAACATGCCGCAGACCATGACGGTGCCATCCCGGCTGATCCCGGGCAGCAGCGCGAGGATCTGCGACGCGCCGAGGCCGAACGCGCTTAGCCAGCCCACCCCGACGAGCCGCTTGTCGGCCTGCACCGCGAGGCTGGCCTCCTGCTGCTTCAGGGCCCGCTGCCGAGAGGAATGCCGCGCGGTGCCGGGCGACCCGGCCCCGCCGACGGCCGCCATCTGGCGGTCGTCGACCGACTGCTGCGAGTCCAGGCCGGAGCGCCGCCTGCGCACCGCCTCGCCGGAAAACAGGATGAGCCCGTTTATCGCGAGGAAGATCGAGGCCAGGACCGGCTTGCTGAAATAGACGCGGAAGTCGTGCTCGAGCAACAGGCCGGCAAGACCGACAGGGATCGTCGCCAGGATGATCATCCAGGCGAGCCGCTGCTCGGTTGTCTGCGGCTCGAAGCGGCGTGTCCCCTCTGCCGGGCTGACCACGTGCGCCACCGACCCGAAGAACCCCGTAATGATCCGCCGCCAGTCCCGCCAGAAGTAGAGGATCATGGCGGCCGCGGTGGCCACGTGCAAACCGACGATGAACGCCAGGTACGGCGACTCGGCCTCGGATACGTTGAGATCCTGTGCCCACGACCCGCCTACGAGGGCCGGGATGATCACGCTGTGCCCGAGGCTCGATATCGGGAACAGCTCGGTCACGCCCTGGACCAGCCCGATCACCAGGGCCTCGGGGTAGGTAAACGGATGGTACATCGCGCCCTCTCGCCTAGCAGGAAACGCAGGTCAGCCGCGCCGCGCCCACCGATATCGTATCCATGCCCCGCCGGTACCTTGACACGCATGTAGAAAGTCACATTCGGACCGGCGGTCGCCGGCGTTTCGTCTTGAACACACTAACCGGTGATGATTACGTACCGTGCATGCCTTTGCCGCTCAGAGTGACGTACGTCGTCGCGTGCGCTGCCGCGGTCGCCGTGTCGCTGGTGCCCGCGACGGGTGCCGGGGCTTCGGTCCCCCGCGCTAGTGCCCGGATCCGCGGGCTGGACATCTCCTCGTTCCAGCACGCCAACGGCCCGATCAACTGGCGACTACTCGCCCGCCACGGCATGCGCTTCGTCGCTATCAAGGTGTCCGAGGGCACCTATTACACCAACCCGGACTACGCCGCGGACGCGCGGGCGGCGGCCGCCGCCGGTCTGTACGTCATGCCGTACGTGTTCGCCAACCCGCGCAGTTCCGGCGGCGCCGCGCAGGCCCGGTTCGGCGCGGCCGCCGCACGGTACTGGCGGGACCGCGCCAGGCTGCCATTGGTGGTGGACCTGGAGAACGACCCGTACGCAGGCACGGACCACACCGGCGACTGCTACGGGCTTGGCGCCTGGCGGATGATCGACTGGATCGGCTCGTTCATCTCCGAGGCCACGGCGCTCACCGGCAAGCGCCCGATCATCTACACGACCGCGGCCTGGTGGCGGGAGTGCACGGACCGCACCGGCCGGTTCTGGCGCGATCCGCTGTGGGTGGCGGCCTACGACACTCGGGTGCCCGCTGTGCCCTGGCCGTGGACACGCTGGACGTTCTGGCAGTACACGAACAGCGCGTGGCTCCCTGGTGTGGGCCTGACCGACGTGGACTTCTTCCACCCGACCACGGCGCTGCCGTCGCTACGTGACGTGCCCGCAAAGCGCGCGAAGCGGCCCCGGCCCCGGCCCCGGTCGCGGGCCCAGCCCCGGGCCCAGCCCCGGCCGCACCCGCGCCCCGCGCCGCACCAGGCCACGCGTCCGCGCAAGGTTACCCGCCGCCCCCAGAGCGCGGTGGTACGCACATCGTGGATCCCGCCTTACACAGCAGGCGGCTAAATCAGACGCAAATCGTCAAATCTGTCCGCATTGGCACGATAGGCTCCCCTAGTGACTGGGCTACGGGGACGCGCCGCGATCGCGGGCGGCGCGCTAATCATGCTGGCTGGGCTGGCGATTCCGGCCGCGACGGCGACGAGCGCGGCGTCAGCGGCAACCACGCAGACACAGGGCGTGGACGTCTCCTCGATCCAGGGCAGCATCAACTGGCCAGACGTCGCAGCGGCCGGTATGGCTTTCACCGGCATAAAGGCCAGTGAAGGCGACTACTACACCAACCCGGACTATGCCTCTGACGTGCAGCAGGCCACGGCGAATGGCTTGTACGTCATTCGCTATGCGTTCGCGAACCCGTTCGACCCGGCGGACAACGGAACTGCCGTACAGCAAGCGGACAAAGCGGCCGGAGAGGTTAGCTCGGTTGGCGCGCCTGCCAATCTGATCATGCCGCTCGCGCTGGACCTGGAGCCCGACCCGTACGCGTCCAACGACAACACCAATCAGTGCTACGGGCTGTCCCCCTCAGCGATGGTGACGTGGATCAACGGCTTCATCTCCGAGTACGACAAGAAGCTGCCCGGGACCAAGCCCTTGATCATTTACACCGAAGCCGCCTGGTGGAACACCTGCACAGGAAACAGCACGGCTTTCGGCAGTCACCCGCTATGGCTCGCCTCCTATGGCGTCACGAACCCCGCGTTGCCGGCTGGCTGGAACAACCTCACCTTCTGGCAGTACTCCGCCAACGGCAGTATCAGCGGCATCACAGGCGCCACCGATCTGGATTACCTGGGCCCGGTTGTGCAGTCGAGCCAGGTCGGCAAGGCCACTGCCGTGCAACTGCACACGCTGACCTCCGTTGTCGGCCAGACTGCTGTCAGCTACTCACCGGGAACCGTTCTGCCTGGTCTCACGCTGAGCTCGTCTGGGCAGATAACCGGTACGCCGACAACCATCGGCAAGTACCCGGTGTCGGTGACCCCGTCGACCGGCGTGCCCTCGTCGCTGGCGTTCACCTGGTATGTGCACGGCACGATCTCGGTGACGTCCCCGGGGAACCACACAACGACCGCGGGAACCCCCGTCTGGCTGCACGTCGCGGCTTCTGACACTGACCCCGGCTACACCCCGTCGTTCGCCGCGGCAGGGCTCCCGCCTGGCGTGTCGATCACCTCCGGCGGAGTGATCAGCGGCTGGCCATACCATCCCGGCACGTACCACGTCACGGTCTCCGCATCCGACGGGTTGTACGCCTCTGGTTCGACCGCGTTCACCTGGACGGTCAATGCGGCGCCCAACAGCGGGGCTACCGGAACGATCAAGCAGTGGGGCGGCACCAGCAAGTGCCTGGAAGCCTCCGGCGCCAAGTCGTCGAACGGCACGGCCGTGGACCTGTACAGCTGCACCGGCAAGTCGAACCAGAGCTGGACGATGGCGCAGGACGGCACGGTCCGGGTTCTCGGCAAGTGCCTGGACGCGGTGGGCGAGGGCAAGATGAACGGAACCAAGCTCCAGCTCTGGGCGTGCAACTCCGGTGACGGCGCCCAGCAATGGCTGGCGGATTCCGGCAGCCAGCTGGTCAACCCGCAGTCTGGCAAGTGCCTGTACGTGCCCAGCTCGAACGCCGCCAACGGCACCCGGCCTGAGCTCTACAACTGCACCAACAGCACGAACGATCACTGGCTGCGGCCGGCGGCCAGCGTGCTGTCCGGCAACGCGGGCAAGTGCATGGCCGTGTCCGGATCGACCGTTGTCCTGGCCAACTGCGCGAACACCAGCGCCCAGCACTGGACGGAGTCGTGGAACGGTGCGGTCCAGCTCGGCAGTAACTGCCTGACCGCGACCGGATCGGGAGTGTCGGTCGGGTCGTGCTCCGGAGCGGCCGCCACCAAGTGGCAGCTACGCGGCGTCGGCACGCTCCCGATCGGCACAGAAATCGTCAACGCGGGCTCGGGCCAGTGCGTGACCGCGCCGTCGGCCAGCAACGGCGCCAAGCTGGTCATGCAAGCGTGCGCCGCCACCGACGGATCCACCTGGCACGCCGAATAACACCGAGGGTCGCCGTGGTTACACCGTAACCACGGCGACCCGCTCCACCTTGGGACGTGCTGGCTCATGGGTCAGCTTCTCCAGGTCTCGTGGATCGCTGGTCAGCAGCACTACCGGTCGCGGCTGAGCCAGTGCCACGACCGCGAGCAGTGCGTCAAGCGCACACCGGTGCCCGGACAATCCCGTCCTGCCGAGCAGTTCGCCGGCAGCCCGGCCAAGGGGTCCATCGATCCCGATCACTTCGACATTCTTGAGGATTCGGTGTATCTCCGCGTCGCGCTGCCCTCCTCTCAGCACCTCGGTCAGCGTAGAAGCGGCGGTGACGATGCGCCTTCGGTGCCTCTTGGCGAGTTCAAAGCGTGCCCGGGCTAGCAAGTTCCCGGTTGCCAGCTTGGTAAGACCATCGGCATCAAGGACGAGGGTGCCAACTACTCCTCTTCGTAGTCTGGCCACTCGCGCATCGCCTCCTGAATCAGCTCTTCTGGTACGGGCCCGTATTTGGCCTCGAGGTAGGCCGAGAGTTCATCGAGGCCTTCTAGGCGCAGTCGCTCCTCGACGGCCTCGGTCACGTAACGGCTGAAACCGCCGGGCCCAGTCCGTTCGCGAACGGCCGCGGTCAGTTCTTCTGGCATAGAGACGCTCACCTTCTGCACGCGGCCCTGAAACCGCGAGCCCGGTCCGGTATCGATCTCGACGGGCGCCTTCGGGAACATCACGGTGACCTGGTGCAGCACCTGCTCGAGAGGGACGATCGCCAGCGCCTCCCGCAGCGCCTTCTCCAGGGCACTGACCGCCTGGATCCGCGACTCCAGCGGGTCCGTCTCCCGCTCCGGCGTTTCGCTCATAATCCGATGCTACCACCGGTAGCAACACCATTCCCGAATGTCGCGTCCAGCCCGGGACGCCTCATTTCGACAGCGGAAATCCCGGCTAGATTGCCGACGATCCGGGGTATTGGAACCTGTTTGCAAATTGCGCTCAAGCGTGCCGTGCCCGCCCCTGCCTGCCGCATCAGATGAATGTCCCATTCAGCTTGCTATAACCAGCTGAATGGGACATTCATCTCCCTGAATGGAGCGGCCTGGCAGCGCGTAGCCCGGTTAGGCCGCAACTACCTCCCCAGAGGACCCATAGCCACCGAGCGGTAGCTACCTCAGCCGGGCTTCAAAACCGTAAGGTGCGGAGTTGAACGCCAGCGAATGACGTGACTGGCGGGAGCCCTCGATGCCGAGGCGCTGAGGCGCCGATCGCCGAGGCGCCCAGCCGCCCCCGGCCGGCCCCGGCCTCGCCTAGCCGCCCCCGGCCGCGCCCGGCCACCCCCGGCCGCGCTGACGCCCTGGCTGACGCCCGCGCTGCGGCCCGGGCCCCGGCCCAGGGGCGTTAGCGCTTGCCGGGGACTGCCGGGGTGCCGGCCTTTTCCGGGCGGCGGGAGATCTTCGAGCCGAGCCAGACCAGCGGGTCGTACTTGCGCCCCGCGACGCGCTCCTTCATCGGGATCAGCGCGTTGTCGGTGATCTTGATGTGCTCGGGGCAGACCTCGGTGCAGCACTTGGTGATGTTGCACATGCCGAGGCCGAAGTCCTCCTGTGCGATCTCCCGTCGGTCCGCCTCGTCGCACGGGTGCATCTCGAGTTCGGCGACCCGCATGAGGAATCGGGGGCCGGCGAACGGGCTCTCGTTCTCCGGGTGGTCCCGGATTACGTGGCAGACGTTCTGGCACAAGTAGCACTCAATGCACTTGCGGAACTCCTGTGACCGGTTCACGTCCTCCTGCTGCATCCGGAACTCGCCAGGCTTGATCGACGGGTCCGGCGTGAACGACGGGATCGTGCGTGCCTTGGTGTAGTTGAAGGACACGTCCGTCACGAGGTCCCTGATCACAGGGAAGGTCCGCAGCGGCGTGATCGTCAGCGTCTCTTCCGGGGAGAACGTCGACATCCGGGTCATGCACCCGAGCCGCGGGCGGCCGTTGATCTCCATCGAGCACGACCCGCACTTGCCCGCCTTGCAGTTCCACCGGATCGCCAGGTCGGACGCCTGGGTGGCCTGGAGCCTGTGCAGCACGTCGAGGACGACCTCGCCCTCGTTGACCTCGACCTGGTAGTCGGTCAGGGCGCCGGACCCGGCGTCGCCGCGCCAGACCTTCAGCGAAGCCTTGTACCCCATCAGTGGCCCTTCCCTTCAGGCTGGTCAGGCAGGCCGGCCAGTTCTTCCTCGGTCATGTACTTCTTGAGCTCAGACTTATCGAACAGCTCCAGCTGGTCGGTGCGCATCGGCGGCAGCGGCTGGTGGATCAGCTCCACCTTGTCGCCGGTCAGCGTCTCGATCAGGTTGACCTTGCGCCACTGCGGGGACATGGCGGGGAAGTCGTCGCGGGTGTGCCCGCCGCGGGACTCCTGCCGCTCGAGCGCGGCGAGCGTCACGCACTCGGCGACCAGCAGCATGTTCCGCAGGTCGATCGCGTAGTGCCAGCCCGGATTGTAGGCCCGCTCGCCCGGCACCGCCACCTGGGCCGCGCGCTCCCGGAACTTCTCGAGCTCGGTCAGCGCCTGCTTCATCTCCGACTCGCGGCGGATTAGGCCGACCAGGTCGTTCATGGTCTGCTGCAGCTCGGCGTGCACCGTGTACGGGTTCTCGCCCTCGGTCCGGGAAAACGGCGCGAGCGCCTCCGCCACGGCCGCGTCCAGGTCGGCCGCGGAAACGGCGGGCCGGGCGGAGAGACCGTCGAGGTAGGAAGCCGCGCCCTCACCGGCCCGCTTGCCGAACACCAGCAGGTCCGACAGCGAGTTGCCGCCGAGCCGGTTGGATCCGTGCATCCCGCCGGACACCTCGCCTGCCGCGAACAGGCCGGGCACCGAGGCGGCGGCGGTGTCCGGGTCCACTTCGACGCCGCCCATCACGTAGTGGCAGGTCGGCCCGATCTCCATGGGCTCCTTCGTGATGTCGACGTCCGCCAGCTCGAGGAACTGGTGGTGCATGGACGGCAGCCGCTTCAGGATGTAGTCGGCGGGCCGCCGTGACGCGATGTCGAGGAACACGCCGCCGTGCGGTGACCCGCGGCCTGCCTTGATCTCGGAGTTGATCGACCGCGCGACCTCGTCGCGCGGCAGCAGCTCAGGCGGTCGCCGGTTGTGGTCCGGGTCGGTGTACCAGCGGTCGGCCTCTTCCTCAGTCTCCGCGTACTGCGCGCGGAACACGTCGGGCACGTAGTTGAACATGAACCGCTTGCCCTCGGAGTTGCGCAGCACGCCGCCGTCACCGCGCACCGACTCGGTGACCAGGATGCCGCGCACCGACGGCGGCCAGACCATGCCCGTCGGGTGGAACTGCACGAACTCCATGTTCATCAGCGCGGCGCCGGCCAGCAGCGCGAGCGCGTGCCCGTCACCGCTGTACTCCCAGGAGTTGGAGGTGACCTTGAACGTCCGGCCGATGCCGCCGGTCGCGAGCACCACGGTCGGCGCCTCGAACAGGACGAAGCGACCCGTGTCCCGTACGTACCCGAAGGCGCCAGCGATCCGGCCGTCCGAGGACTTGACCAGCCGCGTGATCGTCGTCTCGGCGAACACCCGGATCATCGCCTCGGGGTCGCCAAGCGCGATGGAGTCGGCCTGCTGCAGCGCGACGACGCGCTGCTGCAGCGTCCGGATCATCTCCAGGCCGGTCCGGTCGCCCACGTGCGCCAGCCGCGGGTACTCGTGTCCGCCGAAGTTGCGCTGCGAGATCTTGCCGTCAGGCGTCCGGTCGAACAGCGCGCCCCACGCCTCGAGTTCCCAGACCCGGTCCGGTGCCTCCTTCGCGTGCAGTTCGGCCATCCGCGGGTTGTTCAGGAACTTCCCGCCGCGCATGGTGTCACGGAAGTGCACCTGCCAGTTGTCGTTGGGGTTCACGTTCCCCATGGCGGCCGCCGCGCCGCCTTCGGCCATCACCGTGTGGGCCTTGCCGAACAGCGACTTGGAGATGATCGCCGTCCGCTTCCCCCGCGCCCGGGCCTCGATCGCCGCACGCAGCCCGGAGCCGCCCGCGCCGATCACTACGACGTCGTAAGGAAGGCGCTCGATTTCGGTATCGGTTGAAGACATGACTATTCGCCCGTTCCGCTTAATTGAAGAACCGAGGGTCGGAGAAGGCGCCGCTGGCGACCAGCATGATGTACAGGTCGGTGAGCATCAACGTGCCGAGCGTGGTCCAGGCGAGCTGCATGTGACGCACGTTCAGCCACGAGATCTTCGTCCAGGCCCAGTACCTGACCGGGTGCTTGGAGAAGTGCTTCAGCCGGCCGCCGGTGATGTGCCGGCAGGAGTGGCAGGACAGCGTGTAGGCCCAGAGCAGGATCACGTTCGCCAGCATGATGAGCGAGCCGAGGCCGAACCCGAAGTTCCCGTCCGGCCCGCGGAACGCCTGCGTCACGTCGTAGGTGTTCAGTACCGAGATCACGATCACGAAGTAGAAGAAGTAACGGTGCAGGTTCTGCATGATCAGCGGGAACCTGGTCTCGCCGGTGTACTTCGCGTGCGGCTCGCGGACCGCGCACCCAGGCGGGGACTGCCAGAACGCCCGGTAGTAGGCGCGCCGGTAGTAGTAGCAGGACAGCCGGAACCCGAGCACGAACGGCAGCGAGACGAACGCGTAGGGGATGATCGGCGGAATCGCCGGGATCCAGGTGCCGAGCGAGGAAGACCCTGGCACGCACTCACCGCTGACGCAAGGCGAGTAGAACGGCGTCAGGTAGTGATACTGCGGCACCCAGTACCAGTGGCCGGTGAACACGCGGACCGTCGCGTAGGTCACCCAGATGGTAAGCAGCGTCGCCGTGAT
>DATMKQ010000172.1:0-2061 GCA_035571275.1 Trebonia sp.
ACGGTCAGCGACAGCGCGTCGCCCAGCGCGACGAACGCCTCGGCGTTGCGGTCGACGAACTCCTGCACCTCGACCCCGGCCGCCTCGGCGGCGAGCACGTTCTTCAGCGAGTTGTCGTCGGTGCCGGCCTGGAACCTGACGGCATCCCCGCACCCGCGGCGATAGCGGGCCAGCACGTCGGCCTGTACGAGCTCGAGCGCGAACCCGATATGCGGGCGCGCGTTCACGTAGGGAGTCGTGGTGGTGATATAGGTATGCGGCGCGGTCATCGCAGCCTCCTTAGATCAGGGGGGCTCCGAGCGCCTATATACACATCGAGGCCCCGTCGCAGGGCCTCGGAAACGAAACGTCCGGACGCGTCAGCGGCCCCGCGCGCGGGGCATCATCACCTGTGGTCCGTAACTGTTCACGCCTTCAAGCATACCGCCCCGATCCGGGCGCCAGCATGATCACTCGATAGGTTGAGTCGGTGCGACTAGGCGTAAACGTCCCGAACTTCGGTCCAGGCACCAATCCGGACGTACTGCGGCGCTGGGCGCTGACGGTGGAGGGCCTCGGCTTCGACCTGCTGATGGTGTCCGACCACATCGCGATCACGCCCGACGTCGCGCAGGAGTACCAGGCGCCGTTCTACGACCCGTTCACCACGCTGTCCTGGTTGGCCGGCATCACCCGCCGGGTTCGGCTCGGCACCACGGTGATCGTCCTGCCCTACCGGCATCCCCTGCTGATCGCCAGGATGGCCGCCAACCTCAACGACCTCAGCGGCGGCCGCCTGGTCCTCGGCGTCGGCGTCGGCGGGTTCAGGCAGGAGTTCGACGCGCTCGGCGTCCCGTTCCGCGAGCGCGGCCGGCTGACCGACGAGCACCTGCTCGCGATCCGCGCCGCCTGGCAGGACGACGCGGACTACCGAAGCGGGCAGATCCCGGTCTGGATCGGCGGCAACAGCGACGCGGCGGTGCGCCGGGCCGTCCGGTTGGGCGACGCCTGGCACCCGCTGCGATTTACTCCCGGCTGGCTGGCCGAGGCGGCGGGCCGGCTGGCGGCCAGCGCCACCGAGCAGCAGCGGGCGCAGCCCGCGCTGATGCCGCGCATCGCGCTGCGCCTGACCCAGGCGCCCATCATCGACGACGATCGCCTAGCCGGTCACGGCACGATCGACCAGATCGCCGCGGACCTCGACCAGCTGCGCTCGCTCGGCGCCGGCACCGTGGTGCTCGACCCGTTCAACGGCGACCACCGGGAGACGGAACATCCGGAGACGGCGTGGCAGGCGCTGGCGACCGTGGCCGAGCGCTGGAACCAGCAAGAATCCCAAGACATTGATCCCGAACGGAGCTGAGGTGGCACATACCGAGCATGCCGGCGGCGGTCAGGGCGGCGTCGCCCCGGAAGACCTGCCGCACCTGCGCCGCTGCGTGGAACTGGCGGCCGAGGCCGTGGACGCCGGGGACTTCCCGTTTGGTTCGGTACTCGTGGCGGCCGACGGCCGGGTCCTGGCGGAGGATCGCAACCGCGAGAACACCATGAGCGACGCGACCCGGCACCCGGAGTTCGAGCTGGCCCGCTGGGCCGCGGCCAACATGACGCCGGCCGACCGGGCCGCCGCCACCGTCTTCACCTCGGGGGAGCACTGCCCGATGTGCTCGGCCGCGCACGCCTGGGTAGGGCTCGGCCGCATCGTGTACGTGAGTTCGTCCGAGCAGCTGACCGCGTGGCACGCCGAACTGGGGGTGCCTCCGTCTCCGGTGCGGGCGCTGGCGGTCAGCCAGGTTGCTCCCGGCCTGGAGGTGCGAGGCCCGGTGCCCGGCCTCGATGAGCAGGTCCACGAACTGCACCGCCGCTTCCGCAGCTGATGCCGCCACAGGGCCCGTCCGGCAATTCTCCGGCCATCGGCGTGTCGTTTTGCCTGAATGTCGCCCCTATGGGAATCGTAAGAGCGACGTAACCAACGATTTTCTCACCTCGCAAGACAGTCAGCAGGCACACTGGAATCAGAAAGGGGGTACCCCGGACCATGGGCGAGGGCAGCGTCGTGACCTGGCCGGACGCCGTTGCGGA
>DATMKQ010000173.1:0-14511 GCA_035571275.1 Trebonia sp.
AGCATCTCACCGCCGTTCCACAGGCCGAGCAGGAACGCGAGCAGGGCGCCGTTGCGCAGGCCAGGGCGGAGCAGCAGGCGCGGCCGTATCAGCGGCTCGGGGTGGCGGGACTCCGCCGCGATGAAGGCGGCGGCTGCCGCGGCTCGCTTTCTTTTCGGGGCCGACGATCCTAGGGGCGAGGGCGGCGGCGATCAGGCCGACCGGCACGTTGACGAGGAACACCGAACGCCAGCTTGTCCACTCGATCAGGACGCCGCCGAGCACTTGCCCGGACACGAACCCGACCGCCGAGATCGAGCCGTACAGGCCGATCGCCTTCGCCCGCCGCGGCCCCTCAGGGAAGCTGGTGGTGATCAGCGACAGCGCCGCCGGGGCGACGACCGCCGCGCCGGCCCCCTGGACGACCCGCGAGGCGATGAGCAGCACCGGGTCGCGGGCCAGCCCGCCGGCCAGCGAGGCGAGCGAGAAGACGACCAGCCCGGCGATGAACATCCGGCGCCGGCCCAGCAGGTCGGCGGCGCGCCCGCCGAGGATGAGCAGGCCGCCGAACGCGATCGCGTACCCGGTGACCACCCACTGCGCGACAGCCGTCGTCAACCCGAGTTCACGCTCGATCGACGGCAGTGCCACGTTCACGATGCTGAAATCCAGGACGACCATGAAGGCGGCGACCAGGATGAGCGCCAGCCGGACACCAGGACGCGACCCCGCGTGAATATCGCGGTTGTAGCGGGTAGGAGAAGACGTTGGCGGGGGGACGGAGGCGGGCATGGCACCAATCAGGTACGTGGCGGGTGACGGGATCCGTTTCGGCACAACCTGGAGGTCGGCGCCGATATGCCCCTTTAGAGAGTTCCGCTCGTCACATCAGCTGCGAGCCGGGCCGGGCAAGGCTGTCCGCTGGACGGATGGCGCGACACGATATATCTTGTTACCGGGAGGTAGAAATGAGTGAGTCCGAGAGCAGGGTCACCCGGATGCTCGGTCCGCTGAGCAGCGGGCTCGCCAAGCTGTGGTCCATGGCGCGCTCCGCCTTTATGGACATGCGCGACAGTGGCGCCGGCAAGCGGGCGGCTTCCGCGGTGCACGACCTGCAAGAAAGCGACGCGACCAAGCGCGCCCAGGGCGCCCTGCACGACCTGCGGCGCAGCGACGCGGGCAAGCGGGCCGCCACCGCGCTGCACGACCTGCAAGAGAGCGACGCCGGCAAGCGCGTCGCCGGCGCCCTCCAGGACCTGCGCCAGCGCGATGCCGTCCGCAAGGCCGAGGAGACCGCGCGGCGCACCGTGCACGACCTGCGCAGCGGCGGCGGTAGCGGCAGCAGCGGAACCCCGGTCGGTTAAGCCCGCGGCAGCACGCGCCTGAGTACCGACCCGCGGTGGCGGGTCGGTACTCAGGCGCGTCATTAATCGGTTGCGCCCGGATCGCGGCACGTGGGAGAGTACCTGCGCACCAGGTAGGAGCCGGCTTCAACGGCCGGCCGTGTGAAAGGAGGGGCCAAATGACTACGCCCGCTGCGGGCTTCATTCAGCCTGTCCTGATCGCAACCCACCTGAGGAGCACCACCAGTGCGCGAGAGCGCGGATTCATTCGACACCCGTTCATACGACCGCGGCCGCGGTAACAAACGGCAGCGGTTCGACGACGACGAGCCCGTCTTCGCCAAGCGGCGAGGTTATGCCAGGCTTGAGGCCGAAGACGCGGACGACGCGACAGACGGCCTGCCAGCGGGCGATCGCTGGTCTACCTGGGACCAGTCCACGCCGACCGAGCGCGGCCCGAGACCGCATCCCCAGTGGCTAGTCACCGAGCTAGCGGCGGTCGACACCGAGCTCGGCATCCTGAAGACCGGCAAGGAAGCGGACGTATACCTGATCCGCCGCGGCCTGCCTGGTACAGAAACATCCTGCCTGCTGGCGGCCAAACGATACCGCGACACGCAGCACCGGCTGTTTCACCGCGACGCCGGTTACCTGGAAGGACGGCGCACCAGGGACAGCCGGGTCAGCCGCGCGACCGCCAAGCGCACCGCGTTCGGCATGGAAGCGATCGCGGGCCAGTGGGCGAACGCCGAGTTCTCCGCGCTTTGCCAGCTGTACCAGGCGCGCGTGCCGGTTCCCTACCCGGTGCAGATCCTCGGCACTGAGGTGCTGCTCGAGTTCATCGGTGACCCGAGCGGCATCGCGGCGCCCAGGCTCGCCGAGACACGTCCCGGCATGAAGGAGCTCACCCGGCTATGGGAGCAGCTCGTGGACGCGCTGTGCACGCTCGCCCGGCACGGGCTCGCGCACGGTGACCTGTCCGCCTACAACCTGCTCGTGCACCGCGGCAAGCTGGTGATGATCGACTTGCCGCAGGTTGTCGACGTCATCGCCCATCCCAACGGGCAGTCGTTCCTGACCAGGGACGCGCGGAACGCGGCGACGTGGTTCGCCGCCCGCGGGCTGCGCGCCGCCGACCCGGACAAGCTGGCGCGCCTCCTGCACCAGGAGGCGCGCCTGGAATGATCCCTCATACCTTTTGCTTGACCGTGATCTTGCCGTTGCGCATCGTGCCGAGCCGCTGAGCCCGGCGGGCGATGCTGGTGTCGTGCGTCACCATGATCATGGACAGGCCCTTCTCCCGCCACAGCTTCTCGAGCAGGCCGATGATCTCATCGCGGGTGTCCTCGTCCAGGTTGCCTGTCGGCTCGTCGGCCAGCAGCACCTTGGGCTCCTTCACCAGCGCGCGGGCTATCGCCACCCGCTGCTGCTGACCGCCGGACAGCTCGCCGGGCAGGTGCTTGAGCCGGTCACCAAGCCCGACCGAGGTCAGCGCCTCGACGGCGCGGGCGCGCCGGGAACGGTCGCTGACCCCGAGCGGCACCAGTGCCGTCTCCACGTTCTCCTGCGCGGACAGCGTGGGGATGAGGTTGAAGGTCTGGAAGATGAAGCCAATCGACTTCGCCCGCACCTTGGTCACCTGGGTTTCCCGCAGCTTCGCCAGGTCATCACCTTCGAAGAGGACGGAGCCGGCGGTGGGCCGGTCAAGGCCACCGATGATCTGTAGCAGTGTGGACTTGCCGTGCCCGGTCGGCCCCTGGATGGCGAGCCACTCGCCGTCCGGGATCTCGAGGTCGACACCGCGCAGCGCGTGTACCGTCTGGCGTCCCTTGGGGTAGTCCTTGGTGACGCCGCTGAGCTTGTACATGTTTCTGTCTCCCTGAATACCGGACTAGGCGACCTTGGACAGTGCCGCCGCCGGGCGCAGCCGCGCCGCCCGCCAGCCGCCGAACCCGCCCGCGATAAGCCCGCCGAGGACGGCGAGGGCCACCGCGATTATCACCACGCTGATCGTGACCGGCGCGGAAAGGTGCACCGCGACCGTGTCGGCGGTCCGCGCCGCGTTCGTGAAGTTGCCGCGGAACGGGTTGGTGCCGCCGGTGCCGCCGCCGGGGAAGCCCCCGGTGCCGCCGGTGCCGCCGGTGCCACCACCGGGGAAGCCGCCGGCGCCGCCGCCGAAGAACCGCGAGCCGCCGGGCGTGGCCGACCCGGTGGCCGAGCCGACGGTCGCCGACAGCGGCTGGGTGAACTTGCCGACGAGCGACGCGCCCAGGAAGCCGAGGCCGACGCCGACCGCGCCGCCGATGATGCCGATCGCGATCGATTCGCCCATCACCTGGCCGACGACCCGGCTGCTCTTCCAGCCGAGCGCCTTCAGCGTGCCGAATTCGCGGATCCGGCGCGAGACGGCCGACATGGTGAGCAGGCTGGCCAACAAGAACGCGGCGACCAGCACCGCGATCGCCAGCCACTTGCCGAGGTCGTTGGCCAGGCTGGCCGCGCTGGAGATCGAGCCGGTGAGCTGGCTGGCCAGCGAGTTCTGGTCGGTGACCGTGGACCCGGGCACGTCCTTGGAGATCGCGCTAGCGACCGAGCTGATCTCATTGCCGTTGGTCGCGGCGACGTAGATCGTGTTGACGTCGTTCTTCAAGTTCGCGAGCGTCTGCGCCACGCCCAGCGGTATGTACACGTCCGCGGGGGTGGCGCCAGCGGGCTCGGTGACGATCCCGACGATCTTGAAGTTGGTCGCGGCGGCCTTCGAGTTGCCGACGGCGATCGTGTCGCCGACCTTCAGCTTGTTCGTCGTCGCCCAACTGGAGTCGACCAGCGCGACGTCGGAAGAGGCGTCGGCGGTGGTGAAGGTCCGTCCGGAGCTGATCTTGCCGGTGCTGAGCGGGCCCAGTTCGCCGTTGGCGATGTCGACGCCGTTCACGACGAAGCTGTTGATGTTGAAGTTCGCCCCGAAACTGCTGGGATTATGGGTCCCGCTGCTGCTGCCGCCGCTGCCACCGAACCCTCCGCCGCCGCCGTTGAAGTTGAGCGCCGGCACCGTGCCGCTCACCGTGCGGTCGGTCAGCGTCAGGCCGCCGGCCGCCGCCGCCACGTCGGACATCTTCCCTATGCTGGTCACGTCGGACGAGCCGAGGGCTGACAGCGTGACGTCGCTTGTCAGCGTGTTGTCGTCGATCTTGGAGCCGGCCTTCGGCCGGGTGCCGGTCCCGATCGCCTGCCGGAAGCCGAACCCGAACCCGCTGCCGGTCGAACTGGCGGACGGCGCCTTGGTCACGGTGATGTCGGTGCCCACCCCATAGAGGGAATGCAGGACGGAGGCCTGAGCGTTTTTGACCCCATCCGATGCGGCCGTCACCGTGATCACCAGGCCGATTCCCAGTGCCAGGCCCACCGCTATGAAAATAGCCTGGCGCATGCGGCGCCGCAGCTCACGCCAGAGGTACGTGAAGAACATCGGACTCCTCAACGGGCTAAAGATGTCTTTTGCCGCGGGGGTTGAAAGGGGGTCGTCCCCTAGGGCAAAGTTTGGCGGCGCGGAGCGCCATGCCGGAAGGGCACTTTCACCCCGGCAACGGCTTCCGCGCCAGACCATATCTTTCTGGCCATACCTGAGGAGTCTCTGAACGAGACCTGCGAAAAGCCGGAATCCCGGGCCTTGTATGAAGACCCGGGATTCGCGGAACGGTAGTTCTCAGCTCGCGCGCAGGGCCTTGATGCCGTCGCGCAGCGAACCCATCGTCGCGATGACGGCGGACGGCTCGTAACCGCAGTGCGCCATGCAGTTCGCGCACCGCGGGTCCTTGCCCCGGCCGTACTTCGACCAGTCGGTCGTGTCGACGAGTTCCTTGTACGTCTCCACGTACCCGTCGGACATCAGGTAGCAAGGCTTCTGCCAGCCGAGCAGCGAGTACGACGGGATGCCCCACGGCGTGCACTCGAAGTCCCGCTTGCCCTCGAGGAAGTCGAGGAAAAGCGGCGAGTGCATCAGCCGCCACTTGTTGCGGCGGCCGTCCGCGAACGCCTTGCGGAACAGTTCACGGGTCTCCTCCACGCCGAGGAAGTGCTCCTGGTCGGGCGCCTTCTCGTAGGCGTAGGCCGGCGAGATCTGCATGTCGTCGACCTCAAGCTCGTCGTTGAGGTAGGTCAGCACGTCGATGACCGTCTGCGGCGTGTCGGTGTTGAAGAACGTAGTGTTCGTGTTGACCTTGAAGCCGCGCTCCTTGGCCAGCTTGATCGCCGCCACGGCCTCGTCGAACACGCCCTCCTTGGACACCGCCTCGTCGTGCCGCTCGCGCAGCCCGTCGATGTGCACCACCCAGCGGAAGTACGGCGACGGGGTGAACTTGTCGAGCTTCTTCGGCAGCAGCAGCGCGTTCGTGCACAGGAACACGAACTTCTTGCGCTTGAGCAGCTCCTGCACGATCACTTCGATCTGCGGGTGCATCAGCGGCTCGCCGCCGGCGATGGACACCATCGGCGCGCCGCACTCCTCGACCGCCGCGACCGCCTGCTCCACCGGCATCCGCTGCTTCAGGACGCTCGCAGGATGCTGGATCTTCCCGCAGCCGGCGCACTTGAGGTTGCAGGCGAACAGCGGCTCCAGCTCAACGATCAGCGGGAACCTCTTGTTTCCGCGCAGCTTTTGCTTCATCAGGTGAGCCCCGATGCGCAGGCTGACGGACATGGGCATAGACATTAACGCCGTACCTCCCTGGGCAGGCCGAACTGTACAGATTCGGTAGTGGTGATCCGCTCTGTCACCGTGACCGGGCCAAGCCCGGACAGCGCGGAGATGATCTCGCTGACCACCGCGGGAGGCGCGGACGCCCCCGCCGTCAGCCCGACCACGGAAACACCGGACAGCCAGGACAACTCGATGTCCGTGGCACCGTCGATCAAGTGGGCGGGCGTGCCCGCCCGCTCGGACCGCTCCACCAGCCGCACCGAGTTGGAAGAGTTCTTCGAACCCGCGACGAGCACCAGGTCCGCGTCCTCCGCGACGGCGCGCACCGCCGCCTGCCGGTTGGTGGTGGCGTAGCAGATGTCGTCGCTGCCGGGGGCGCGCATCCGCGGGAACCGCTCACGCAGCGCCGCTGAGACGTCGGCCGCCTCGTCGACGGCCAGCGTGGTCTGCATCAGGTAGGCCACCTTCGAGGAGTCCCGCGGCAGCAGCGCCGCGACGTCCGCCGCGGTCTCCACCAGCACGGTCGACTCGGGCGCCTCGCCGAGGGTGCCTTCCACTTCCTCGTGCCCGGCGTGCCCGATCAGCGCGACCGTGTACCCCTCACGGGCGAACCGGCGCGCCTCGGCATGCACCTTCGACACCAGCGGGCAGGTCGCGTCGATCACCGACAGGCCGCGGTCCTCGGCCGCGTCTCGCACCGCGGGCGACACGCCGTGCGCGGAGAACACCACCGTCGCACCGTCCGGCACCTCGTCGAGTTCGTCGACGAACACCGCGCCGCGCTCTTCAAGGTCGGCGACCACCCGGGTGTTATGCACAATCTGCTTACGCACGTACACAGGCGCGCCGCGCAACTCAAGGGCGCGCTCAACGATCTCGATAGCCCGCTCCACCCCGGCGCAGAACGATCGCGGCCCCGCCAGCAGCACCGTCCGCTCCGCGCAGGCGGCTGCCCACCGCTCCGCGACCGGTGCGGCCAGCCGCAGCGAGCGCAACGCGGCCAGCCCGCCGGAGACCATCCCCGGCCCGAACCCGGAGTCCGACACCGCCCGGATGACGGCCCGCGGCCGCGTGTCCTCGGCGGCACCAACGAGCACCGCCGTCTCCATGTCGGCGGCGAGGAATCCCTTCGCGGCAAGCTTGGAGCGCTGCGAAGACCTCACCAGGCCAGGCACCGTGGCCAGCTTCCCCGCCCTGGCCGGCAGCCCAGCCCGGCGCAGTTCCGCCGCCAGCAGGTCAGCCCCGGGCAGCGACACGACCGTGCTGCCGTCGCTGACCTCACTCGCCACGACGAGATCTCCCGGCTTGAGGTCAGGGTCAACGCCGGCCGCCGTACCCATCACAATCATTGGTCCGAACGGTAGGGGCTTACCCTCTCCGGCTATCCGCGCCGCCTTAGCGGCGCCCATGCCGGTGCGCCGCACTCGGCTGGTCGGCTCGCGCAGGCCGCGCCGCACCGCGTTGGCCTCCAGGCGAAGTGGTGCTAGCACCAGCAGCCCGGCGCCCGCGGCGTCGGTCGCCTCCACTTCGGAGGGTTGCGGGATTGTGTCAGTCATGCCTAGAACCCCTGACATATCGAGTCTGTTGGCTCCGGGGGACGACCCCCCGAACCCCCCGACAAAGCGAGTCTGTTGGCTCCCGGGGGGACGACCCCCCGAACCCCCCGACAAAGCGGCCGAGGGCACTCACTGGGAAAGCCAGCCGGTACAGGTGGTAGTTCAGGTAGAAGTCGCCGGGGAAGCCGGTGCCGGTGAACTGCGGCTCGTCCCAGGTGCCGTCCGCACGCTGGGTCTGGGCGAGCCAGTGGATGGCGCGCTCGACGGCCGCGGCGTCGCGCTCGCCGGCGGCCAGCAGCGCGAGCAGCGCCCAGGCCGTCTGCGAGGCGGTGGAGGCGCCCCGGCCCGACCATCTCGCGGGGTCGTCGTAGGAGCGCAGGTCCTCGCCCCAGCCGCCGTCGGCGTTCTGGTGCGCCTCCAGCCAGGCGACCGCGCGGCGGATCTGCGGCTTGCCCGGCCGCACACCGGCCGCGATCAGCGCGGGCACCACCGCGCCCGTGCCGTAGACGTAGTTGGCGCCCCAGCGGCCGAACCACGACCCGTCCGGCTCCTGGTTCTTCAGCAGCCAGATCACGCCACGACGGCAGGCGCTCTCGTTGGCCAGCCCCTCGGCGGCGAACGCTTCAACGATGTGCGCGGTGACGTCGGCGCTCGGCGGGTCGATGACCGCGCCGAAGTCGCAGAACGGCAGCTTGTTCACGAGCGCGCGCGTGTTGTCGGCATCGAACGCGCCCCAGCCGCCGTCCTTGCACTGCATTCCTTCGAGCCAGCGCAGGCCCCGCTCGATCGCCGCGCGGTTATCGGAGGCGGTGTGCCGCAAGGCGATGATCACCTCGGCGGTGTCGTCGGTGTCGGCGTAGTTGTCGTTGTCGAACTCGAACGCCCAGCCGCCTGGCGGCGTGTGCGGGCGGCGGACCTGCCAGTCGCCGGGGCCGCGGATCTCCTCGGCGAGGACCCACTCGGCCGCGCTGGTCAGCGCCGGGTGGTCCGGCGGCAGCCCCGCGTCGGCAAGCGCGGTCATCGTCAGCACGGTGTCCCAGACCGGGGACTGGCACGCCTCAAGGCGGCGGGTGCCATCCTCCCTGATCGTGAACCGCTCGAGCCCGGCGATGCCTTTTGTTACGAGTGGATGCTCGAGCCCGTAGTCCAGGAGGGTGAGCGCCATCAGCGAGTACACCCACGGCGGCTGGATGCCGCCCCAGCAGCCGTCGGCCTCCTGGCGGGCGATGATCCAGTCCGCGCAGCGGCGCAGCGCGGCCCGCCGGGCCCGTCCAGGAAGCCGGCGCTCGGCCTTGTGCAGCACCTTGTCAAGCGCGCCGAAGAACAGCGACCATGGGTCGCCGCGACCCGCCTTCGGCGGCAGGTCAGGGACCTGGGCGTACAGTTCGTCGATCAGGAACGGCAGCGGCCGCGACGGCTTGAACGACGAGACGACGGCAAGCGCGACGATCGTCTGCCGCGCCCAGCAGCCCCAGTCGTAGATGTTCAGCGGGAACCAGGACGGCAGGTAGATGATCTCCGGCGGGATCACCGGGAGCTCGTCCCAGGACCACAAGCCCGACAGCGCCAGCCAGATCCTGGTGAACACCCGGGTCGCGGTCACGCCGCCGTGATCGGTGATCCAGTCCGTGGTCAGCTTCATGTGCGGTTCGTCCGGCTCGTCGCCGGCCAGCCGCAGCGCCACGTAGGCCTCCACGGTGGTCGACAGGTCGGCTGGGCCGCCGTAGAAGTTGGCCCACGTGCCGTCGTCGCGCTGCTGCTTGCGGATCCAGCCCGCCGACTCGGCCGTTTCCTCAGGCGTAAGAATGCCGAGGAAATGCCGCAAGAGCAGGTCTTCTGCGTCCATGGTGACGTTGGTCTCGAGCTCGCCCTGCCACCACCCCGCGGGGTTCTGCAGGCCCAGGAGGTGATCGCGAGCGCGCGCGAGCGTGGCCTCCGCGATCTCCTGGGCAGTGGCGTTGTTCGTGACCGTCATCGGGTTTACCACTGCCTCGCGGTGATGAACTCGGCGATCGCGATGAACTCGGCGCGGACGTCGGCGGGGATGCCCACGCCGTCCAGGCTGTCGGCGGCGGCGGCGAGCCGGCTGTCGGCCTCCCGTTCGGCCCACTGCTTGCCGCCCGCTGCGCTCACAAGGTCAGCGGCGTGGATGAGGTCGTCCTCGGTGAGGTCGCCGTCGCTGGACAGGATCCGCGCGAGCTCCGACGCCTCCGTGGTGCCGCTGGACAGCGCGGCCACCACGGGCAGCGACTTCTTGCGGGCGCGCAGGTCGGCCCGGACCGGCTTGCCGGTCACCTCGGTCGCGCCCCAGATGCCCAGCAGGTCGTCGGTGAGCTGGAACGCCAGCCCGACGTGCCCGCCGAACTCGGCCAGCCCCATCGCCATCTCGGGCGACGCGCCCACGTGCACCGCGCCAATCGTGCAGGCGCAGGCCATCAGCGCGGCCGTCTTGTCCCCGGCCATCTGGAGGCACTCGGCCAGCGTCACGTCGCCGCGCTTCTCGAACGCCAGGTCCTCCCCCTGCCCGGCGATAAGCCGCTGCACAGCGGTGGACAAGCAGCGTGCCGCCCAGGGGCCGCCCGGGGCCATGTCCTCGAGCAGCAGGTCGTTGGCGAGCGCCAGCAGCGCGTCTCCCGCGAGGATCGCCGCGCCCACGCCGAACACCGTCCACGCGGTCGGCCGGTGCCGCCGCTCGGTGTCCCCGTCCATGATGTCGTCGTGCAGCAGCGAGAAGTTGTGCACAAGCTCGACGGCCACGGCGGGGGTCACGCCACGCTCGGGCGCCGCCCCGGCGGCGCGGGCCGACAGCAGCGCGAGCGCGGGACGCAGCGCCTTGCCGCTGCCCTCGCGGACCGGGTTGCCGTCCGCGTCGGCGAGGCCGTAGTGGTACGCGGCCACTCGGCGGACGCCGGGACTCAGCCGGTCCAGCGCTGCTTCCGTCGCCGGTCCAACCAGGTCACGCGCCACGGCAACGCCTGCCGGCATCACCACCGTCATGAGCGCACCTCTCTTTCCAAACCAGTCGCTTGGGTCACAACATCCTCAGCAATTGTTTTATCCGCTGTCCTATCCACAGGGCGGCGTTCCAAGCTCTCGCGGAGGGCCACGACGGCGTTGAGGCCGCTGCGGACGGCGCCCTCCATCGTGTCCGGCCAGCCGGTGTCCGTCCACGATCCCGCGAGCACCAGGCCGGGCAGGGCGGTGGCGGCCCTCGGTCGCAGCCGTGCGGTCCCCGGCAGGCCGCGGAACGTGGCCCGTCGCTCCCTGGTGACGAAGAACTCCGTCACGGTCGCGTCCGCCGCCGCGGGGAACAGTTCGGCGAGGGCCGGGACGAACTTCTCGCGCAGGTCCGCCGCGGACACGTCGACGTACTCGTCCGCCGCCGACAGGGAGATCGCCAGGTACTGGCCATCGTCGCCGCGCGCATGCATCCCGGAAATCCTGGTGCGGTCGAACACCCACTGCACCGGGGAGTCCACCGCCGCGGCGAACGGCACGTCCATGACCTTCCTGTCGTAGATCACGTGCACGTTCACGATCGGCGCCGCGCCCAGCCCGGCCCAGCCGGCGACCGTCTCGGCGGGCAGCGCGCCCGCCGGGACCAGCCTGGCCGCCGCCTCGTGCGGCACCGCGATCACCACCGCGTCCGCCTCGATCGCGGCGTCCTGCGTCCGCGCCAGCGTCACGCGGTAGCCCGACTCGGTGCCCGGCGACCCAGCCACTTCGATCGCCGCGACCTTCGTGTTCAGCTGGACCGTAGCGCCCAGCTTGGCGAGCAGCCGCGCCGCCGCGGTGCCGTGCAGCTCGCCCAGCGACAGCGCGGGCACCCCGATGTCGGCGGCGCCAGAGTCACCGAGCAGGCCCGTCCGCACCACGGTGGCGGCAAGGGCCAGCGAGGCGTCGTCGCCCGGAACGTTCAGCGAAGCGACGGAGAACAGGTCCCACAGCGCCCGGCGCGCCCGCTCGTCCTGCCCGTGCCCGGCCAGCCAGTCACCGAACCGCAGATCGTCCGTCGCTGGGTCCGCCGGATCGACCCGGCGCATGGCTAGCGCGGCCAGGGAAACCCGGGACCGTTCGGAATAAGAAAGAAGGGGATACCTGGCGATCGCCGCGAGCAGATGCAAGGGGGCGGGAAGCCGGGACCTGCGGAGCCTGGTGCGGCGGGACGGGGTGAGGACGGTCACGTCGAAGCGGGGCTGCAGCGGGGCGTGCGCGGACATGCCGAGCCGGTCGAGCAGTCCGCGGTAGGCCGTGCAACAGCGCAGGAACACGTGCTGTCCGGTGTCCACCACCAGACCGTCCCGCGCGAACGACATCGTGGCGCCGCCTAGCCGCGGCTTGGCCTCGAGCAGCGTGACGTCCGCCCCGGCCTGGCCGAGCGCGATCGCGGCGGTGACGCCGGCCAGCCCGCCACCGACAACCACTGCCTTCACTCGTCGGCTCCCTTACTTCTCCAACGGTCGAGGCCGGTGAGGGCCTGCGCGGCCACCAGCGCCTTCTCCCCGGCGGGCAGCGACATCCGGCCCTGCAGCACGGCGGACGGCTGACGGGCGATCCGCTCGAGCAGGCGGCGGTAAATGCCCGCCATCGCGCCGGTGCACGCCGCGCTGCGGCGGTCGATCGTGGCGAGCAGCCGCATCCCCGACGCGTACCACTCGCGGGCGCGGGCCGCCTCGAACTCGACCAGTCCGGCGAAGCGCGCGCGCTGCGCGTCGGTCTCGTACGGCTCCGGCCGGCCGAGCGGCAGCTCGCAGCCGAACTTGACCAGATCCTCGGCTGGCAGGTACACCCGCCCGTTCAGGTAGTCCTCGCGCACGTCCCGCAGGATGTTCGTGAGCTGCAGCGCGACGCCGAGGTCGTCGGCCATCCGGCTCTGCCCCTCCCGGGGGACGACCCCCCGCTCCCCCCGATAAATACCCAGTGAGAGCCTGCCGATCGAGCCCGCCACGCAGCGGCAGTACCAGAGCAGGTCGTCGAAGGTCTCGTAGGTCGCCTGGTGCACGTCGGCCAGGCAGCCGTCGATCAGCTCGCCGAACGCGGCGAGCGGGATGGGGAACCTCGTGCCCGCGTCGACCAGCGCGACGAGCACCGGGTCTTCAGGGTCCAGGCCCACGTCCCCGGCTCTCTTGCTGTTATCAACGGCATTAACGAGAGCGTGCGTCTGCTCGCGGGCCGCCTCGAGGGCGGTCGCCTTGTCTTCCCTGGGGAGGTCGCCGTCGCCGATGTCGTCGATCCGCCGGGCGAACGCGTAGACCGCGGCGAGCGCGCGCCGCTTGGGCGGCTGCAGCAGACGGATACCGTAGGCGAAGTTGCGGGCCTGGGACCAGGTGATCCGCTCGCACTCGAGGTACGCCTGCGTCGCGTCCACCGTCACCTCCCCCTGACATAGCAGCTGACCATGTTGATCAGCGTGGTTGCCTTACCCGGCTTCGGCGTCTGGCGCAGCACGTCGTAGCCCGCCGCGGTTATCGCGGTCAGCGCGGCACGACCCCCGGCCACGTAGCCCGAGATCGCGAGCCTAGCTGCCCCCTTGAGCGTGCCGACCAGGGGCGCGCCCTCCGCGAGCAGGGCGCTCGCACGGTGCGACTCGAACGACATCAGCTTCCTGACGTTCGGGCCCGCGGTCGGCTCGGCGAGGCTGGCCTCGGTGACCTCGAACCTTTTCAGGTCCTCCTGCGGAAGGTAGACCCGGTCGTTGCGGAGATCCTCGGCAACGTCCTGCCAGTGCTCGACAAGCTGCAGGGCCGTGCAGATGTTATCTGAGAGCCGCAACCGCTCCGGCGTGGCGGCACCCATGATGTACAGCACGACCTGGCCCACAGGGTTCGCCGACAGCTCGCAGTATTTCTCCAGGTCGTCGTACGTCTGGTAGCGCGTGACCAGCTGGTCCTGGCGGTTGGCCTGGATCAGGTCGTCCAGGGGCTGGCGCGGGATGCCGCACTCGCCGACGGTCTTCCCCAGCGCCCGGATGGCTTCCAGTCCGGGCTGCCCGCCCTCGTAGATCCGGGCGACGTCGGCGTTCAGGTCGTCAAGGAGTCGCAGCCGGGTGGCGCGGACCGTATCGGGGCTCGCGTCCGCGGGCAACCCGGGCAGCGGCTCGTCGCCGATGTCGTCGACCAGCCGCGCGAAACCGTACAGCGCGGTGAGATGAGCGCGCCAGGCGCGCGGCAGCACCCGAAGGGCCACAGGGAAGTTCTCCCCCGACGCCTTCGCCGCTACCGCCAGCGAGACCTCCGCCGCGACCGTCATGTCCGGCGCGGGCGCCTCCCCGTCTAGGTCGCTCTTCCCGGCCAGGCCTCCTGTACCTCCGCCTGTCACCTGTCTATTTGCGCACAGGTCAGAAACAAATGCAAACAATGACGTTCGCGTCACCTGACGCCACTGTCGGAGAACGCGGGCGGGTATGTCGATGGCACGGGCATGGCTCACGCGGGCGCCGCGCATTAGGTACTTATTTAGTTTGCATCGGTCAATGCTGATATGCTAGGGAATGGATAAAACTCTGGTTAGGACCCTTCTGACCTGCGGAAATGAAACATGGACCGGTGCGGCCCTGAGCGCCTTGAAGCGGTTGGGTTAAGTCGGCAAAGGCGCTAGCCTACATCTCGAGAGCCGATTTCACGACGTTCAGGCAGACCACGGAAAATTGCTGACCGGACACATGCAGGAAACATTCTGACTCGGTGTGCCGCGCCGGGCGCACGGTGTGCATCGCGTTTGGGCGTTGTCACCACCCCGGCTGGGTGAGAAGGGTCACGCAGCCATGTCCTGTCGCGGAGGGCGGCACGGCACGGCGAGCCAGCGTTCGGCTTTCCTGCGGGTGGCGTTCATGCTGTTTTCAGGTGATATTCGAGTTGAATCCTCCTGAGTCCGGCTCTGTTCGCTTACGGTTGCCTCGCCGGACCCGCACCGGCAGCGGGTTCTCACGCGGTGGAGG
>DATMKQ010000174.1:0-7021 GCA_035571275.1 Trebonia sp.
GAGGCTTCGGAACCGCTCCGGCTGCCTTGCGTCCAACGGTTGCCCCCCGCAATTAGCCGGTCATCTGCTGATCATTTCCGAGCGTTCCGGTAGGTTCCCCGTGGCCTGGCTTCCAGCTCGAACCCGGCGGCCCTGCGCTCAGGTCTCCTCGCGAGCGCCACTGCTCGTCGGCGGCGCCCCACAGGTGAAGCACCGCCTCGTCCCGACTTCCAGTGCACCCTGAACCTCGGGCTGCATTGCCACGTTGGCGCGCTGTGTCACCCGCGTGGCGTGCCGTGCGTAGTACCCGCTGATCTTCGCGCGGCGAGCGAGCATCGAGGCCAGCGCACACCAGTGCGGGACGCCGCCATGGGTGCCGATCCTCAGCCTCGGCACTCCCGCTGGTAGCCAGCGTCACGCAGGTGCTCCCGCGCCGGGTGACCCTGCGGTGTTGTCCGCGAGGCAGAAGATGAGGAATGGTCGCCAGATCAGGACGAATGGCCGAGTTCTGAAACCGCACAGGCACCTACTCTCGGGTTCCGATCGCCTCGACTGGTCGCGTGCGTAGCGCCTGCCGGGTAGGTGCTGTTAGGCCCCCCACGGCCATTAGTGCCGAAACGCCGAGGATCGCGGTGAGCCAGCCGACGGGTGCATAGGGACGGAGGCTCCCGGTGAGCGCATGGCTGAGCGGCAGCAGCGCGGTGGCGGTGATCGCCAGCCCGACGCCGAGGCCGATGACGATGACCAAGGTGGCCTCCCAGCGCGCCATCGCCAGGGCCTGCCGCATGGTGGCACCGGTGAGCCGCAGAAGCGCTAGCTCGCGGCGACGCCGCAGCGCGATCATGGTCAGTGTGTTGAGGACGGCGATCGATGTGAAGACGAAGATCATCGCGACGAAGATCGGTCCGAGCCAGCTGTTCAGCTCGTCGCTGGCGGCATTCGCGGTGACGAGCGAGGCGCTGTCGCTCACCTGGAGTCCGGGGTATCGCTGAGCCAGCGCACGCAGGCGCCCGGCCACCACAACCGCTGGCTGGTCGGTCTGGACGAGTATCTCGTTGAGCAGCGAGGTGGTCTGGTGACCCGCGGCCAGCTCGGGGGCGAGCAGGACGTCCCCGAACGCCAGGTCGCGAGTGTAGATCGCCACGACGGTGGCCTGGGTTTGAGTGCCGTCACCCAGCATGATCGCCACGCGGTCGCCAACGCGGGTGTGTATGGCGTCGGCGCGGTGCTGCCCGAGGGCGATCGCGTCGCCGCGCAGGGCGCTGAGGGACCCCGCGATCACGCCTACGTCGAGGCCGCCGCCCTGCCCTCCCGTCAGGATCTGGGCGGGGAGAACGTCGTCAGCGACGCCCAGGCTCGGGCCGAGCGTCGTGGAGGTAAGCGCGACCGCCGAGCGCACCCCAGGCGTGGCGCGCGCGTCTGCCAGCGCGGTGACCGGGAGTCCCGGCCCGGCGCTGGTAATGGCGAGCTGGCCGGTCAGCGCGGCCCGCTGCTGCTGGCTGGTCGCGTGGGCAACGGTGGTGAAGCCGAAGAGAAAGGTGGAACTCAGGGCGACGGTGAGCACCAGCGGGGTGCTGGCTGAGGAGAAGCGCCGGGTGGCGGCGCTGAGGTTGGCGGAGGCGAGGAATCCCGCGACCGGTGAGAGCGCCGTGAGCGCCGGCGCCAGTAGCCGGGCGACCGCGTACACCACGACCGGGCCGAAGAAGGCGACCACCAACACGAGGAAGATCGCGCCGATCTGTGCCGTTGCCTGGACTGTCTGCGGGTTGGTGCTGGTGACCGAGACCGCGAACAACGGGACCGCGCCGGCGAGCGCGATCAGCCCGCCGATGACCCGCCCTGGGCCCAGCGGCCGTGGCTCGGCTGCGGCGTCGGCGAGCGCGAGCGTCGGCGGCACGCGTGAGGCACGGCGGCCGGCGGCCAGTACGGCGAGCAGCGCGGTGACGACTCCCCCGCCGATGGCCGCGGCGGCGGACAGCCAGTCGTAATTGAGGGCGTAGTCCGGCGGCGTTATCCCGTGCTCCACGAGCCCTTGCGCGAGCTCGCGGCCCATCACGATCCCCGGCCAGATCCCGGCCGCCGAGCCGACCAGCGCGACGATCACCGCCTCCCAGGCGATCATGCGCCGGATCTGACCGGGGGTCGCGGCGACCGCCCGCAGCAGCGCGATCTCGCGCTCACGTTGCTGTATCGACAGGCCCAGCGTGTTGGCCACGACGAACACGGCGATGAACATCGACAGCCCGCCGAACGCCGCCGTGACCGGGATCAGAGCCTGCCGGTCCCGCTCGAACTCCGGATACTCGGCCGCACCGCGTGCGCTGCCCGTCAGCACCTGCGCGCCGCCGGCGACCGCGCTCAGGCGCGAGAGGTCGAAGCCGGGCGCGGCAATCACGCCGATCGCGTCGACAGAGCCGGGATGACCGGCCAGCCGCGTCGCTTCGGCGTCGGTCAGGAAGATCGCCGTCTGCTGGGTGATGGGGAGGCTGGGCCTGGCAACGCCGACCACCGTGACCGTGTACGCGGGCGCGGTGGCGGCGAGGACCAGTCGCGCGCCGAGCGCAGCCGGGTAGCCGGTGACGACCTCGCCGGGCCGGACGGGCGGCCGTCCGGCGGTCAGGACATACGGCGTCAGCGCGGCGCTGCTCCAGCCGTGGGCGACAACCGTCCTGCTGCCGAGCAGGGCGGGCACGGACACGTCGCCGATCGCCGCCCGGACCCCGGGCACAGCAGCCAGCCGCACGGCGAGCGCGGAGCTCACCCGCGCGCGCTCGCCGAGCAGGACACCGTTGCCGACCTCCTGCTGCCCGGTCACGACCGCTGCGGCGGCGGCGTAGCGCCCGACAGGCGAATGGACGCGCAGAACTGACTCAAGCTGCATGCCCCAGGCCATCGAGAGCACGGCAGCCGCGAAGAGCGCGACCAGCGCGCCGACGAACGCGCCGGGGCGGCCGCGAGCGCTGAGAACGGCGAGAAGCAGCATCCCTCAGGTCCCCAGGTAAGCGAGGCGTTCGGCGACTTGGTCGGCGCTGGGGGCGTCGAGCGTCCCGGCCACCCGGCCGTCGGCGAGCAGCATGACCTGATGGGCGTACGCCGCCGCCACGGGGTCGTGAGTCACCATCACCACCGTGTGCCTGTCCTGGTCAACGACCTCGCGGAGCAAGGAGAGCACCGCGTGCCCGGTACGGGTGTCCAGCGCCCCGGTTGGCTCATCGGCGAATACCACCTCTGGCCGGGTGATAAGGGCCCGCGCGATAGCGACCCGCTGCTGCTGGCCGCCGGACAGTTGCGATGGGCGATCGCGAAGGCGCTTATCGAGCCCGACCCGCGCGGCGATCTCGCGAACCGCCGACCGTCCCGGCCGGTGACCGCCCAGGCGCAGCGGCAGGCCGATGTTCTGGGCGACAGTGAGCGATGGCAGCAGGTTGAATGCCTGGAATACGAACCCGACCCGATCACGCCGGAGGATCGTCAGGCGCTGCTCGCTGAGCTTCTCCAGACGGGTGCCGCCCAGCGCGACGCTTCCGGAGGTGGGCCGGTCAAGGCCCGCCGCCACATTCAGAAACGTGCTCTTGCCCGAGCCCGATGGCCCCATGATCGCGGTGAACGACCCCGGGAAGAGCGCGGCGCTGACGCCGTCAAGGGCGACGACCGATCCTTCGCCCCGGCCGTAGACCTTGGAGACATCCTGCAGGGCGACCGCCGCCGGCCTTCTGGCCGCAGGGTCTTCCGCTGCCGGTTCGTTCCTGGTCTGCTTCATGGGCATAACGTAGGGCTCGTGCCCCTTCCCGGGCATCGTCGGAACGCCGTGCTCGCGATCCTGCCCGCCGACGACTGGGCCTCCTCCTCAGGGAGGAGGCGGTCCGCGGCGAGGCGGTTTACGTTCATCCCATGGAACGAATGCTGGCGCTGGCGCGCCGGCACGCGCTCGACATCCTCACCGTGGTCGTGGCGGCCGAGAGCGCGGCCGAGGTCGCGTTCAGGCACTACGCGCAGCACCAGCCGCGCACCAGCCCGTGGTTCGCTGTACCGGCGATCTTGCTGGTGATCCTGCCGCTGCTCGCCCGGCGTCGCTTCCCGTTCTACGCGCCCGCGATAATCTGGATAGCGGCCGCCGCGTGTTCCTTCGTCGACGGGCAGCTCGTCGTGATGCCGGCGAGCGTGGACATCTCTGGGATGATCGCCGCGTTCCTGCTCGGGAACCTTGGCGACGGCCTTCAGGCGCGGCTTGGCCTAGTCATCGTGACCTGCGGGGCGGTGGTCGTGACTGACAACAACCCCGGTCACGTCCGCAGCGATCTCATCTTCACTCCGCTGCTGTTCGCGATCGTCTGGGGCGCGGGCTTCGCCCTGCAACAACGTGCCCGGCATGCCGAGGCGGCCGAGCGACGCGCCGTCCGCGCCGAGGAAGAGCGCGAAGGCGCCGCGCACCGCGCAACAGCGCAGGAGCGTGCCCGGATCGCGCGCGAGCTGCACGACACCATCGCCCACGCGGTCAGCGTCATGGTCCTGCAGGTCGGCGCCGTGCGGCACCAGCTTCCCGAGACACACTGCGAGCACAAGAACGCCCTGCGGGACGTCGAACAGACCGGGCGCGTCGCCCTGACGGACATGCGTCACCTGCTCGACGCCATCCGCGAAGTCGGCGGAGGCACCGAACTAGTGCCGCAGCCGGGCCTGGACCGCCTCGACGGGCTCCTCCAGGATCTCGTACGCGCCGGACTGCCGGTGAAGCTGCGCATTGCCGGTGATCGCTTCCCTCTCCCCGGCGGTGTCGACATATCCGCGTACCGGATAATCCAGGAGGGCCTCACCAACGCGCTCAAGCACGCCAGCGCCACCCAGGCCGAGGTATTGCTGTACTACGCCCCCGATCAGCTGAGCATCGAGATACGCGACAACGGCCAGGGCGCAGCGCACGGCAACGGCAGCGGCCACGGGCTCATCGGGATCCGCGAGCGCGTCAGGCTCTACGACGGCGAGATGACAATAAGCACGCCCGAAGGCGGCGGCTTCCTGCTGCGGACACGTCTAGCCCTCACCCGGCGTCCGCCGTGACCATTCGCGTCCTCATCGCAGACGACCAGGCGATGGTCCGCGCCGGCTTCCGGATGCTGCTCGCTGGCGAGCCGGACATCGAGGTCGTCGCGGAGGCGAGCAACGGACTCGAGGCCGTCAGCTTGACAAAGCGATTTGACCCGGCGGTCGTCTTGATGGACATCCAGATGCCCGAACTCGACGGACTCGAGGCGACCCGCCGCATCCTCGCCGCCAACCGCGCCACGCGCATCCTGATCCTCACGACCTTCGGCCTGGACGATTACGTCTATGCAGCGCTGTGCGCCGGCACCAGCGGGTTCGTGCTCAAGGACGACCCTGCCGAGCAGCTCATCGCCGCCGTCCGAACCGTCGCCGCGGGCAACGCCCTCCTCTCACCCGCCATCACTAAACAGGTGATCAGGAAATTTACCCGCATCCCGCGCCCCGCCCCGCCCAAAGCAGCCGGCGATCTCACCGAACGTGAACGCGAAATCCTGCGGCTGATCGCAACCGGCCTGTCCAACGCAGAAATTGGCCACAAGCTGCTCATCAGCGAAACGACGGTCAAGACGCACGTCACGCACATCCTCCAGAAACTTGGCCTGCGCGACCGGGTCCAGGCGGTCGTCCTTGCCTATCAGACCGGGCTGTTCGACTGGGCACCCGAGGAGTAACACCAGGCCACGCTGAGCGCGTTCCTGGGCCGCCAATTCCGCAGCGTTGAGCGCTGCGACCTCGCGGAGGCTGTCGCGGGACATGAAGAAAGGGAATCTCACATGAGTGCCGACATCACGTCCGTTCATGCGGCTGGATCAATGCATGTGCCTATCTTCCAGGTCGATGCGTTCACTGACGGCCGGTTTACCGGCAACCCCGCTGCCGTCGTGGTCCTTGGAAGCTTTCCGGCAGACGCAGTGCTCCAGGCGGTCGCCGCCCAGAACAACCTCGCCGAGACCGCCTTCCTAGTGCGGGACGGGGACGGCTTCGCTGGTTCACGCCCATCGTTGAGGTCCCGCTGTGTGGTCATGCAACCCTTGCGAGCTCCGCGGTGGTGATGGAGCGGCTGGAACCCGGCCGCACCAGCGTTGTGTTCCAGTCGCTGAGCGGCCCGCTCCCGGCGGAGCGGGCCGGTGACGGCTACGTCATGGACTTCCCCGCCCAGCCCTGCGACCTCGTTGATCCCCCCGGCGGGCTCGCCGCGGCGCTGGGCGCCCGGCCGAAAGAGGTGTACGCCAGCAATACGAACTATCTCGCGGTTCTGGGCTCTGCAGCGGAAGTTCGCGAGCTCAGGCCTGACATCGCGTCGATCGCCCGGCTGGGGCGCGATGGCGTCATCGTCACCGCGCAGGGAGACGCTGCTTATGACTTCACCAGCCGCTACTTCGCCCCCGCCAAGGGCATGCCCGAAGACCCCGTCACGGGCGGCGCCCACTGCCTGCTCGCCCCCTTCTGGGCAGCTCGGCTCGGCAAGACGGCCTTCCGTGCCCGGCAGGCCTCCCGGCGCGGCGGCGAAGTGCGCTGCGCCGTAGTCGGCAATCGGGTGATGCTGGCTAGCTCGTGCGCCTTCTATCTGCACGGCGAGATCGAGATCTAGCAGGGGCCGGCACTCGCCGTTACTGGAGATGGCGTTCCGGATCGCCGGCGTGTTCAAGGTAACGCTCGATGGCGTTTTTCACTATCGCGACACTTATGAGGAGAAGACATGAAAGCCATCGTCCAGGACGCGTACGGCTCTGCCGACGTGCTCCAGCTCCGTGACGTCGGCCAGCCCTCGCCCGGCGGCGGCGAGGCCCTGGTCCAGGTCCGCGCGGCCGGCGCCGATCCCGGCGTGTGGCACCTGATGAGCGGCGTGCCCTATCTCATGCGCGTGATCGGATTCGGGTTCCGCCGGCCGAAGGTGCCAGTGCGCGGGCTCGCCCTGGCAGGCGTGGTAGTGGCTGTGGGGCCGGGAGCTGCCCGGTTCCAGCCTGGAGACCAGGTATTCGGCACCTGCCGCACCGGG
>DATMKQ010000175.1:0-2815 GCA_035571275.1 Trebonia sp.
CGTATCGCGAACGCTTAGTTTTCGCTATTGAAATTGGCGTGCCGCATGCCGTCTCATTTACCGCAGACCCATCTTTAAGGCCAATAACGGGAGGTTCCATGCGCGCTCTGCGGCCGCTGGCCTGCGCCCGGAGGAACGCACGCCCTAGCGCACGATCGGCCACCATTGCCGCAGCCGCCACGGCGTTAGCTCTTGTACTGGGCTTGCTGGCGCTCGGCCAGCGACCGGCGCACGGCGGGGCCACCACCGTCTCCGACGTTCTCAAGGTCGGCAACACCGTATCGAGGCGCACGGCGCTCGCGGTCAATCCGGCCAACGTCCCCAGCCGCGCCGTCGAGACGCCTCAGTACCCCTGCAGCCAGCTGGCCAGCGAGGACTTCAGCCAACTAGGCGGGGCGCAGACCACGATCCTGTCGGCGACGCTGGTAACCCCGTCATCGACGAACGGCGCGACGTTCCCGTACTGCGACGTGTCTGGCATCGTCGCCCCGCAGGTCCAGTTCGAGCTGCAGCTCCCCACCCAGACCTACACCGGCCGGTACCTGCAGGAGGGCTGCGGTGGTTATTGCGGATCGGTGGGGGTCAGCCAGCCCGCCGCCAGCGGGCAGGCGGGGGTCGACGAGTGCGTGCCGCTCAGCAACGGGCAGTTCGTGCTCGGCCAGGACGATGAGGGCCATATAGGCGGCGGCAATGTCGAGGCGTGGGCCATTGACGACCCGATGCTCAAGGTCGACTTCGGCTATCTGTCCGAGCACGTGTTTGCCGTGGCCGCGAAGGCGATTATCGCCTCGTTCTACGGCCACGCGCCCGCCTATTCGTATTACGACGGCTGCTCGGACGGCGGCCGCGAGGCGCTGATGGAGGCCCAGCGGTTCCCCGACGACTTCCAGGGCATCATCGCCGGGGCGCCCGCGTTCAACCAGGCCGCGCTCAACGCGATGGAAGAGCCGTACGAGTCAACGGCGGACGAGACCGCCGACGGCCAGCCGATCCTCACCGCGGCGGCCGACCAGGTCCTGCACAACGCCGTGATCTCGCAGGGCGCCGACCCGGGCCTGCGGGACGGCACGATCCAGGATCCGCGTGACTGCGACTTCAACTACGCCGCGATTACCTGCGCCACGGGCGCGACGAGCACGTCGGACTGCCTGACCCCGGCGCAGGTCGCGGCCGCCAAGCGGCTGTACGCGGGTGCGGTCGCGCCGGACGGCGAGCATCTGTACACCGACGGCGAGCCCTACGGCGCCGAGGGCGCCTGGCCCGGGATCGTCATCCCCGCCACCTCCTCCCCGACAAGCACCGGAGAGTCCCCGGAGGACACTATGTTCTTCCACAGCATCGGCATCGGCTACCTGCGCTGGGTCGGGCTGTGGCACGACAATCTCAGCCTCAGCCTCAACACGAGTTTCCCGTTCGACCAGCAGACGTTCGCGGAGTACGCCAGCCACGACAACCCGCAGAACCTGTCCAGCGTCGTCGACGCCACCGACCCCAACCTGACCGCGTTCTACAAGGCGGGCGGCAAGCTGATCCAGTGGCAGGGCTGGGCCGACCAGTTCATCCCGCCGTACGGATCGGTGGCCTACCGCCAGGCAGTGATCAACATGATGGGCGCCCAGACCGCGGCGAAGTTCTACCGGCTGTACATGTTCCCCGGCGTCTACCACTGCGGCGGCGGCTACGGGCCGAACGTCTTCGACCTGCTGACCCCGCTGATCAACTGGGTTGAGCAGGCTCAGGCACCGGGCAGCGTCGTTGCCGCCGCGGTGACCGGCGGAACCGGGGCGGCCGGCACCGGCGCTGCCGCCGGCACGGTGGAGTACACCCGCCCGGTGTACCCGTATCCCGAGGAAGTGAAGTACTCGGGATCGGGCAACCCAGACGACGCGTCGAGCTACGTCGGCTTCACGCCGAGCCACCTGTTCGACGACGACATCCAGTGGGCCGGCTACCCGTTCCGCAGCGGCTACGAGCAGTGGTGTGAGCCGGCTGGCCGCAGCCTGCGCTGCGCGCGCAAGGGCGAGCAGGACCCCGGGTACGCGTACCAGTAGCGGACCGGGCGAGCAGGGCCCCGGATATCAGTAACGGACCAGGCGATCACGCGGGCCCGGCGCTCGCGAGGATCGCCCGGCCGAGCTCCTGCGGCTTGGTGAACTGCGGCCAGTGGCCGGTGGGCAGGTCGACGTAGGCGACGTCGCGGATCTTCGCGAGTTCCTGCACGTACGGATGCCCGCCCTCGATCCACTCCCGGATCATCGCGCTGGGAAACTCACACGCGATCACGGTGATGGGCACGTCGTAGCGCCGGTCGTCGGACAGCCGCTGCCGGTCCTGGGTGACGTGCACCGGCGACGGGATCGCCCGCTCGCGGAACGCCCCGCGCAGCCCATCGTCAAGATCGAACAGATCCTCGTCGTCGAAGAACTCCCAGTCCGGCAGCGGCACCTCACCGTTCTCGGCGGGCAGCTCGTCGTTGATGCAACCGCCCTCGCCGACCGGGACGCTGTCCACGTAGACCACCCGCGCGACGCGGTCGGGGCGCGCGTCGGCCACTGCATGGGCGATCAGGCCGCCGCCGGAGTGCCCGGCGAGCACGACCTTGCCGCCCGCCGGGTCGAGGGAGTCGACGACTGCGACGACCGCGTCCACGTGGTCACGCAGAGTAATCTCGGACCGGTCGGCATCCTTGGACTGCATGCCGGGCAGCGTGAGCGGGTGCGCGCGGTGGCCCGCCTTCTCGAGGACGGGCACGACCTCGTCCCACGACGAGCCGTCGAGCCAGAGACCGGGAATCAGGATGATGTCCATCGCCTCA
>DATMKQ010000176.1:0-25643 GCA_035571275.1 Trebonia sp.
TGACGATCACCCACTACTCCTGCCTGGAGCTGCTTGCCCAGCGACCGGGTCTGTCCAACTCCGAGCTTGCCCGCGGCGCCTTCGTCACCCGGCAGTCGATGAACGTGCTCCTGCAGGCCCTCGAACGCCAGGGACTCGTTGCCCGCCCGGCACGGGCACCCGTCGGCAGGGCCCTGCCGACCGAGCTGACCGCCCGCGGGCGCCGCCAGCTCAAGATGGCCAGCGCCGCGGTTCGCCGCGTCGAGCAAGACATGCTGGCCAATCTGGATGCCAGCGAACAAGATCAGATGCGGCGCCTGCTCACCGCGTGCATCGCCTCACTAACCCAACCGCCCGCATCGGCGACTCCTCCGGACCGGCCGCCTGGACCAGGGCACGTGACGCAGGCAGCAACGGCCTGGTGACACGCGGGTGCTACCTGCAGGCGCCAGGCTTGCGTCTTCGCTGCTTTCACCTGGTTGCCCATGGGGCTGGCCTAGCGCCGCTGGAGGAAGGGCCGTGCTCCAAGGTAATCAACTCCGGGCAGGGGCAGATCAGGCGGCTCCTGTCTGGTTGTGACGGTGGTTGCAGATGGCTTCCCGCTGGCTGCTGGCCTCTTTGCAGCGCAGGGCGGTGATGGCGTCGGCACCTGCGACGGTCCAGTGCATGCCTGCCTGCTTGAGTCTTTGCCCGACGATGGTCTTGCAGCTGGCCTTACTTCGAGGGGTATTCGCGGACGGCGGCCTCGATGCCGTTGATGTCGCCGTAGTCGAGGTCTTCGAGGCGGGCGGGGGCGAGCCATTCGTTCCTTCGGTCGCCGAGCATGAACTCCAGCGACCGGGTGCGGCCGTCTCCAGGCCGTTCTCGCAGCCCAGCGCCCTGGCGGCCTCGGCTGCCATGGCGTCTACCTCGGCGGACTTCTCCGCCGCGAGCGCCTCCCGGAGCCCCTTTTTCCCCTCCCGTCCCAGAGGAGTCCTCGCCGGCGGCGCCGCCCGCCGCCGGGCGGGCCTCCCAGATCTTCTCGTTCACCTCGATGATCTGCCCCACCGTCGTCGCGAACTCGGCGTGCCGGGCGATCTCGCGGCGCACCTTGCCCACCTCGCCCGCCGCGAGCTGACGGGCGACGGTCTTCCGCCGACCCGCCGACCGGGTCCGAAAGAACCTTGGCTCGTGCCCGGGATGCTCCGGGGCCGCGCACGCGCAGTTCGGCTTCACACACCTGCGCCAGTTCTCGCTCACCGACCCCCTACATATGTGTCACACACCCTCGGGCTCGACGGTCACTCCGCACCGACGGTCCGACGGTCCCGCCGCAGCTCTAAAAGGTTAGGGATGTGTAGCGGCGAAGGTAGCCCATCGCGTGTACACATCATTCTGGATTAGTGCTAGAATTCGAGTAAGTACTAGTTAAGTTGATCGTTTATCGAACTAGGAGTCCCATGACGCAGCCGCCGGTTCCCGGACACGGCCCAGGCGCAGAGCCTGGCCGTGATTCCGGCCTGCCCGGTGGCGTGCCGGTTCCGGGCGGCGGCGCGGCCGACGAGCGAGTGCTGCGGCTGGCCGATTTCACGTCCGGTGGTCCAGGGGATGCCTGCCTGCCGGGCCTGCGGCTGGCCGAGGCATTGGACCGGGTGTCAGGCCCGGATCGGCGGTGCGGGCCGGCCAGCGATGATGAACTCATCGGGGTGCTGTCGCGGTGGGGTGCGCTGGAGTCGTGGGTGGCGGCCGCCAAGCTGGGCGTGCTGGCGGAGTTGATCCGCCGCCGCGCGAAGCCGGGGCATGAAAAGCGGGCGGGCGGTGACTTGCCGGATTCCTGGGATGAGGGCACCGGGCATGAGGTCGCGGCGGCGCTGGCGCAGTCGCTGAGCGGCGCGGACAACCTGCTGAACCTGGCGTGGGAGCTGCAGGCGCGGCTGCCCGGCATCGCGGCCCTGCTGGCCGACGGCACGATCGACGCGGTCAAGGCCCGGCTGGTCACTCGTGAGCTGAGCGTGCTGGATGACGAGCGCGCCACGCAGGCCGAGGCGCTCATTCTGGGTGAGCTGGCGGGCAAGTCCGCGTGGATGGCCGGAAGGCTGGCCGCGCAGGCGGCCGCGGCGGTGGATCCGGAGGGCAGCATCAAGCGCCGTGAGCGGGCCGAGCGGGAGGAGGCGCGGGTCCGGTTCTGGCGGGAGAGCAGCGGCGCGTGCGCGCTGGCCGCGTACGGGCTGCCGACCGACGCGGCGCTGGCCGCCAACGCGAACATCGCGGCCCGTGCCCGCGGGTACAAGAAGGCCAAGGTCGACCCGGACGCGACGATGGACCGGCTGCGGGTGCTGGCGTTCTTGGACATCGCTAACGGCATCAGCGCCGAGGCCCGTATCGCCCGCGCCCGCGCCGACCAGGCCCGCGCGCAGGCGCAGACCCAAGCCGACGCGCAGGCCGGTACCGGAGCCGGGCAGCCGGGGGATGACCACCGCGGTGCCAACGACCCGCGCGACGAGTTCCCCGCCGATGACGACTGGCCTGCCGATGAGGACTGGCCTGCCGATGACGACCGGCCCGCTGCTGATGACGACTGGCCCGATGATGACCGGCCCGCCGATGAAGACCTGCCTGCGGGTGACGGCAGGCCCGCGGACGATGACCGGCCTGCAGATGGCTGGCCGACGGATGACGACTACCCCGTCGATGGGGACCGGCCGGGTGACGGTGACAGCCGCGGCGCGCCGGGCCCTGCGCCCGCGGCCGGGGATGCCGGGCCGGAACTGGCCGCCAACATCAACCTGACCTTTCCGCTTGGCACCTACCTCGGCCTGGCGCAGCGGCCCGGACTCGGGCACGGGCTCGGCCCGATCGACCCCAAACTCGCCCGCGACCTAGCCGCGGCCGCCGCCCGCAGCCCGCACAGCACCTGGTGCGTGACCGTCACCGACGCCGACGGCGTCGCGATCGGACATGGTTGCGCCCGGCCCGCCCGCAAACGCAAAGGCAAACCGCCGCCCGGCGGCGGGCGGGACGGGCCGCCGCCGGGCAGGCCCGGCTTCACCCCGCGCGATGACCCAGGACCACCCGGCGGGTACGGGACCTGGACCCTCACCCTGCCCGACGGGCGGGAGCTCGAGGTTGCCTTGCTGCCCATCCCGGTCACCGACTGCGACCACCGGTACGAATCACCCGGCTACCAGCCCAGCGACCTGCTCCGCCACCTGGTACAGATCCGCGACGGCCAGTGCACCTTCCCGTGCTGCTCCCGGGCTGCCCGCGACTCGGACTTTGAGCACGCCGTCCCCTACGACCAGGGCGGACGCACCTGCGCCTGCAACGCCGGCGCCAGAAGCCGACGCTGCCACAAGGTCAAACAGTCGACGGGCTGGACCGTTACGCAGCCACTACCGGGCTGGCACCAGTGGACGACGCCAAGCGGGCGCACTTTCACGCAAGGACCCATGAAGTACCCCGTCTGACCTGGGGTGCAGGATCGGCCCATCACGCACTTCCGGCTTGCAGCACGGGGGCCACGGCGTGACGAGCACGCTGGCGGAACTCAGCAGCGCTATCGGAGAGACAGCCCCGCGACGCCCCTTTCAACTCGATTCGGGTAAGAAGATCTGTTGTGAGGAGCGTTAGCGCCGCGCGGCTAGCGGTTCCCGACTGGCTGACCGAGGTGGTGCCGGACTGGCTGGCGGAGACCGTGCGGCCGAAGAAGGTCCCCGTGCCGTGGCCGGACATGATCCGCGCCGTGTTCGCGATCTGGGTACCGCTCACAATCGGGTTCGTCACAGGACACGAGCGGCTGTTCATCCTTCCCGCTACGGGCGGGCTGCTCAGCGTCATGATCGACACCGGCGGCCCGTACCGGACGCGGGTGCGCAAGATCGGGACCGCGGCCGTGTTCGGCGGCGGAGTGGGGCTGGTCGTCGGCGGGCTGATCCACGACCGTGGCTGGATCGCCGTCATCGCCCTCGTCGTCGTCGCCGCGGTGTCCGCGCTGATCACCAGGCTTGGCGCCACGGGCTCGGTCGCCGGCTTGCAGCTGCTCGTGTACACCGCGCTCGGGCTTGGTCCCATCGGGGCGCTGCGGCCGTGGTGGCACGTGGTGCTGGAGTTCGTCGCCGGCGCGGTCTGGGCGATCATCCTGATCACGCCGGGCTATCTGCTCGCCCCGCGAGCCGTCGAACAGCGGGCCGTCGCCGGCGTGTATCACGCCTTCGCCAAGTTCCTGCGCTCGATCGGGACGCCGGAGGTCACGGCAGTCCGCGACGAGGTCACGACGGCACTCAACGCGGCGTACGACACGCTGCTGACCCACCGGTCCGCTGCCGGCGGACGCAACCGCGCCGATATCCACCTGGTGGCCATCCTCAACGTCAGCCATCAGATGGCCGAGGCCGCCACGACGCTGCGCGCCGAAGGCCAGCGGCCGCCGCCCTGGGTCACCGACACGATCGACCGGCTGGCCGACGTGATCGCGGGGGGATCGGCGGTCCCGGTCAGGCACGCGCCCATCTGGGGACACAGCGGGGTCGCGGGCGCCGTGGCTCCGCCTCTCATCCCGCCCGTGTGGTCGCAAAACCCGGGTGCACTGGCGCTGCGCGACTCCATGGTCGGACTGGCCCGCGCGATCTCAGGCAACTGGTCGCCGCCGTCCGCTCCCCCGGCGCCGACGGACTGGCGCTCGCGCGTCCGCGAGCGGGCGGTCTATATGGGCGAGCAACTCGTGGGCGGCCGTTCCGCCTGGACGTTCACCATCCGGCTGATGGTATGCACCGGCGTGGCCGCGGTGATCACTCAGGAGTTCTCGCTCTCGCGGTCCTACTGGGTCGTGCTCACGGTGGCGATCGTCCTCAAGCCGGATTACGGCTCGGTGTTCGCCCGCGCCCTGCAGCGCGGGATCGGCACGATCGTAGGCGCCTTCCTCGGCGCCGCGATCCTCGCGGTGGTGCCGTACGGGCTATGGCTGCTGGTGCCGTTTGGCGTGCTGGCGGCCTTGCTGCCGTACGGCCGGGCTCGCAATTTCGGGCTGTCAGCCACGTTCTTGACGCCCCTGGTCGTGCTGCTCATCGACCTGGAGAACAAAAGCGGCTGGCGGCTGGCCGCCGACCGGCTCATCGATACCCTGCTGGCCTGCGTGGTCGTGCTGGTTCTCGGGTACGCCGTGTGGCCGTCAACCTGGCATGCGCACCTGCCCAGCCAGTTCGCCGACTCGTTGCGCGCGATGTGCGACTACATGGAGGAATCGCTGGTCGAAACGCCGAAGACCGGCCAGCCGGGCGCGCAGGCCAGCGACGCCGACGGACCGGCGCAGCGGTCCCGGCTGCGGCGCCGGGTGGGTCGCTCGCTGTCCGACCTGAGGGTCGAGTTCCAGCGCTCAATGTCGGAGCCCAGAGCGGTCAGCAGGCGGGCGACGGCCTGGTGGCCAGCGGTCGCCGGGCTCGAGGAGGTAATGGACGCGGTCACCACGACGGCCGTCGCGATCAGCCGCGGCGCGCCCGCGCCGTCGCCCGACTCTGTGCACCAGCTGACCGCGATGCTGCGCGGGGTGGCCGACGCGATGTCGGTCGGCGTGGCGCCGCCCCCCGCGCGCGACTATCCCGCGGACCCGGAGCTCCAGCCGGTCGTCGACGCGGTCCGCTCGGTGCTCGCAGTGCTCACCCGGGCCGAGCCGCCCGCAACAGATGTCACAGACGCCGCGGACGCTACAGACGCTCGATGAGCTGCTGGGCGTTGACCTGGGCGTAGTTGCGGTAGCAGTTGTTGAACAGGACGTGCGTCAACTCGGCGTCCGCGGCCAGGCCGCGCACCTTCCCCGCCCAGTCGTCCAGCTCCTCGCCGGTGTACTCGTAGCCGAACCGCTCGTAGATGTCCTTGCTGTCCCACTTGTCCGAATGGCCGTGCAGGCGGACCAGGGCCAGGTCGCTGGTAGCGGTGACCACCGGCGGAATGGAGCTCGGATACCCCTGCGGCATGTCCACGCACACGTACGGCAGCCGATGGGACGCCAAGAACGACAGCGTCTCCTGCTGGTTGTCGGGCGTCATCCAGGTGCGATTGCGGAACTCCACGCACACCTGCCGCGGCGCGGCGCGCTCCGCGCAGGCGACGATGTACTCCTTGTTCGTCCTGCCGATGGGGAACCAGGGCGGGAACTGCAGCAGGATGGCGCCGAGCTTGCCCGCCTGGCGCAGCGGCTCAAGCGCGGCGAGGAACCGGTCCCACGCTTGACCGGTCACCTCCGGGTCGACGTCCTTGAGGTAAACCCGGCTCTTGCCGGTCTTCTCGGCGGCCTCGCGCAGATCGGCGGGCAGCGCCTTGACCGGCGTCGGATGCTGGGTGAACAGGCTGAACGCCTTCACGTTGAACGTGAACCCCGCCGGGGTTCGATCGGCCCACGCGGCGGCGGTCTGCTCGGCGGGCAGCGCGTAGTAGCTGGAGTCGATCTCCACCAGCGGGAACTGCCCGGCGTAGAACCGCAGCCGTTTCTCCGGCGTGTTCGCCTCGGCCGGGTACCAGCCCGAGGCGATGAGGGTTTTGTCGGTCCACGACGCCGTACCGACCAGGATCTGCCCCATTCTCCGAACCTAACAGGGCTGGCCCCGATGGATCGATGGGGCATCGATTGGGTAAGTCCCCTGGCTGGAGGCCTAAGTCCGCAATGAACGAGCCAATCGCCGTGCTAGTTGCGGTTGCGGGTGCCATCACGTTCGGCGCCTCCGATGTCATCGAGCAGCGCGCCACGCACACGGTGGCGAAGCGGCCGCCGCTGGACTTCAAGCTCTTCGCTGATCTGGCGGTCAACCGGCTGTGGCTGATCGGAATCACCGTCGACATCGCGGCTTCCGCGATGCAGGCCATCGCGCTGCACTTCGGTCCGCTGGCCCTGGTGCAGCCGATCCTTGTCTTGGACCTGCTATTCGCCGTCGTCATCACTAACGTCTGGCAACGGCGACGACCGGACCGGCTCATCTCCGCCGGAGTCCTTTGTTGTACCGGCGGCCTGGTGCTGTTCCTGGCCGTCGCCAGACCGCAGTCCCCTCCGGTCAGCGTCGGGCCGTCAATCCTGGTGCCGCTAGGCATCGGTGTCGCCGTAGTCATCGCCCTGTGCCTGGTCGCGTGGCGAGTCAGCCCAGGGAGGGTCTTGCCGCTGGCCACCGCATTCGCCTGCGGCGTGATCTTCGGAGTCACGGCGTTCCTGCTCAAGGAGATAACGCAAACCATCGGCCTGGGATTCAACCCGCCGTCACAGCAGTGGCCGCTCTACGCGTTCATCATCGCCGAGCCGATCGGTTTCCTGCTCAACCAGAACGCCTTCCAGGAGAGCTCCCTCATAGCACCGGTCCTGGCGATCCGGACCGTCACCGACCCCCTGGTCGCCATCGGTATTGGCCTTGTCTGGCTGAACGAGCAGATCTCCAGTAGCCCCGCCGCCATCGCCGCGGAGGTAGCGGGACTGATCATCATGTCCGTGGGTGTCGTCGCACTCGCGTACCGGTCGCCTCATCTCGCCGCGCACGCCGCCCGTCCGGCCGCACCCGCGAATTGATCCCGCGAACGCACAGCGGGTGGGACACCGCGCTCGGCATGCTGCCAGCGTGAGCCTTGAGGTTGAGGTAAGAGATCGGTTCGTTCAGAAGAAAAATTGAATTATTCGGAACGGACCGTGGTCGTGCCGCCCGCATCCGGTTGAGCCGGCCAGGCCGCCACCGCCCAGGGCGGAGAATTACGGAACGGTTCATCGGAGCAGAGCGGAGGCCAGCAGTGGCGGCGAGCACGCACACGGTCGAGTCGACACCGGAGACGGTCCGCTCCGGCTACCTGGATCCCGCGGCCAAGCCCGTGGCGGTGATCACGTCCGGAGACACGGTCCGTGCCGCCCAGGCGGTGCACGCGGTCATCCCCAAGAGCGTGTTCCCGGCGGATATCAGGGACCGGGTGGCACGGTGGCTGCGGCCGTGACGCTGACCGCCGCCGACCGGCTGGCGGCGACACGCCGACCGGGAAGAACTGCGCGCTTCTGTGGGGCCGTGAGTCCGCACTGGTCGGGCTGGACGTGGTCGGGCTGGCCGGATTCGAACCGGCGACCTCCGCGACCCAAACGCGGCGCGCTAGCCAAGCTGCGCTACAGCCCGTACGCACGAAAGTCTAGCGTGGCGCGCCAGCACAGATGACGTCTCAGGGAGCGGGGCGGGCATTATTCCGCGATCGGCAGGCTCGCGTCGTCGCGCAGGAACAGGGGGATATGGCCGATCGGGGCCGCGGCGTCCGTCTCGGTGCCGCCGGGGATCGTCTCGCCGGTCCAGGGGCTGGTCCACCGGCTCCCCTCCGGCAGGTGGACCAGGCGCTTGCGGGCCCCGTAGCAGTCGACAGGGGCGACGAGCAGGTCCGGTCCGAACATGTAGGCGTCATCCACCTGCCAGGCCCGGTTGTCGTTGGGGAAGTCGACGAACAGCGGGCGCATCGGCGGGATGCCCGTCTCGTGCGTGGTGCGCATCTGCGTCATCATGTAGGGGCGCAGCCGCTCCCGCAGGAACATCATCGCGGCGATGTGCTCGTAGGCGTCGCGGCCGAAGGACCAGGCCTCGTTCGGGCCGCCGGTCTGGTCGAGCCCGAACGGCATGGTTGGCTCGCGGTGCCCGTGCAGCCGGAACAGCGGGCAGAACGCGCCGAACTGGAACCACCGGACGATCAGTTCCCGGTACTCGGGGTCGTCGGGATCGCCGCCGTGGAACCCGCCGATGTCGGTGGTCCACCACGGGATGCCGCTGATCGCCACGTTCAGCCCGGCCCGGATCTGCGCGCGCAGGCTAGCGAAGGTGGGCGGTATGTCACCGGACCACAGTGCCGCGCCGTACCGCTGACTGCCCGCCCATGCTGAACGGACCAGGCTGACTGTCTGCGGCTGCCCCTCCGCCGCCATGCCCTCATAGAAGGTGCGGGCGTTCTCCCTCGGGTACATGTTCCCGACCTCGAGCCCGGGCCCCGCGTCGTACCGGAGGTTCTCCTGGAACCCAGGCCGCAGTTCCGGCTCGCAGGCGTCGAGCCACCACACGTCGATCCCATAGGGGCGCAGGTAGTGGTCCCTGACCTTCGCCCAGACGAATTCCCGCGCCCGTGGGTTCGTCGCGTCGTAGAAGGAGACGTCTACCGGAACGCTGATGCCCTTGTCCGGCCAGGTGGCCTGTGCGAGCGGCCCGAACTCCGTCCCGATCAGCAGACCCTCGTCGCGCATGTGCGGGAAGTTCTCGCTCGCCGGGGAGACCGACGGCCAGACGGAGACCATGAGCTTGACGCCCATCTCGCGTAGCTCGGCGGTCAGGGCCCCCGGGTCCGGCCACTCGGCCGGGTCGAACTTCCAGTCACCCAGATGCGTCCAGTGGAAGTAGTCGACCACGATGACCGACAGCGGCAGGCCGCGCTTGACGTACCCGCGGGCCACCTCGAGCAGTTCGTCCTGCGTGCGGTAACGGAGCTTGGACTGCCAGAAGCCGCTGGCCCATTCGGGCAGCATCGGGGCGTGCCCGGTCGCGTCGGCGTACCGCCGCAGGATCGTCGCGGGCGTCCCCGCGGTGATCCAGTAGTCGATCTGCCGCGCGCTGTCGGCCACCCAGCGGGTGCCGGTGTTCCCCAGCTCGACCCGGCCGATCGCCGGGCTGTTCCACAGCAGGCCGTAACCCCGGTTCGAGAGCAGGAACGGGATGGTGACCTCCCCGTTGCGCTGGACCAGGTCAAGCACCACGCCCTTCTGGTCGAGGAGCCCGTGCCCGTGCTGGCCGAGGCCGAAGAGCCGTTCCCCGTCGTAGCCACGGAACGACTGCTCGAGCCGGTGGTAGCCGTTTCCCGTCGGGGCGAACAGCCGCGGTCCCGGCCACCACCAGTGGATGGGCTGCTCGGCGAGCAGTTCCTCGCCCGTGGCCGTGCCGACGAACCGGAGCACCGCCTGTCCGTGCTCCCCGGTGGTCATGGTCAGCTCGGCGGTGATCTGCCCGTTGACCAGCCGCGCCCCCGCGTCGTCGACAGTGACCGTCGGCTGGCTAGCCGGCGGCTGGCCGCTCAGGGCGCCGGGCAGGTCATCGAGGACCGGGCCGAGGCGGCCGCGGACACGCACGCCGTCCGGCCCCCACGGCTCGACGCGGAGGGTTTCCTGGCCAGAGGACCACTCGAAACCAGCCGTGTCTGAACCGATCTCGATGACACTGCTCACAAGGGCTCCTTCTCATTGGGTTACGGCGCTGGCTACCGCATATGCCTGCTGTTTGCGACCGCGACCGCGGCCGCCGCCGCGCTGCTGCCGCGAACGGTCAGGGACGGCGGGATGTGCTGCACCTCGGCGACGTCGCCGACGGTCATCCGCCGCATCAGGAGTTCGACCGCCCGGGTGCCCAGCTCGTTCGCGGGGATGCTCACCGACGTCAGCCTGGGCGCCGTCTGCTCGGCCACATGGTCAGGGCACAGCGCGACGATCGACACGTCCTCTGGGACGGCCCGTCCGGTCGTCCGCAGCAGGGACATCAGCGGCGAGATGATGACCTCGTTCTGCACGATGAGCCCGGTGGTGTGCGGACGCTCCTCGAGGATCCGCCCGAGCGTGCCCGCCGCCGCCTCGTAGCTTCCCTCGCACGGCCGGTGGACCAGGTCCAGGCCATAGGCCTCGGCGCCCTCCTGAATGCCGCGCAGGGTGCGCTCAGCGAAGCCGATGTGCCGGCGGTAGACGCCGTCGGCCTCACCGATGAACGCCACCGTGTGATGCCCGAGCCGGGCGAGGTGCTCGACGCAGAGCCTGCCCGCCGCGGCGAAGTCGAGGTCGACGCAATCAAGCCCGGACGGGTCGGCCGGGATGCCGATCAGCACGGCGTCCACCCCCGTCTGGTGGATGGTCGCGATCCGGTCGTCCTCCATGCCGATGTCGGTGAGGATGACGGCATCGGCACGAGCACTGGACGCCACCCGCCTGATGCCCTCTGATCCCTCGTCGTTGGTCAGCAGCAGCACGTCGTAGCCGTAACCGCGCGCCGCCGTCACCACGCCGATCGCGATCTCCATCATGACCGGCACGTACATGTCGCTGCGCAGCGGCACGATCAGCGCGAGCACGTTGGACCGGCTGCTCGCCAGCGCGCGGGCGCCGGCGTGCGGGTGGTAGTTCAGCACGTCGATGGCCCGGTGCACCCGTTCCCTGGTTTCCTCCGACACCGACCGTTTGCCGCTGAGCACGTAGGAGACCGTGCTCGCCGCAACGCCGGCATGACGCGCCACGTCAGCAAGTGTCGCCATGCCTAATTCCTCCCTGAATCCCGCCGTGACAACCCGCCTGTCGAAGCGCTTCGACAAATGGTTGCCGCCACACCCCTCCATGGGCTCCACGAGCCCCACGCTACCATCAGCAGGCACACGGAAAACAGCCCGTCCGCTCGTGCGAAGCGCTTCAACCATGGTCGGCTCGCGTCATCAGGACCGGCTGCCCGGCGGGCAAGGTGACCCGCCGCGCGGGCGCCTGCCAGAACCCGACATCGGCCTGCTGCCAGGCGCGGGAGACCAGCACCGCCTCGGCCTGCCCGCGGGCGGTGTTCCAGCGCAAGTCCGCTATCTGGACCCCCGCGAGCGTTCGGGCGCCGCGCAGCCGGCCGGCGGGCAGGAAGTCGGGAACCGCCGGCAGCAAGTCGATCCGCGCCGGGGTGCCTGAAGTCCCTGGGACAGAATCCACCAGCATCTCGATGAGCACCCCGGGCAAAGCACAGGCGGCATCACAGTTGTAGACGCTCCGTTTGGGATAATGACTGCTCATCAGCGACCGGAAGAAAAAGCCCTGGCCAGTGAGCGCCGCCAGCAGCCGTCCGGCCACGTCCGGGGCTCGCAGCCGGGCCGCCGTCAGCGCCCGGTGCACGTAGCCGTGGGCGGAGTCGTCCTGCGCCTCGCGCAGCCGTAGCGCCCGCAGTGCCGCCGCCGCGAGCGCGGGCGTGCCGCTGACCGTGATGTCGTGCAGCGGCCATACCGGGTACAGGTGGCTGACGTGGCGGTGCTCGTAGTTGTCAGGCAGCGGCGGCCGATCGGAGCCGGCCGGCGGCCACGCCCACTCGGCGAGCGCCCCGTCGGAGTTGACGCGATACGGCGGGAGCCGGTCGGCTAGTGCTCGCCACCGTCGCGCGTCGGCGCGGTGCTCGTCGGTCGCGGCGGCGGTCGCGGCGGCGGCCAGGGCGTGCCGTGCGGCCGCGATGTCCATCGTGGCGTTGACCGCGGCCGGGGACCAGCCGCCCGGCTGGTTCTCCGGGGAGTACGACGGCACGAAGATCACGTGCCCGTCCCCGTCCACCCTGGTCAGGAAGTCCTCGTAGAACTCGGCAAGTTCGCGCAGCGCAGGCCGCACCCGCTGCGCGAAGAACGTCTCGTCGCCCCACGCGCACGCGTCGAGCAGCGGAACGAGCAGCCAGTCCGCGGCCGCGGTCCACATCTGCAACGGGTAACCGGTCTCGAAGTGCGTGCACAGGCCGCTGAGGCCGTCGCTGTGCGCGGGCGCGGCGATACCTCTGGTGCCGAAGATGCGCCGGGCGTTCTGCCGCCAGTCCGCGAGCCGGTCGCGCACCAGGTCGGCCACCGCCGTGACCGCGGTGGGCACGTCCGCGGTGACGGCTCCGGCCAGTTGCAGCCCGAGGTTAGCGTCGCAGGTGATCGCGCCGGACCACGCCGCGTTCCAGTCTCCCTGCCACAGCCCTGTCAGCCTCGGCGGCAGCAGCCCGCTCGCGGACAGCAGCAGGTAACGACCCGAGTGGAATAGCTTCTCGAGCAGGGCGGGAACCGGCTGGTCGGGATGTGCGGCCTGGCGGGCGAGCAGTTCGCCGACGCTGAGCGCCCGGTCCGCGGCCGGCGCGCCCAAGTCGAGCGCGACGTTCCCGAAGGCGGCGGCGTGCCGCCTGGCATGCTCGGCGAGCAGCAGCCTGGGCGCCTGCACCGGCGCGCTGGTGACCGCCGCCAGCCCCAAGCCGCGGGCCGCGCCGAGCCCGGCTGCGTCGCGGAACGGCGCTACCCGGGTGAGCAGGGTCAGCCTTCGGCAGCGAGCGGCACGGACGCGGTGGCCGGGAAGGACCGTGAGGCCGTCGCCCGGGTCCGCGACCACCCGGGTGACGCCGACGTAACCGCCATTCCCCGGGTACTCCACCGTCGTCACGATGAGGGCGTCGCCAGGTGCGCGCTCATGGACGTGCCCGGTTACCCGCAGGCCCGCCGGGGCGCCAGCCAGCCTCGTGTCCACGTCGACGACGAGGTCGCATGGCGCGCTGCTCACCTGCTGCACCACGAGGTCGCGGGCACGGGAGGCGAAGTGGGTGTGCCTGCGGCCCGGCCAGGTGGTGACGGCCACTCCCACGCGGTAGTTCAGCGACCGGCGGTAGCCGTTCGGCATTTTCGCGGGCCCCTCGTCGTCGGTGACCGTGACCGCGAACGCGGGGTGAAAGGGGCGCGGATGATAGTGCGGCCAGTCACCGGTGAACAGTTCGAGCGCGCGCCGCGACTGGCCCGCGAGCAGCAGGTCTCTGACCTCTTCCAGACGGCCTGCCAGGTCCGGCGGCTCTGAAGGCGTGTTGACCACGTCGGGCCAGACCAGGTGGTGGTGCGTGACAACGGCACTCTCCGCACCCGGCGGTCCCCAGACCAGCGCGCCGTGCCTGCCGTTCCCGACCGGGAACGCGTCTTCCCAGCAGTCCGCCGGGGCGGTGTCGAAGATGGCGGGCCTGGTCATCGGCCGCCCGCGGAGCTAACCCTTGATCGCACCGAGGAGCACGCCCTTCGTGAAGTGCTTCTGAACCAGCGGGTAGGCGAGCAGGACAGGGACGATGGTGATCGTGACCACGGCCATCTGCAGAGCCAGCGTGGGCGCGGCGCTCTGGAACCCGGCGGCCGCGCTGTTGACCATCTCGCTGTTCTGCGTCAGGTAGTCGTACAGCACCATCTGCAGCGGCCACTTCGAACTGTCGGACGGCATGAACAGCATGATGTTGAACCAGGAGTTCCAGTAGCCGACCGCGTAGAACAGCGCGATCACCGCCGTTACCGCCCGGGACGTCGGCAGCACGATCCGCCACAGAATCCGCCAGTCGCTGGCGCCGTCGATCCGGGCGGACTCTATGAGGTCCTGCGCGGTGTTGGCGAAGAACGCCCGCATCACGATGATGTTGAACACGCTGACCGCGCTTGGCGCGATCAGCGCCCAGTACTGGTCGTAGCCGCCGAGCGCGGAGACCACGAGGAACAGCGGGATGATCCCGCCGTTGAAGAACATCGTGGCCATCATGATCCACAAGACCGTCCGGTGGCCGAACGATCCGGCCCGCGACATGCCGTAGGCCGCCAGGATCGTGATGACCATGGAAAACGCCGTTCCGACGGCGGTGATGCCCAGGCTGATCAGCAGCGCCCGGCCGACCACGCCGCCGGAGATGACGTCCTGGTAGGCGCCGAATGACAGGCCGTGCGGCCAGATGACCATGCCGCCGGCCTGGTTGATCGAGGCCTGCGTGGAGAGGCTGGTCACCACGATCATGTAGAGCGGGAACAAGATCAGCAGCAGGATCACGACGATCCCGCCGGACTTGGCGCCCTGGGTCGACGCGCGCGGCCGCTCCTGCCAGGCCGGGCGCTCCGCGGTGGCCAGCAACCGTGATGTCGTCGTCATTTCCGGTACAGCCCGTCCTCTCCGAACAGGTGCGCGACCTTGTTGGCCGCGAGGATGAGGATCACAGAAGTGACGCCAAGGAACAGCCCGGCCGCCGCGCCGTAGCTGTAGTTGCCGGCCACGATGCCGTTCTCGTAGGAGAACGTGGTGATGACCTGGGCGGCGCCCGGGCCGACGGCGGTGAGCTGGATGAGCATCTGCTCGAAGCCGAAGGTGAGCGCGTAACCCAGGTTGAGGATGAGCAGCAGCACGGTGATGCCCTTCAGCCCCGGAAGCGTGATGTGCCGGAGCCGCCGCCAGTACCCGGCGCCGTCAACCGCCGCGGCCTCGTGCAGCGACGGGCTGATCGCCGCCAGGGCTGCCAGGTAGACGATCATCGACCAGCCGGCTTCCTTCCAGATAAGCTGGGAGGTGACCAGGAACTTGAACGTGCCGGGGTCGGTCATGAAGTCGAATGGGCTGGTTACCCCGTGGGAGCGCAGGTACGTGTCCAGCACCCCTGCGCCGCCGAACACCTGGTTGAAGATCGTGACGACCAGCACGAAGGAAAAGAAGTGCGGCAACGTCACCACGGCCTGGACGAGCGCGCGGAGCCGCCGGGACAGCAGGGTGTCGAGCAGGATCGCCAGCGCGATCGGCACCGGGAAGAACAGCACGAGCTGGACTGAGAACAGCATCAGCGTGTTCCAGAACGCGTGCAGGAACCCCGGGTCGGTGAACAGCTGCTGGAAGTTCGCCAGGCCGACCCACGGGCTGTGCAGGATGCCGTCGTACAGGTCGTAGTCCTGGAACGCCATCACCAGCCCGAGCATGGGCGCGTAGCCGAACACGCCGAGCAGGACCAGCGCCGGCAGGCACATGATGAGCAGCGTGCGGTCGCGACGCAGCCGGACATACCAGCGCCGCCGGGGCTTTCGCACGGCGCCCGTCGCGCCGGTCGCGGAGAGCGAGGCAGTCCCGCTCTCCGCTACAGCACTCCCGCGATGCTCGCCAGTCGCGGTGGACATGGCGCCTGGAGTCACGCTGTCCCGAGCTTCTTCTGCTGGGCGAGGACCCCCTCGTAGAACGACTTGAGCTTGTTGCCGCCGTCGCGCTTCCAGGTGGCGAGCGTGGACTGATAGTCGGCGATGGAGGCCCGGCCGCGGGCCACCTCGTACATGATGTTGTCGGTCTGGGTGAACGGGGTGAACGCGTTGGGGCTGGACAGGCTGTTCGGCACCGTGACGTTGAGCTCGTAGAACAGCGGCTGGTAGCCGGACTTGGCGTTCCGCTGCCCCCAGGTCGCGCACGCCTTGGTCACTTGCGGGTAGCCGGCGTTGTAGGTGGCGTTGTTCGGGCTGACCAGGAAGTTGTAGGTAGACACGCTCGACCCGGCGTACTTCGTCCCGTTCGAGGTGAGCTGCGGACCGGCGCTGCCCGCGGTGTAGTCCACGCCCTCGACCCCGTAGTTGAGCAGGTTGTACTCGTACGAGCCGAACGGCGCGGCGAGGTAGTTCGCGATGCGCAGGCACTCCTCGATCTGTTTGGCGGTCAGGCTCTTGTTGAGGTAACTGGTCCACGCGGTGGCAGCCTCGAGCGGTATCTGCGGGGTGCCGCTGCCGCTGGCGGTGAAGAAGTCGAAGGAGGCACGGGTGTACTTCTTGTTGGACGCCTGGCCCTTTTGCGCGTCCGCCGCGTTCCACGCGCCCATCCCGTCGGAGACGATGACCATCTGCCCGGAGTAGAACTCGGTGATCCCGTTGCCGAAGTTGCCTGCCACCTGGTCTGGGTGCACCAGGCCGGCCTTGATGGCCTTGGCCATCCAGTTCATCGCCTCGATGATGCCGTCGGACTCGTACATCGTGATGAGGTTGCCCTTGTCGTCGAGCATCCAGGACGCGTAGTTGTAGGGCTGGAACAGGTACCCGAAGATGTCGCCCATAGCCCAGCGCTTGCCCTTGGGGTCGTTGACCTCCTGGGCCAGGTCCCACAGGTCGTTTATCGACGTGACGTTGGGGGTCCCGACACCAAGTGAGTCGAGGATGTCCGCTCGGTAGTAGAGCTGGTAACCGACGTTGAACCCGGCGGTGTAGGACGGGAAGCCGTACAGCTTGTCGTCCCAGATCCCGGCCTGCCAGCCGTCGGAGAAGATCGCCGCCAGGTTCGGGTACTGGTTGATCTTGCTGCCGGCCAGGTACGGGGTGAGGTCGGCGAGCCTGTCTTCGGCCGCCTGGCCGAAGTTGAGCGGCGGCGCCCAGAACGTCGGGACCTGGATCCAGTCCGGCAGCTTATTGCCCGAGAACAGCTGCGGCAGGATCGTGGCGTAGTTGTTGCCGTTGGCGGGGGCAACGCTCACAGTGGCGCCAAGCGCGCTGTTCACCGCCTGATCGAACGGGTTGTTCGCCGACGGGATCGTGCCCCACAGCGGCGTGATGGCGGAATAGCTGCCGCCGCTGCCCGGGATCCCGGTGACGGTGCGCACCAGGTTCGTCGGGTAGCTCAGGTAAGCGGGCGACGAGCCGGCGATGCTGGGGTAGTCCGGCTTGACCAGGCTGCTGGCCTTGTACTTCGGGAGGATGCGCTCAAGCAGGCTCGTCGACACCGCCCCCGTCTTGGCGGGGGCGCCCCCGGAACCGCAGGCGGCCAGCAGCGGAGCCGCCGCGACCGCGCCGGCCGCACCCGCTGTGGCGGTCAGGAACCCGCGTCTCGTCATGCGTGAGTTCAACGGTGAGTTGTGTGACGCTGCGCGATGCATAGGAGGTACCACCTTCGTCCTCGACGGGGCTGTTTCAGGTTGGGCGTGGCGTCTATGGGTCGCGGACCCGAGGGTTTGTCGAAGCGCTTCAATGAGTTAGGTGGAGGTTAGATCCACACTTGACTTCCGCGCAATAGGGTCGAAACACTTGATTCGGCCACAGAGCGCTGTGATGAGCCTGGCCTGCCCTAATGATCTGGATCGTTACTTGTGATTGACGATCCTTGTTCCGGAGGTACCGTGTCGAAGCGATTCGCTAGCCATGCCGACTTCCGTGATCCGGCTTTGTCGTCGCGTGAACGAGCCGACGACCTCCTCGCCCGGCTCACCGACGACGAGAAGATCGCGATGCTGCACCAGCGCTCGGCCGCCGTCCCGCGGCTCGGCGTGGCCGAGTTCCATACCGGCACCGAGGGTGTGCATGGCGCGGCGTGGCGGGACCATCAGGGCACCGGAAAAACGCTGACCGCGACGGTCTTCCCGCAGCCGGTCGGGCTCGCCGCGAGCTGGGATCCCGGGCTCGCGCACGAGGTCGGCCGCGGCACCGCGCGCGAAGTCCGCGCCCTGCACGACGCGCACCCGCTGATCAGCCTCAACGTCTGGGCGCCCGTGGTGAACCTGCTGCGCGACCCGCGCTGGGGCCGGAACGAGGAGGGCTACTCCGAGGACCCGCTGCTCACCGCGCGGCTAGCCACCGCGTTCTGCCGGGGCTTGTCCGGGGAGAACGGGGATGGCTACCTGCTGACCGCCCCCACCCTCAAGCACTTCCTGGGTTACAACAACGAGGAGTACCGCGACCTGACGTCCTCCGCGCTGCGCCCTCGCGTGCTGCACGAGTACGACCTCCCGCCGTTCCGCGAGCCGATCGAGGCGGGCGCGGCGACCGGGGTCATGCCCTCCTATAACCTCGTCAACGGCCGGCCCGCGCACGTCAGCCCGCTGCTGCGCCTCATCCGTGAGTGGACCGACGATGAGCTGCTGACCTGCAGCGACGCATGGGCCCCCTCGAACCTGGTGCGGACCGAGCACTACTTCGACGACTACCCGGCGGCGCACGCCGCCGCCCTGTGCGCGGGCCTGGACAGCTTCACTGATCAGGACGGCGACGGCACGCTCACCACCGCCGCCGTCACGCGAGCGCTGCACCGCGGCCTGATCACCATGGCCGACGTCGACCGCGCCGTCCGCCGCAAGCTGCTGATCAGGATCCGGCTCGGCGAGTTCGACGCGGACGGCGGCCCCTTCGCCGGGGCGGCCGCCATGGACACGCCCGGGCACCGCGAACTAGCCCGCCGCGCCGCGCGAAGCTGCGCTGTCCTGCTTCAGAACGACGGGGGCCTGCTCCCGTTGGCCGGCCAGCCGCGGATCGCGGTGCTCGGTCCGCTCGCGGACACCCTCTACGAGGACTGGTACAGCCCCGCGCTCCCCTACCAGGTCACGATCGCCGACGGCATCGCCGCGACCGGTTCGCGGGTGTCGGTCGACGAGGCGGCGACCCGGGTCCGCACCGATCTCGGCGAGTTCGACGTGTTCGAGTGGGGAGACGACGTCATCACCCTGCGCCAAGGCGGGAAGTACCTGACGCTCACCGCGGGCGGCGAGCTCAGGGTCGACGCGGACCGGCCGGACGGCTGGATCGTCCGCGAGACGTTCCGCCGCACTCCGCTGCCCGGCGGCGACATGCTGCTGCGGTCCACCGCCACCGGCCAGGCCGCCCGGCTGCGCTGGGACGTCCTCGCCGACGGCATCACCGAGGCCGTAGCCACCGCGCGCGCGGCCGACGTCGCGGTGGTCGTGGTCGGCAACGACCCGATGATCGGCGCCAGGGAAGGCCGTGACCGGAGCACGTTGGCGCTGCCGCCGTCGATGGACCGGCTGATCCGCGAGGTCGTCAGCGCGAACCCGCGGACCGTCCTGGTGATCATGTCCAGCTACCCGTACGTCACACCGGACGCGCCCGCGATCGTATGGACCGCTCACGCGGGGCAGGAGACCGGGCACGCGATCGCGGACCTGCTCACGGGGCGTCATGCCCCGCAGGGCCGACTGCCGCAGACCTGGTACGCCGCCGACAGCGCGCTGCCGGACGCCCTGGACTACGACATCATCAAGGCCGGCTGGACATACCAGTACTCGAGGGCGCGGGCGCGCTTCCCATTCGGCCATGGCCTGACGTACACGAAGTTCCGCTACGGCCCGCTCCGGCTGACCGGGACCACGGCCGACACGGTGACCGCCAGCCTGGACGTCACCAACGCCGGCGACAGGGATGGCACCGAGGTCGTCCAGCTGTACGCGAGCTACCCGGCGCCGGATCAGCCGCGGCGCAGGCTGTGCGGCTTCGACCGGGTCACGCTCGTGCCCGGCGAGACGAGGACCGTGCGGATGGAGGTGCCGCGGGCCCGGCTGGCGCTGTGGGACGTGGCGGCGGCGCGGATGTCCGTCCCGCCCGGCCAGATCGAACTCGGCGCCGGCGCCTCCTGCGCCGACATCAGGCAGACCGCGACGCTGACCGTCCCCGGTACCGTCTCGAGACGCTCTATAGGCCGCGATGGCAAGCTGAGCATCGGAGCGGCCGACTTTGACGACTACGAGAACATCACCCTCGTCGACCGGACCCGCGAGGACGGCACCGTGGTCACTCGCGCCAATCCCGTGGGCCGTAGCTGGCTGGTGTTCAAATCGGTTTGTTCGGAACGGACCGTGGCGGCTGTGTTCCGCGTCGCCTCCCCCGCGCCTGGTGGCGGGCGGATTCAGGTGCGGACCGCGGCCGGGGACAGCCCGGTCGCCAGCGTCGCCGTGCCCTGGACCGGCGGTCGCTACGAGTGGACCGACGTCACGGCTCCGCTCACTCTTGCCGACGGCACGAGCGATCTGTACCTGGACCTGGACGGCGCTGTACGCCTGGACTGGTTCCGGCTGGAGCGAGAGTGAAAGGGGAGATGTGGTTCGGCGGGGACTACAACCCCGAGCAGTGGGACGCGGCGGTCTGGGCGCAAGACGAAGTGCTGATGCGCGAGGCCAGCGTGAACACGGCGACGGTGGGCGTGTTCTCCTGGGCGCTGCTGGAGCCGGCCGAGGGGCGTTTCGAGTTCGGCTGGCTGGACGCGGTGCTGGACCGGCTGCACGCGAACGGGGTACGCGTGATCCTGGCGACGCCGACCGCGTCCCCGCCGCCGTGGTTCACGCTCGCCTATCCGGACGCGATGCCGGTTACCCGCGACGGCACCCGGCTGTGGCACGGCAGCCGGGACACGTACTGCGCGGCCGCCCCCTCCTACCGGCGGGCGGCGCTGCGGATCTCGGGCGAACTCGCCCGCCGGTACGCCGGCCACCCGGCGCTGGCCATGTGGCACGTGCACAACGAATACGGGACTCGCTGCTGGTGCGACCACGCGGCGGCTGGCTTCCGGCGCTGGCTGTGGGCCAGGTACGGGGACGGCGACCATGGCGTGGCGGCGCTGAACGAGGCGTGGGGCACCGCGTTCTGGAGCCAGCGGTACTCGGCCTGGGAGCAGATCCTGCCGCCGCTGGCGACCCAGTACCTGCCCAACCCGGGTCAGGACCTGGACTTCCGCCGGTTCTGGTCCGACGAATTGCTGGCCGCTTTCACGCAGCAGCGCGACGTGCTGCGACAGAACTCCCCCGGCATCCCTGTCACGACGAACTTCATGGGACCGGATCATCTCGTGGTCGACGCCTGGTCGTGGGCTCGCGAGGTGGACGTCGTGGCGGTCGACCACTACCTGTCCTCGGCTGGGCCGAGGGGGCTCGCGGACATCGCGTTCTGCGCCGACTGGGCCAGGTCCGTCGGCGGTGGACGGCCCTGGCTGCTGATGGAGCAGGCCCCGAGCGTGGTCATCGAGAACGGGCTGATGGTGCACCGCGAGCCGGGCCGGATGCTGCGGGACAGCCTCGGCTACGTGGCACGCGGCGCCGACAGCGTGCTGTTCTTCCAGTGGCGCGCGTCCCGTTCTGGCGCCGAGATGTATCACCCCCGCGCTGGTGCCGCACGCCGGCCCCGACACCCGGATCTTCGCGGAAGCGGCCGAGCTGGGCGCGGTGCTGCGTCGCCTGGCCGGCGTGGCCGGGAGCGTCGTCACCGCCGACGCCGCGGTCCTCGTTGACACCGATTCACGCTGGGCGCTGGAGTCCCGCGGGCTGCCGTCGCCGCACGTGCGTCACCTGGACGTGGCACGGGCGGCGCACGCCGCGCTGTGGCGGTCGGGCATCGGGTGCGACATCGCGGCGCCAGACGCCGACCTGTCGCGGTACCGGCTGGTGGTCGTCCCCGCGGTCTACGTGCTGACCGACGCGGCGGCGGCGACGCTGCGCCGGTACACCGACGGCGGCGGCCACCTGGTCGTCACGTTCTGCAGCGGCATCGCCGACGAGTCGCACCGCATCCGCATCGGCGGCTACCCAGGCGCGCTGCGCGACATCCTCGGCATCCGGGCCGAGGAGTTCCATCCCCTGCCGCCCGGCACGACCGCCCGGCTCAGCGCGGCCACGCCCACGGGGGCGCACGGGAACCTGTGGACCGAGCGGCTGCGCGCGGAGGGGGCCGAGATCCTCGCCAGGTACGCGGACGGAGTGCTGGCCGGCCTGCCCGCCATCACGCGGCACTGCTACGGCACCGGCACCGCGTGGTACCTGTCCACCCTGCCCGACGACGACGCACTCGACGCGCTGCTGCTTGAGGCCGCGTCCGCGGCCGGGGTGCGGCCCGCGCTGCCCGGCGCGCCGCCCGGCGTCTGCGTCACTCGCCGCCACGGTAATGGCGCGCGGTCCTGGCTGTTCGCCGTCAACCACAGCGACAGGGCGGCGACGCTGCCCGCCGTCGGCGTGGACCTGATAACCGGCCGCGAGGTGACCGGGACGCTTGAACTGCCACCTCACGGTGTCGCGGTAATCCGCGATGCCTAGGATCACCGTGTGATCACAGGAATGCACGCGATCGTGTTCTCGCCCGACGCGGAGAAGGTTCGCGCGTTCTTCGCTGACGTGCTGGACTTGCCGTCAGTGGACGCGGGCGGAGGCTGGCTTATCTTCGCGCTGCCCCCGGCCGAATTGGCCGTTCACCCGGCCGACGGAGGCGCTCGCCACGAGCTCTACCTGATGTGCGACGACATCAATGCCACCCTCACCGAGCTGAGGGGCAAGGGAGTCGAGGTGTCGTCCGAGGTATCCGATCTGCGCTGGGGGCTACTGGCGACGATCCGGTTGCCGGACGGTTCTGACTTTCCGATCTACCAGCCGCGGCACCCGTCCCCTCTTCGGCGCTGATCAAAGTCGGCGACGGCGCGGGCGCGGGTCCGTTAAGGTCGCTGTGTGCTCGGTGACCCCTCACGCCGGTCCGCCCCCTCCCGGCGGACCGTGCTGCGCGGCGGCGTGCTCAGCGGAATCGCCGTGGCACCTCTGGCGGCGCTAGGCCGAAGGACCGCGCGTGCCGTGGCCCCGGCCGCCGCCGCGACGCAGGCCAGCGTCAGCTACGACTTCAATCAGCACTGGCTGTTCGGCGGCCAGTATGTCTCCGGCTCGGAGCAGCCGGGCTACGACGACACCGGCTTTGCGCCGATTACGCTTCCGCACACCGTGGTGCCGCTCTCCTGGGGCGACTGGGACCCCGCGACCTGGGAAGACGTCTGGATCTACCGCAAGCATTTCGGCGGCGAGAAGCTGGGCGGCGGGCGCGTATTCGTCACGTTCGACGGCGCGATGGTCAACGCGACCGTCTGGATCAACGGCACCATGGTCCTTCCGTATCCGCGCCCCACGTACACGAAGGGCGACCTCTACCACGCGGGCGGCTACCTCCCGTGGTCCGTCGAGCTCACCGGCCTCATCAACGACGGCACCGACAACGTGCTCGCGGTCAAGCTGGACTCGACGTGGCTGCAAGTCCCGCCCGAAGGCGCCACGGCCGGAGCGACCGCCGTCGATTACCTGCAGCCTGGCGGAATCTACCGCGATGTCACGCTTGCGTTCGTGCCGGAGACGTTCCTTTCTGACGTGTGCGTGCGCCCGCAGAACGTGCTCGACGGCGACAGGTACGTCGGCGTGCGGGCCACGATCGACTCGACCACGGCCGGCGAGGCGAGCGTGACCGCCGAACTCCTGGACGGGACGCGTGTGCTGGCCACGGCGAAGCCGCCCAAGGCGGCCATAAAGAAGGGCACCACCGACTTCCCGCCGTTCTCAATAACCAAGATCGGGAAGGTAACGTACTGGTCGCCGGACAACCCCAAGCTCTACACGGTCAGGACCACGGTCACGGTCGGCGGCGCCACATACACCGTGTCCACGACGATCGGGTTCCGCGAGGCGCGATTCGAGAACGACGGGTTCCACCTCAACGGCGCCCTGTACAAGATCTTCGGGCTGAACCGGCACCAACTGTTCCCGTACATCGGGATGGCGGCGCCGGCGCGCCTGCAGCGCAAGGACGCCGAGATCCTCAGGAACGAGCTCAACTGCACGATGGTGCGCTGCTCGCACTACCCGCAGTCCCCCGATTTCCTCGACGCCTGCGACGAGCTTGGCCTGATGGTCTGGCAGGAGACGCCCGGCTGGCAGTACGTCAGCGAGGACGCCGGCTGGCGGAACATCGTCAGGGACAACGTCTACGACATGGTGATCCGCGACCGCAGCCGACCCTCGGTCATCGTCTGGGGAACCAGGGTCAACGAGGCCCACGAGACCGCGAGCAACGAAGACCTGTTCAGCGCGGCGGCGCAGAATACGAAGGCGATCGCCAATGCCCAGGATCCGACGCGGCAGAGCACGGGCGCGATGGGCGCCTATTCCATGGACTTCTGGGACGAGGACGTCTACTCCCACGACGACTACAAGCACAAAGACGGCAACGCCCAGCTAAGTGTCCCGCTGCCCAGCCCCAAGGGGATGCCGGAGAAGCCGTATTTCGTCAGCGAGGCGGTCGGCGCGCTTGACGGCTCGCCCACGTACCGCTGGATCGACCCTAGCTCGACCCTGGCCATCCAGGCCCGCCAGCACGCGCAGGTCCACAACACCGCGCAAGGGCCGCTCAGGTACGCGGGGCTGCTCGGCTGGTGCGCCTTTGACTACGCGTCGCTGAACGGCGGAGACGCGATCTGGCACGCGCTCAAGACACCGGGCGTCATGGACATCTTCCGGGTGCCCAAGCCGGGTGCGGCGATCTACCTTTCCCAGGTGAAACCGTCGGTGCGCCCGGTCATCGCCCCCGCGTTCTGCTGGGATTCCGGCGACAGCCCCGGCCAGGCGGCCATGATCGGCACCAACTGCGCGCGGCTGGAGATCTACCTCAACGGGAAACACGACAAGACCGCGTACCCCGACACCAAGGACTACCCCCACCTCGCCTTCCCGCCTGTCGTCACCGACCTCGTGGTCAACCCCGCCGCCTACCAGGACCTTCGCATCGAGGGCTACCTCAGCAAGACCAGCAAGGCCGGCGAAACGCCAGCGACCGTGCTGAAGATGACCGCCGACACTTCCGGCGACCGGCTTGAGCTGACCGCCGACGACCCGTCGATCGTCGGCGACGGCTCCGACGCCACCAGGATCACGTTCCGTGCGACCGACGCGTACGGCAACCACCGGCCTGGTGTCACCGGGACGGTGACCCTTTCGCTGTCCGTCCCGTCCGGTAAGAGTCTCCCGGCGGTACTGGTGGGCGGCCCATCGTTCGACTTCGGCACCTACGGAAGCGTCGGCGGCGCGTTCGTCCGCTCCCTCCCCGGCCAGACCGAGTCCGTGACGGTAACCGTCACGGCCACGCACTCCACGAAGACCGCGTCGGTGCCGGTAACGGTGACCCCGCCGCCCAGTTCGACCCACTACCTGTAACGGCCGGCCGCGCCGGCGTTTCCGCGGAAACGCGGCGCCTGATGCGGTAGCGGCGGCTGCGCCGGCGTTCCGCGGTAACGCGGCGCCTGATGCGGTAGCGGCGGCTGCGTCGGCGTTCCGCGGAAAGGCGGCGCCTGATGCGAGGGCGGCGGCTGCGGGGGAAGTTTCACCTGAAGGGTTCCAGGCGCTCGACGCCGCGCCCCACTAGCGGCATCGTGATGGTAACGACAGCGGAGGCCGACCGATTTGCGGGCTATGTCCGGATATACCTGCTTGCCGGCAGCTACCGTGCCCGGATGAATGGCCCGTTCAGCTGCCAATAGCAAGCCGAACGGGACATTCATCTGCTGGGCCAACGCCAGCGAGGGCGCGACAAGAGCCTGTTTTCGCGATCATTTGAAGGCGGAGTGTGGCGTGGTGCGTGAATGACGCGCTGGCTCG
>DATMKQ010000177.1:0-2598 GCA_035571275.1 Trebonia sp.
ACGCACGTCGATTACCACGGGACGGGCCGGTGAGTCGCAAGCTGCTACCGCGGCAGCAACGTCGGACACCGATTCGATCGTCAGTCCCTCGGCGCCCAATGACCGCGCCACCTCGGCAAAGTCTGGCCACTGGAACAGAGACAGATCAGGCCTCACCCCTTTGTTCACGAACTGGTCGTATTCGGCGCCGTAGCTTCCGTCGTTGCAGATGACGACGATCAGCGGCAGCCCGGCCCGGATGGCGGAGTGCAGTTCAGCCAGTCCGTTCATCATGAACCCTCCGTCCCCGGTCACGAGTACGGTGGGCTCGCCGGGCGCGACCGATGCTGCCCCGATGGCTGCACCCATGCCCAGGCCGACGGCGCCAAAGTCAGTGGTCAGGACTTCGCTGCGGTAGTCCGCGCTCCAGATGTGCTTGAAGGCCTCGCCCTGGAAGCGGCCGCCGTCGTAGACGACCGTACGACGGTTCGGCAGCGCACGGTTCACGGCGCTGAGGACGCCCGCGAGAGTTACCTTCCCGCCGAGCGGCATATCGAACACGAGGTCGGACTGACTGACGTTCGCCGTCACACGATTCCTGAAGCCCGAAGGCGGAACCTCGGCGGCGTCCAGCATCTCGGTCAACTGCTGTGCGACGGTGGCCGCATCCCCCGCGACAGCGGTGGTCACCGGCACTTCGGGCCGGAACCTCGCCTGGTTGGTGTCGACGTGAACTACGCGCTTGCCCTGGATGAGTGAGTTCCGGACCGTGGTCCACGTGTTGAGGCTCGCCCCGAAGGCGACGATGCAGTCGCTCTCGCCAATCGCCAGCACACCCGGCTCCGTTGACACCGTCCCGCAAACGCCGACACATCCCTCGGCCGCGCTGTAGAGGTTGCGCGCACGTAGCGTGGTGACGATCGGCGCGCCGATCCGCTCCGCGAACGCGAGAATCGCCTGACGTTGCTCCTTGCCGGCCACACCGCGACCGGCCAGCACGAGCGGCCGACGAGCCGACGCGATGACGCCAACGGCCTCCTCGATCACCTCTTCCGGTACCAGCGGGCGTTCTTCGCGACCCGGCCATGGATCTCCATCATCGTCGTCCGTCTCCGCCTCGACGACATGCCATTGATATTCCGTCGGACAGTTCAGGACGTACGGACGGGACTCCGCGAGCGCTCGCCCCGCGGCGATCCGAACGGCCGAGGCGGCATCCTCCGGCCGTTCGACGAGGATATAGCCAGCTCCCGTCGAACGGACGAATGGCTCTTGCTCCAGCGTCTGCTGGTTGAGTTTGTTGTTTGGTGCCGTGTCGCCGGTGATCAGGAGCAGTGGCGTGCCGGACCGTACCGCCTCGGTGAGCGCGGTCGCAGTATTCGTCAGGCCAGGCCCTTGCGTAACGGTCGCAACACCGAGTCGTCCCGCACGACAGGCGTACCCATGTGCCATCATGACTGCGCTCGCCTCGTGGACAGCTGACACATAGGTGCCGTGCTGCCCTTCGGTGAACGAGTTGACCATGAATAGGTTCGCGTCTCCGATGAGGCCAAACATGGTGTCAGTGCCTGTCGCGGCCACTTCCCTGGCCATTACCTCGTGTACGAACATCGACCATCCCTAACTCAGCGAGCGTTCCGGTGACCGTAGCAGGCCCATATGTTCAACATACATGTTGAAATTGGCTTCGCGCCATAGCGGCGGGGCCTTACTTGGTCGCCAGAGTCCAAGTTCACGTGCTAGCGCCCTGTGCGGTCGGCTCGGCCGCCTTCACGGGTCGGGGACGGTAGAACGTACCTAGCATGCCAGCGGTCGCCGCCACGGCGACGCCGAGCGCGATGCCGCCGCCCGTCCAGCCGGTGACCGCGATCCCCGCGGCGTTGTCCAGCGACGCCCGGCCCGGGCCCAGCATCGCCAGCGCCAAACAGACCACCGAGAGCACCAGGACGTACTCATAGCCGTCCCTGAACACGAAGAAGCCGTTCCGCCGGTGCGCCAGCAGTCCGGCGACGAGCATCACCGAGATCACTGCCGCGCACGCCAGCGGCGTCACTAGCCCGACGATGAGCAGGAACCCCGCGCCCAGCTCGGTTACCACGCTCATCCAGGCTTGCAGCACCCCGTACCGCAGGCCGAGCCCGCTGAACCAGCGGGCTGTCCCCGCGATCTGGCCGCCGCCACGCCAGTGGTTATATCCGTGCATCACCATCGTGACGCCGACGGCCACGCGTATCAGCAGCAGTGCGGCGACAACGGGCGGATTTGCCATCTCACTCTCCCGCCAGCCGAGGCTCGACTCCCGCGTGCGCGAACGGCCCAGCCTCGAGCACCTCGTAGTCCTCGATGCTGGACTGGGAAGCACGCGTCCAGTACTCGACGTTGCGGAATGGGGAGACGAAGACGAGACGGCCGCGCGAATTACGAAAGTACGTGTTTGTGCCAAGGTGGGTCCACACGGTCAGTTCAGCCGTGCGGTCTACTAGGTCGTTGTACTCGTCAAAGACGTCCTTGCGCACCTCGATCGCCGCGGCTCCCGTCTCGAACATGTCGCCAAGCAGCCGGGCGATATAGCCCATCTGCACTTCCATGAAGTACATGAAGCTGCCGCTACCAGGGAAG
>DATMKQ010000178.1:0-6683 GCA_035571275.1 Trebonia sp.
TCCCATCGGACTCTTTTGCGCTTTCGGCTCCTTCTATCGACACCATTTGCGCAAACGAGCCGGTTGGGGCGGATCCTTTTGCGCTTTCGGTTCGGCTCGGCCTGGTTCGGTTGACCCCTCCTGATTTGACAGGGCAGCGTGGGTACGGTGTGATAGCCCACGTGTCAGCACGCCAGATGAGCCACCGCGCCCTGTCGTGCTGCCGTGTTTCCTCGTGTTGTCGGTGACCCGCTAACCCGGAGTCCAAGCTCACCGTCGACACGAAGGAACCTCGTTGAACGCCGACCTTTCGGCCGCTCCTGAGATCGCCCGGCTCGCGATGCCGCTCGGCCGAGCCCAGTACGACACCGCCCTGCCGTGCACCGTTGGCCGCCTGGCCGGCGATCTCGCCGACCTGGCGACGACCCTGGAGCGCTGGTGGGACCTGGTCCGCTTCGACTCCCGCGACCCGCTGCGCATCCCGGTGCCCGCGGCGCCCGGCAGCTGGCTGCTGGTCGCGCCGCCGGACACGGACACTTTCTGCGACTGCCGTTACGCGACGCTGCTGGCCGGCGACGCGGTCGAGATCCAGGCGGGCGAGGCCGGCGCCCGCGGCAGCCGCCCGCTCACGGCCGGCCGGGTCCGCGTGCATGGCGCGGGCGCCGGGCACCGCCTGCGGACCGCCGGCCTCGGGTTCTCAGTCACGTTGCATACCGGGGGCACGAGGGTTCGTTCAGTATGAAAAGGGCTTTAACCTGAACGTGCGCGCAACTCGGCGGCTTTCCTCAGCGAATTCTCAGCGGCGGTCTTGCAGGATCACGGCGGCGCCGCCCTTCGTGGCACTTGTGCTCACGGGCTACGCCCAGGGGAGTACCCGGAATCATTACCGGGGGCGACGCGGCGGCAGGTGGCCGTCGGTCACACTGGGAGCGTCTCAAACTAAGAGAGGACCATTCCCCATGATCGAGGTGCGGGGCCTCACGAAGCGGTACGGCGCGAAAATCGCCGTCGACGGTTTGACGTTCGGCATTGAGCCGGGCAATGTCACCGGCTTCCTGGGCCCGAACGGTGCGGGCAAGACCACGACGATGCGCTGCATCCTCGGTCTTGACTACCCGGACGAAGGCACGATTACCGTGGACGGCAAGCCGTACCGCGACATGGCGTACCCGATGCGCGAGGTAGGCGCGCTGCTCGATGCGAAGTCGGTGCACGGCGGCCGCTCCGCCTACAACCACCTGCTGTGCCTGGCGCAGACCAACAGCTTGCCCAAGCGCCGCGTCGACGAGGTGCTCGAGCTAGTCGGCCTGACCGAAGTGGCCCGTAAGCGTTCGAAGGGGTTCTCGCTGGGCATGAGCCAGCGGCTCGGCATCGCCGGGACATTGCTCGGCGATCCCAAGGTGCTGATGTTCGACGAGCCGGTCAACGGGCTCGACCCCGAGGGCATCCTGTGGATCAGGAACTTGATGAAGGCGCTCGCGTCCGAGGGTCGTACGGTCTTCGTCTCCAGTCACCTGATGTCTGAGATGGAGAATACCGCCGACCACCTCATCGTCATCGGCCGCGGCAAGCTGATCGCCGACTGCACGATGGCGGAGTTCATCGCACAGTCCTCCGGGGCGGCGGTGCGGGTGCGCACGCCGTCGGCGGACGAATTCACCCGGGCGATCACCGCCAAGGGCGCGACCGTCGCCGCCGACGACGACGGCGCGCTCGAGGTGCGCGGGATGAGCATCGAGGAGATCGGCGACCTGGCCTTCACCGAGGGCATCAGGCTGCACGAGCTCGCCGCGGTGCGCGCCTCGCTGGAAGAGGCGTTCATGGAGCTGACCGCGAGCAGCGTGGAGTACCGGGCCGACGTGCCTGGCGCCCAGCGACCGCGGCCGACGATCGGAAGCGGGGTCTGAGCCATGGCTGCTACGACGACAACACCGGGCGTGCAGCTGTCCACGCTGCCGCCCGCCAGCGGACGGGCGGGCCTGCGCGGCGTGCTCGCCTCGGAGTTCACCAAGCTGCGCTCCGTCCGCTCCACTTACTGGACGGTCGCGGCGCTGTTCATCTTGGGCGTGGGCATCGCGGCCATCGCCGGCGCCGCCATCGCGAGCAACCTGCAGAGCAACCCGGTCAACAAGGCCGGCATGGACGCGACGCAGGCCTCGATCTTCGGCTTCTTCGAGTTCGGCCAGCTCGTCATCGCCGTGCTCGGCGCACTGGCGATCACCTCGGAGTACTCCACCGGCATGATCCGCACCTCGCTGACCGCGATGCCGCGGCGCAGCGTGCTGTACGCCGGGAAGCTGATGGTGTTCACCACGGTGGCGCTGATCATCTCGCTGGTGACCTCGTTCGTGGCGTTCTTCGTGGGCCAGTCGCTCCTGTCGGGCTCGGGCGTGGCAGCGTCGCTGTTCCACAGCACCACGATCCCGGCGAACGCCATACAGAACGGCGGTCCGCAAAGCGTCACGTTCCAGGGCACCGACGTGATCTCCGCGAGCACCGTGCTCACCGCGGTCGTGGGCACCGCGCTGTTCGTGACGGTCGTCGCGCTCATCGCCTTCGGCCTCGGCGCGATCATCCGGCACACCGCGGGTGCGATCACCTCGGCGATCGGGCTGATGTTCGTGGTCCCGATCATCGTGCAGATCCTGCCGAACGACTGGCGCTGGGACATCATGCGGTTCTTCCCGGACGCGGCGGGCCGGGTGCTCTCGGTGACCGTTGGGCCGCCCAACCCGCACCTGTGGTCGGCGTGGCCGCAGTTCCTGGTGACGGTGATCTTCGCGGTCGTGCTGGTGGGTATCGGGGGTTACCTGTTCAGCAAGCGGGATGCGTAGGCACTGATAGAGCCCCGGGGGCCTGGGCCCGGCGGGCGGATTTCCGCCCAGCCGGGCCCAGACCTTTGTCGGAGGGCATTCACGTTGGTGTCAGGTTGATCCGGCACTATAGACCGGTGCTGATGACCAGGCGGAAGCGCGCCGGGCGGGGGCTGGTCCTCGCGGCGCTCGTTCTCGCTTCGCTCGCGGCGGCGGGGTGCGGAGGGCAGCTTACGGCGGTCAAGGCGGATCCGCCGACGGCTCCGCCTCAGCCGGTGGCGACGGGCACTGCGCCGGCGGTGGCGACGGACAACGCGGTGCCCGCGCGGGTGAGCTTCTCGCGGGTTAAGGCGCTCGACGGGTCAGTAATCACGCTCGCCACGTTCAGCGGGGCGGTGCGGTACGTGCTGCACGACGGGAGCCAGGACCCCGGGCCGCTGGCGGGGGCGGTGCGGGCGGGGCCGAAGATAACGGGAGCGAGCCGATCGCAGCTGCTCGCGGCGTTCAACGGCGGGTTCCTGATGAAGTCGCAGGCCGGCGGGTACGAGCAGGAGCGGCACGTCGCCAGCCCGCTGCGCGCGGGGCTGGCCAGCCTGGTGATCGACGCGTCGGGCCGGGCCCGGATCGGGGTGTGGGGCAAGACGGTACCGGTCCCGGGCGAGGACGTCTACAGCGTGCGGCAGAACCTGTCGCTGCTGCTCAGCGACGGGAAGCCGACCGCCGAATCGTACCTGTGGCCGCGCTGGGGCGGCACGCTGGACAACATGGAGTACGTGGCCCGCTCCGCGATCGGGGAGAACGCGGCAGGCGACCTGATCTACGCGGCGTCCATGTCAACCACGCCCGAGGACCTGGCCTGGGCGCTCGAGCACGCGGGCGCGAAGGTCGCCATGGAACTCGACATCAACCCCGAGTGGGTCCAGCTGGACGCCGCGACCCGCCCCGGCGGCCCGCTGAAGGCCGAGATTCCCGGCCAGATCCGCCCGGCCAGCCAGTACCTGACGGGCTGGACCCGCGATTTCATCGCCGTCCTGGCCTCCTGAACGACGTTTGTGAGATTAGGCAAGACGCCACTTTTGACACACAAACGTGTCCGGTGCCCGCCCGAGCTATTCAGCTGAGCACGGCCCCCTCAGCACGTTTCCGCACGTGAGGGAGCCGTGTAGTCGTTTCGTCGCTAGGTCAGGTGGCTGGCCGGATCAGCATGTTGCCGCGGTGCTGCGGGCCCCGAGGCCCGTAGTCGATGTCGGCCCCGTTGTTGCCGCTGTTGATGACCGCGGTAGGAGCGTCGAAGGGATCCATGATCGATTCGATGAAGATCATGCTGTCGTTCGGCGCGCTGAGGGCTTTCTCCAGGTCGGCCAGGGTCTTGACCACGAACGATCGTGCGTTGGTGTCCCGCCGGAACACCTTCGGCAGGTCCGCGTAGGACCAGTTCGCGACGTCGTTGAAGTGCGAGGTCTTGCCCAGCCAGCAGCGCTCGATGGTGTATCCGCCGTTGTTGATCAGGAAGATCACCGGCTTGTAGTCGTGCCGCAGCATTGTCGACAGCTCCTGTGCCGTCAGCTGGAACGAGCCGTCGCCCACGAACAGCAGGTGGCGACGGTCCGGCGCTGCGGTCAGCGTGCCGAGCAGCGATCCGACGCTGTAGCCGATCGAGCCCCAGATCACCTGCGACACGAAGCTGCAGTTCGGCGGGAGCTGCAGCCCGGCGGAAGCGTATGACGTGCCGTCTTCGGCGATGAGCACGTCCCCGGACCGGATGTAGCCCTGGATGGCCTGCCAGTAGGCAGCCTGAGTGAGCTTTGCCGAGCCGTCGGCATGATTACCCATGGACGCGGCGGCGGCGAACCTTCGGGTGGCGCGGTTGGTGACTTGCGGGACCGCGTCTGTAACGCCGCTGAGGACCTCAGTCATTGTCACCGCCTGGTAGTTGTCATCGCCGACATCCGCCGAATGCCCGCCGAGCCGGATCGTGCCGGCGGGCAGCGAACCGGTGAAGTCGCCCGTGGTCAGGTCGATCGGCCGGTAACCAATGGACAGCAGGCAATCGCTATTCTCGATCGCCTCCTGTACCTGCGGCTGGCTTGCCTTGCCGTTGTAGAGGCCGAGGTAATGCGGGAACGTCTCGTCGATCACCGCCTTGGCCGTGGGCGCCACCGCTACCGGCATCTGCGTCTTCTCGGCCAGCCTCATGATCTCTTGTGCGGCCCCGTACCGGTCGGCGTCCAGGTCCACCAGGATCGCCGGTGATTTGGCCTGCGACAGGCGGTCCGCGATCGCGGTGGCGCACGACCGCAGCCGTTCCGGGTCGCTGGGCGGCTCGGCGAGCACCAGCGGGGCCGTCGGCACCTCGATGTCGAGGTAGCCGATATCAGACGGCACCTCCATGTACACCGGGAGCTTCTGGTGCCAGGCCGTGGTGATCAGCCGGTCGATCTCGGTCACCGCGTTGTCCGGGGTCAGCCTGGCCTGGGCGGCGGTCACCTGCGCGTACGCAGTGATGAACCGATCCCACGTGCCGTCGGCCATCGTGTGGTGCATCCCCAGGCCGCGCTCCATTGACTTAAGCGGTATCGACCCGCAGACGCAGATTACCGGGACGTGCTCGCTGTAGGAGCCGGCGATCCCGTTGATCGCGCTGAGGGCGCCCACGGCGTTCGTCACGATCACCGCGCCCAGGCCGTTCAGCCGCGCGTAGCCGTCCGCTGCGTAGGACGCGTTCAGCTCGTTACACGCCCCCATCCAGGTAAGCGTTCCGGAGTCCTCCATTTGCTGTAGCAGCTCGAGGTTGTAGTCGCCCGGCACGCCGAACGCATGCCCGACGCCGGCCTCTCGAAGGCGCCGGAGCAGGAACTCCCCGACGGTCATCGTCGTGCTCTCGGCGCCTTGGCCCATGCGTCCAGGTGTCGCGGTCGCGCGCTCAGCCGTCATTGTCATGTGTATTGCCCCCCTGAGACGAGGTGCCTCCGCACAGAAGCACCCAGTAGCTCGTTACCTTGGCGCCGCGTTGCAACGCCAGGTCCCCCCTGTCGGGTCCCCCGTCCCCGCCTCTAGATACCCCTCGGCCCCAAGCTGACACTGCGACCGTCGGGTCCTTGCGGCCATCGCCAATCCCGCTTGGACGACCGCCCGTACTACTGAATGGCGCGCCCGGCACGGGCCCGCTTCCGGGTTCGCGAGGAAGGGACTTCTCATGCCGTACGCATTGCGGGGGATCGGGATGGCCAGCATCGCCGTCACAGCGGTGGCGGGCATGCTCGCCGTCGCGGCGCCGGCCGGCGCCGCGACGCCCCCGCCGAACAGCTTCGCCCAGACCAATCTCATCGCCAACAAGGCTTCCTTGAAGCCCAGGCTGGTCGACCCGGCCCTGACCAACGCCTGGGGGCTCGCCGCCGGGCCTTCGACACCTCTGTGGGTGTCCGATAACAACTCCGCGCGCGCGGGCGTGTACAGCGGCGGGGTGGGCGGTGGCGCCGTCTCGCTCGACTTCTCCGTGCCGGTGCCCGGCGGCAACCCGACCGGCCAGGTCTTCAACCCCGACGCGAGCGCCTTCTCCGTCGGCGGGCCGGCCGGAAGTCCCGCCATCTTCATCGTCGCGACGGACTCGATCGGCGTGTCACAGTCACCGGGCGAGATCGCGGCCTGGAACGGCGGTGCCACCTTCGTGGTCGAGGACAGCCCGAAGGGCGGCGCGGCCGGCAAGACGCCGGCCAAGGCGGTGTTCAAGGGACTGGCCCTGGCCACGACACCGAAGGCTGGTCCGGAACTGTTCGCGGCGGACGTCGCCAATGCCAAGATCGACGTATTCAGCAAGAATTTCAAGCTAGTGAGCACGCCGAAGGAGTTCCGGGACCCGAAGATGCCGGCCGGTTACGCCCCCTTCAACGT
>DATMKQ010000179.1:0-20621 GCA_035571275.1 Trebonia sp.
CGACGTGTGGATCAACGTCGCGTTCACCTCGGTGTTCGCGCCGTTCACGGAGATCAGCCCGGAGGATTTCCGGCGCGTTACCGAGGTCAGTTACCTGGGCTTCGTCTACGGCACGAAGGCGGCGCTCGCCGCGATGCTGCCGCGCGATCACGGCACGATCGTTCAGGTGGGTTCCGCGCTCGGCTACCGGTCGATCCCGCTGCAGTCCGCGTACTGCGGCGCAAAACACGCCATCAACGGGTTCACCGAGTCGGTGCGCTGCGAACTGCTGCACAACCACAGCAACGTGCGGATCACGATCGCGCAGATGCCCGCCGTGAACACGCCGCAGTTCTCCTGGGTGCGGTCCCGGCTGCCGCATCACCCGCAGCCGGTGGCGCCGATCTACCAGCCCGAGGTCGCCGCGCGCGGGGTCGCCTTCGCCGCGGACCATCCCGGGCACAAGGAGCACTGGGTGGGCGCGAGCACGGTGGCGACGATCCTGGCCCAGCGGTTCGCCGCGCCGCTGCTCGACCGCTACCTGGCCAGGACCGGGTACGGCTCGCAGCAGACATCGGACATGCCAGTGACGGACGGTGCTGGCAACTTGTGGCAGCCGGCTGACGACGCCCCGGGTCAGGACCATGCCGCGCACGGCGTGTTCGACGACAAGGCTCATCCGCGCAGCGCCCAGCTGTGGGTCACCCGGCAGGCCGAATCCGCCGGTTCCGCGGTCGGCCGCGCGCTGGACGGAATCCGGGGACAAGCGTCCCGGCACGGCCGCCCCCGGGCGACGGAACGTACCGCGTCGTGACAACCCACACGGCACCGTCCCGCGTGGGCATGGACTATCCGGCCCCGGACCGGCTCACCGCGGCGAATAGGGCGGGAACCTCACCCAGTCGGTGAGGTCCAGATCCGCGTCGGGCCAGCGGCGGCGCAGCACGCCGGCCGTGCGCCTGGCCCAGCCGGCTAGGTGGGGCAGGGCCCGGTGGGCTTCGGCGGTCCGGGCCGCGGATTCCAGTGTCTCCACGAGTTGCACCCGGCTGTGGTCGCCCGGCACGCGGGTGTCCAGCACGGCGAACCGGTGCAGGCGCACGAGCGCCCAGGACATGCAGGCCGCGGCCAAGGCGAATCCGTAGCGCCGGTCATCCTGCGCCTCGGGCACGCCCCGGGCCAGAGCGCGGCGGTACTGATCGGCCAGGCCGAGGGCACCGGGGTCGCCGACGGATATCCACCCCGGGCCGGGGACGTGCAGGCAGACCGCGTCGATAAGGGCATGGGCGTAGCCGGCGGCCTCGAAGTCGATCAGGCGGGCATCGGCGGGACCTGATTCGCGGACCAGGATGTTGTTGGATTCCGCGTCCCCATGGCACAGCGCCAGGAACGGGCCTGGCGCGTTCAGCTCTTCGAGCACCGCGACCAGTTCGGATGCGGCCGGTCCGGCGATGGGTGCCCCGAGCGCCGCGGCGTCTTCGTGCCCCTGCTCCCATAGCCCGGCGACCCGGCCATCCGCGCCACCCGCCGGGGCCGGGATTCCCAGGGCGGTGCACCGCGCGTGAAAAGTCCCGGCCCGGCCAGCGGTGGCCGCGCTCAGCTCGCCGCGGGCCCGGGCGAAGACGCCCAGCAGCCCGAGGCAGGCCGCCGCGCCGTCGCGGCGGATGAGGCGGTCCAGGGCGACACGGGGCGCGAGGTCTTCCAGAACCAGGAACCCGGCCGGTACGTCGGCGGCGATAACGCGCGGGGCAAGCGCGAGTCCCAGTTCGTCGGACAGGAACTCCAGCGCGGCCAGTTCGGTACACAGCCGCCACGGTTCGGCGCGTGCCTGGGCCGGGCCGGCCCGCACCCATTTCACGATAACCGTCCGGGCCGCGTCAGCCCCCCCGAGCCGCACTCGCGCGACAGCCCAGGGCTCAAGACGCTCCCAGCGCTCGACGGCGACGGGTGCACGGAACAAATCCGTCAGGAGGGCTTGCACCGCGGCGGGGCGGCCGTTCGCTCCGGAGGCAGGCATCACCGCAGAATACAGCGCTCGCCCCAGCTGCCCACCTGCCCCGCGCCGAGGCTCGCGGTCACGAACGTCGGCCTCCCGGCCCCGGGCGGCCCGCCAGCCACCGCCTACCCGCCTGTGAATCGCTCGCGTATCCGCTCCTGGGTTTCGGCCGCTATGTCGGCGGTGGCCACCGGGTAGGAAGACAACTCTTCGGTGCATTCGGCGGGCACTTCCGCGCCAAACAGCTCGCTGTCTATACGGATTGGCGCTCCGGTCGCCAGCGCCAGACTTACCGCGTCACTCGGCCGCGAGTCGACCTCCCGCAGCCCTGCCGGGCTTTGCACGAGCACCGACGCGTAGAACACCGGGGGCAGCAGGCGGGTGATCCTTACTTCTGCGATGCGGGAACCCGCGGCTTCTACGAGGCTGGCGGCCAGCTTGAAGGTCAATGGGCGGGGGAGTTCAGTTGATTCCAGCGTCAGGGCCAAAGCCGTAGCTTCGACCGGGCCTATCCAAATCGGAAGTCGCCGGTCACCGCCATGTTCCTGAAGGATCATGACATGCTTGCGCTGCCAACTGTCCGCACCCTGCGCCCTGCGGATTTCCGCCACTGACACCTCGGTCCACCGCACTTCGTCAGCCGTTGTCACTGTCTTTGCCTCCGGGATGTCTATGACCTGGGCAAGCCGCGGAGCCAGCCCGGCGCGTGCTTGATGGAGCCGCGCCTTGACGGCCCCCACTGAGATGCCAAGCTCCTCGGCCACCTCGCGATGACTGAGGCCCTGCAGGTAGAACAGCAGCACAGCGCGGCGCTGGCCCTCGGGCAGTGCCGCCACGGCGCCACGAACGCGTGCGGCGATATCGGCGATCTCCGCCGCCTCGGCCGGGCCCGGTGAAGGCGAGGCCTGCTCAAGGCACGAGCCGGATACCTCCGACCGAAGCTGGCGCAGCCACCTGCGCGAGACGTTGAGCGTGATCCCGCAAAACCATGCACCGAACCGATCGGGGGCGCGTAGCCGCTGCAGGTCGGTCATGGCCGCGATCGCGGCTTCTTGCGCGGCATCGCGTGCCAGCTCCGAAGACCTCAGCACCTGCGCGGCCAGGAAGACCGCGGTGTCCCAATGCCGCTGCAGAAGTTCGCCCAGCGGCTCCCTGGTTCCCCGCAGCGCCTCGCGCACCAGGTCAGCGTCTGACTTCCCGGGCTCAGCCGATCCCACGCTCTATAGTGCCAGCAGGCTGCCCCAGGGTTAGTCGGGCTCGGCACATTTCAGGCGGGGCGCGGCTAATCGCACGACGGTGTGGCCTGCTCCCGGATCGCCGCCGTGAACGCGGCGATCGCCGGGTGGCGGCGGGTACCCCTGCGGCAGGCGATGCTCCAGCGGCGGCGGGCGGGCAGCGCGGTGAGCAGCACGCCGGGCGGCGTTTCGATCACCCCGAGCCGCGGGATGAGTGAGACGCCCTGGCCGGCGGCCACGAGGGCCAGGACGGTGCCGAAGTCGTCGGCGTAATGGCGGATTCGCGGCGTGAAACCGCTGGCCTGACAGGCGCGAACGATCATCGTGTGACACAGGGTGTCCGGGCTGCCCGCGATCCACGGCGTGTCGCGCAGGTCCTGGATGCTGGTTTTCCCTGGATCGCACGTGGCCAGATAGACGATCTCCTCGAGCAGCGGTTCCGTGTCCAGCGCGGGGTCCGGTTCAGCCGGCACGTAGTCGTAGGCGAAGGTAAGGGCGACGTCGATGGCGCCCGCGTGCAAAGCACCTGGCACGGCCGCCGGGTCCAGTTCGGTCACCATGAGCTCTAGGCCCGGATGATCGCGGCCGAGGCTGACCAGTGCCGTCGGCAGGATGGCGCGCGCCGCGGAAGGGAACGCGCCGATCCGCAGCGGGCCGGTCAGGCTGGCGCGGGTGGCGGCGAGCGCCGCCGACGCCTCTTCCAGGACCGCCATAACGGATTCCGCGTACCGGGCCAGGACAGCGCCGGCCGGAGTGAGGGCCACGCGACGGCCCACATGGTCGAGCAGTGGCACACCCGCCTCGCGCTCCAGCGCGGCGAGCTGCTGTGAGACGGCCGACGGGGTGTAGGCGAGGGCGCCGGCCACCGCGGTGACCGTCCCGCGTCGGGACAGTTCGAGCAGCAACCGGAGCCTGCGCACGTCCATCATTAGGTCAGCTTACAAATCACTGAAGAAATTTGAACTGGAACTGCACGATGCGGTGCGGGCATGCTCGAAGGCATGGAACTCTCAGGCCTCTACGTCCCGCTCGTCACGCCGTTCACCGAGGACGGGGAACTCGCGCCGGACGCGCTGGAAAAGCTCGCGCACGACGTCATCGAGGCCGGCGCGTCCGGCCTGGTCGCCCTCGGGACCACCGGCGAGGCCGCCACGCTGACCGCGGCCGAGCGGCGCACCGTCCTTGACGTCTGCGCGCGGGTCTGCCGGGAGCGCGCCGCCACCCTCATCGCGGGCGCGGGCTCGAACGACACCGCGCGCACCGCCCGCGCGGTGCGCGACCTGGCGGCCTGGCCGCAGGTGTCGGCCGCCCTCACCGTGCTGCCCTACTACACCCGGCCGTCGCAAGACGGGATCATCGCACACTTCACCCGCGTGGCCGCCGACAGCCCGGTGCCGCTGATCGTGTACAACATCCCGTACCGGGCCGGCGTATCGGCGACCCTCCAGACGCTGCGCGAACTGGCCCGCATACCGGGGATCGCCGGGATCAAGCACGCCGCCGGCGGCGTCGACCACGACACCGTACTGCTGATGGCCGACCCGCCCGAACACTTCGCGGTGCTCGCCGGCGACGACCTGTTCGCGTCCCCGCTCCTCGCGCTCGGCGCGGCGGGCGGCATCCTGGCCTCCGCGCACGTGCGCACCGGCGAGTTCGCCGCGCTCATCGCGGCCTGGCGCGGCGGGGACGCGGCACGGGCACGGGAACTGGGTCAGCGGCTCGCCCCGCTGTCCGCGGCCCTGTTCGCCGAGCCCAACCCGGTCGTCATCAAGGGCGTGCTGTACTCCCAGGGCAGGATCCCCAGCCCGGCGGTCCGGCTTCCGCTGCTGCCCGCCACCGCCGCTTCTGTGGGCACGGCCACGAGCCTGCTGGCCGGCCGCGACTACCCAGCCGCCGCGTCGGCGATGCTCGCGTAGACCGGCACTACCCGGTCGGCCTCGGTCATCTGCAGCAGCCGCGCGACAGCGTCGCTCGGGCTGACAAGCGCGAGCCGGCCGCCGGCCTTGCCGAGCGCCACGTGAGCCCGCAAGATCGTGTGCAGCGCCGCGGAGTCCATGTATCGCAGTGCGGACATCTCGATGATCAGCAGGCCCGGTCGCTTGCTTGTCTCGGCCTCGAGCAGGTCGTTCAGGGCCTGGATGCCGGTCACGTCGGCTTCGCCAGCGAGTTCTACCAGCGTGTAGGAGCCCTCGACGGTGACCAATGCCGTCAGCGGCGTCACCATTGTTTTGTACCACACCGTCACCCGGTTTCCTCCGCCCCCGGTGTCACCTCGATGTCCCCCCGGTGTCACCGTGGTGTCAGCGCGCGGGCAGCCGCATGTGCACGCGGATCGTGGTGCCCCGCGGACCGGTGCGCACCTGAACGAGGTCGCACATCTGGTGGACGAGCCACAGGCCGCGCCCGCCGTCCACGGCCGTCGGGTCGGGCCGGAGCTGGCCCGCGAGCGGGTCGGTGATGTGCCCGCCGTCGCCTACCTCACAGACGATCTCCCCGCCCGTCGTCCAGGTGGTCAGCGTGCCCGGCCCGCCGACGTGCGCCAGCGTGTTCGCCGCCAGCTCACCGACCGCGATGACCAAATCGCTGGCCAGGCGCGACGGCAGCCCGGCCGCTCGCGCGCGCAGCGAGACCAGGCTGCGCAGGGGCCGCAGGTCGTCCGTATACGACACCACCCAGGCGTCGGCGGGCGGGGCGGGCAGGGGACGGTCGCACGCGGCGGGCACGATTCCGCGCGCGGCCTCGCTATAACGCGGGCTGGCCTGCCACCGTCCAGCGGGCGCGATCACCGGGTGGGTGGCCTCCGCGCACGAGATCAGGTCCGCGGGCAGCCCCGCGTCGTACGGGCACAGCATCCGCAGCGGCGCCCCCGACAGGGCGCTGTTCAGCAGGGCCTCGTGCCTGAGCACCTCCCACAGTTCCTCGGCGGGGCGGGATGGCCAGGCGGCTTGATGCACGCACCAGATGGCCTGACCGAAGTGCTGGTCGGCGAACCGGGTGAGCGCGGAGATCAGGCGGCCCGGGTTCGCCGCGAGCTCGGCCATGTCAGCCCATGTGACCAGGTCCCCAAGGCCGTCGAGGCGAGCCCGCAGCCGGTCCAGGCTGCTGGCCGGGGCGGTGACGAGCACGGCGCCGCCAGCGCTGGCGGCGGCCTCGGCGAACTGGCACGCCTGCGCCTCGAATTCGGCGGCACCGCGGTGGAACAGCGCCGCGTGCCAGAGCCCAGACGACCCCGGCTCCGCCACCCTTCTAATCACCCCACCCAGGTCGCATCTTCGGTCAAACGCTCCCGCACTACCCGCCCATGGGCACGTTACCCCACGATTTTGGCCGAACAGTGATGCATCATGGGATGCGTCAGGGGACCCCCGAAATCTGAGGTGATCGGCATGGTTACGGCTACCCAAACCCGGCAGCAGGAGCAGCTGCAGCAGTTGCTGGCCGGGCTGACCGCGGTGCGTGGCGGCGACTTCAGCACCCGGTTGCCCGAGGGCCGCGACCCGCTGATGAACGAGATCGCCGCCGTGTTCAACGCGATGAACGAGCAGTTGTCCGTCTTCACCTCCGAGGTCACCCGGGTGGCCCGCGAGGTCGGCGTCGACGGCAAACTCGGCGGCCAGGCCGAGGTACCCGCGGTCACCGGCACCTGGAAGGACCTGACCGACTCGGTCAACGCGATGGCGGGCAACCTCACCGGGCAGGTCCGCAACATCGCCCAGGTGACCACCGCGGTGGCGCGAGGTGACCTGAGCCAGAAGATCTCCGTGGAAGCGAAGGGCGAGGTCGCGACCCTCGCCGAGACGATCAACGGGATGGTCGACACGCTGTCCGCGTTCGCCGGCGAGGTGACCCGTGTCGCGCGGGAGGTGGGCACCGAGGGCCGCCTCGGCGGGCAGGCTGAAGTGCCCGGCGTGGGCGGGACCTGGCGGGACCTGACCGAGTCGGTGAACTTCATGGCCGGCAACCTGACCAGCCAGGTGCGGAACATCGCCCAGGTCACCACCGCGGTCGCCAAGGGTGACCTGAGCCAGAAGATCACCGTGGACGCGCGCGGGGAGATCCTCGAGCTCAAGAGCACCGTCAACACGATGGTCGACCAGCTGTCCGCGTTCGCAGGCGAGGTCACCAGGATGGCGCGTGAGGTGGGCACCGAGGGCCGCCTGGGCGGCCAGGCGCAGGTGCCCGGGGTCGGCGGGACCTGGCGGGACCTGACCGACTCTGTCAACTTCATGGCAGGCAACCTCACCGCGCAGGTCCGCTCGATCGCGCAGGTCGCGACCGCGGTCGCCAAGGGTGACCTGAGCCAGAAGATCACCGTGGACGCGCGCGGGGAGATCCTGGAGCTCAAAAACACCATCAACACGATGGTCGACACGCTGTCCGCGTTCTCCGGCGAGGTGACCCGGGTCGCCCGCGAGGTCGGCACCGAGGGCCGGCTGGGCGGGCAGGCTGACGTGCAGGGCGTGTCCGGCACCTGGAAGGACCTGACCGAGTCGGTCAACGTCATGGCCGCCAACCTGACCGCGCAGGTCCGTTCGATCGCCCAGGTGACCACCGCGGTCGCCAAGGGTGACCTGAGCCAGAAGATCCGGGTCGACGCGCGCGGGGAGATCCTCGAGCTGAAAGAGACCATCAACACGATGGTCGACCAGCTCTCGTCTTTCGCCGGGGAGGTTACCCGGGTCGCCCGTGACGTCGGCACCCAGGGCAAGCTCGGCGGCCAGGCCATCGTCCAGGGCGTGTCGGGGACCTGGGAAGACCTGACCGACAACGTGAACGTGATGGCGTCCAACCTGACCGCGCAGGTCCGCTCGATCGCCCAGGTGGCCACCGCGGTGGCGCGCGGCGACCTGAGCCAGAAGATCAACGTCGAGGCCAAGGGCGAGGTCGCCGCCCTGGCCGGGACGATCAACGGGATGGTGGACACGCTGTCCGCGTTCGCCGGCGAGGTTACCCGCGTCGCCCGCGAGGTCGGCACCGAGGGCATCCTCGGCGGCCAGGCGACCGTCCCCAACGTGGCCGGGACCTGGAAGGACCTGACCGACAACGTCAACTCGATGGCGAACAACCTGACCAGCCAGGTACGGAACATCGCGCAGGTCACCACCGCGGTCGCGCAGGGCGACCTGACCAAGAAGATCGACGTGGACGCGCGCGGAGAGATCCTCGAGCTGAAGACGACCATCAACACGATGGTCGACCAGCTGTCCTCGTTCGCGGCGGAGGTCACCCGGGTGGCCCGCGAGGTGGGCCGGGAGGGCCGCCTGGGCGGGCAGGCCGAGGTGGAGGGCGTGTCAGGGACCTGGAAGCGGCTGACGGAGAACGTCAACGAGCTGGCCGGGAACCTGACCCGCCAGGTCCGCGCGATCTCCGAGGTGACCAGCGCGGTCGCGACCGGCGACCTCACGAGGTCGATCTCTGTCGAGGCGCAGGGCGAGGTCGCCGAGCTCAAGGACAACATCAACACGATGGTCCGGTCGCTGCGCGAGACCACCGAGGCCAACCAGCAGCAGGGCTGGCTGCAGACCAACCTGGCCAAGATCGCCGGGCTGATGCAGGGTCAGCGGGACCTGGCCGTGGTGGCGGAGCTGATCATGAACGAACTCATCCCCGTCGTTGGCGGCCAGCTCGGCGCGTTCTTCATCGCCGACAGCAGCGACGGGCAGACCCGGCTGCGGCTCATCGCCGGGTACGGCCTGAACGGCGCCGGGGCCTACGGCCAGGTGCTGCTCGGGCAGTCGCTAATCGGCCAGGTCGCCAAGACGAGAAAGCCGATCGTGCTCGAGAAGGTCCCGGCCGGCTACGCCAGGATCTCCTCGGCGATCGGCGAGGCCCGGCCGGTCAACGTGATGATCGTGCCGATCGTGTTCGAAGACCAGGTGCTCGGCGTCATCGAGGCCGGCTCGATGTGGCCGTTCACCCAGGTGCACAGGGACTTCCTCGAGCAGCTGATGGATTCCATCGGGGTCAACGTCAACACGATGATCGCCAACGCCCGCACCGACGCGCTCCTCGAGCAGTCCCAGCGGCTGACCGCTGAGCTGCAGGCACGTCAGCAGGAGCTGCAAAGCTCCAACGCCGAGCTCGCGGACAAGGCGGCGCTGCTGGCCGCGCAGAACCGCGACATCGAGACGAAGAACGCCGAGATCGAGCAGGCCAGGCAGGAGATCGAGGAGCGCGCCCTGCAGCTGGACCAAGCGTCGCGGTACAAGTCGCAGTTCCTCGCGAACATGTCGCATGAGCTGCGCACCCCGCTGAACAGTCTGCTCGTCCTCGCCCGGCTGCTCGCGCAGAACCCGGACGGCAACCTCACGGGCAAGCAGGTCGAGTACGCGACTATCGTGCACTCCTCCGGCTCGGACCTGCTGCGGCTGATCAACGACATCCTGGACCTGACCAAGGTCGAGGCGGGCAAGATGGACATCAACCCCGAGCGGTTCGCGCTCGCCGGGCTGGTCGAGGACCTGCGCGGGGTGTTCGGCCCGCTGACCGAGGAAAAGCGGCTGCGGTTCACTATCACGACGGCACCTGGCGTGCCCGCCGACGTGGAAACGGACAAGCAGCGGCTCCGCCAGATCCTGTACAACCTGCTGTCCAACGCGGTGAAGTTCACCGACCGCGGCCACGTCGAGCTGCACATCGACATCGCCGACGCGCCGCGGCCTGGCATGGGAGACGGACCGTGGATGGTGTTCTCCGTGACCGACAGCGGCATCGGCATCAGCCGCGACAACCTCACCACCATCTTCTCCGCCTTCCAGCAGGGCGACGGGACGACCAGCCGCCGCTACGGCGGAACCGGTCTGGGCCTGGCCATCTGCCGGGAGGTCGCGGCCCGGCTTGGCGGTGAGGTCGCCGTGCAGAGCGAGCTGGGCGCGGGCAGCACCTTCAGCCTGCACCTTCCGCTCGCCTCCCTGGGCGCCGCGCACCCGCGCGGGCTCGGGCAGCCATCCCTGGTCAGCGTCCACCCCGTCCCGGCGGCGATGCGGCACGAGGCCCTTCGCGGCCACAAGGTCCTCGTCGTCGACGACGACCCCCGCAACGCCTTCGTCCTGACCGACGTGCTCGAAATGTACGGGATGACCGTCGCGCAGGCCACCGATGGCCGCAAGGCCATCACGGAACTGGCGGCCGGGGACATCGACCTGGTCCTGATGGACGTGATGATGCCGCAGATGGACGGGTACGAGACCACCCGCGCGATCCGCAAGATGCCGCAGTACGCGGAGCTTCCGGTCATCACCGTCACCGCCCGCGCCATGCAAGGCGACAGGGAAAAGAGCATCGACGCGGGCGCCAGCGACTACATTACCAAGCCGATCGACGTAGAGGAGCTCCTCGACTGCATGGAGCGCTGGCTGGCGCCTAGCCCGCTGCGCTGAGTTTGGGCCCTGGCCGCGCCGGTGGCCGCGTCCGCGATCCTTTTCGTCTGGAACCGCTAGCCGAAGGTGAACGAGTATGCCTGCGCCCCGGGATCGAGGAAAGTGATCTCGGCAGTGCGGTCAGCGATGGCACCGGGCTGGCGGATGAGCTGGTACAACCGCTGCCGGGTCAGCGAGCCGGTGCCCTCGTCGTCGGCGTCGGCGCCGTGGGCCTGGCCGGGCGGCTGTCCGTCGATCAGGATCCGGAATCGCACCGGGCTTCCCCGCGCCGGTCCGGCGACGAGGTTGAGGTCGCGGGCGTGGAAACGGCAGGCGATCCGTCCGTCCGCTGCGTTCAGCGTGGTCGCCTCCGCCTCCATCGTCCAGTCCCCGGCCAGCGCCCAGTGGTTGAGCGGCAGTCGGCCCGGGATGGTGTAGGTGCGCGGATTGCCCGCCGCGACGCCGCCGGGGGAGGCGAAGTTCTCGGTGCGCTCATAGCCGGTGTAGTTTTCCGCCGACTCGAGGGTGTCCCAGTCGGCCGGGGCTTGCACGCCGCTGGCCTGCACCGAGACGAGGCCATCACCGGCGCCGGTGGCTTCGGCCTCGGCGAGGAGCTGCTGGATGACCATTTCCGAACGTCCGTATTCACCTTCGCCGAAGTGGTGATGCCGGATGCGCCCCCGCGCGTCGGCGAAGTAGAGGGCGGGCCAGTAGTGGTTGTCGAAAGCGAGCCACACCGCGTAGTCATTGTCGATCGTGACCGGGTAATCCACTCCGAGCTCTGCGACAGCCCAGCGGACGTTCTCAGCGTTTCGCTCGAATGAGAACTCGGGTGTATGCACGCCGATCATTACCAGCCCATGGCCGGAGTATTTCTCGGCCCAAGCGCGTAGGTACGGAAGCTGTCGAAGCCAGTTGACGCACGTATAGGTCCAAAATCCAACAAGGACCACCCTCCCGCGCAAGTTCGCCGCCGTCAACGGCGGTGAATTAAGCCATCCGGTCCCGCCGTCCAGCGACGGCAGTTGACCCTCGTCGGGCAGCTTCGCCGAGGCCACGTGCAGCCCAGCGGGTGCGCGCCAGAGTGCGTTCATGACGATGCCCTCCTTCAGGGCAGATCCTTTGCGCGGGCTTAGCGGCGTACATCCCTCCCTAGGGGTGAAGCATCCGGACGCGACCAGCTTAAACGGTTTATTGACCTGGCACATTATCTGCTGTTAGCGTCATCGCCAGGAAATGTCGTGTAACTTCCCCTAATTTCGCGGGAGTGTCCGTGCGCACCATCCTGACAGGCCGCGTACCGCGGCGCGCTTCACTCGTTGCCGTAGTGGTGACGGCTCTTATCGCCGGATCGGCCGTGGCGGCAGCCGCCGCGCCGGCCACGGCAGCGGCGACGGTATCGGCCCGCGGGCTGACAGCCAGCAGCCGGCAGTTCGTGCCGCCGCCATCGTCGGGGGCACCGCAGCAGGTCCTCCAATTGCTGAAGAGCGGCGACCTCAAGGACGCCGTGGGGGTCGCCGAGATGGAGGCGTTCCCTCGCGCGGTGTGGTTCACCAGCGGCACACCCGCGCAGGTCGAGCAGCAGGTGCGGCAGACGATGGTCGAGGCGGCCATCGAGCGCGCGGTGCCTGTGCTCGTCGCCTACGACATCCCCGGCCGTGACTGCGCGCAGTACTCGGCGGGCGGCGCGCTGACGGAAGCCGACTACGAGGCCTGGATCAGCGCGTTCGCGGCCGGTATCGGGAACTCCAGGGCGGTCGTCATCCTGGAGCCCGACGCGCTCGGCAACCTGCCGTCGGACTGCGGCGGCCCGACCACCACGTACCCGTTCACCGACGACGAGCGCTACGCCGAGATCCAGTACGCGGTCTCGGCGCTCGAGGCCCAGCCGGGCGCGGCCGTCTACCTGGACGGCACGCACAGCGCCTGGCAGTCGGTCGGCACGATCACGCAGCGACTGCTGACGGCCGACGTGCAGGACGCGCAGGGGTTCTACGTGAACGTGTCGAACTACCAGCCGACCCCCAACCTGATCGACTACGGGACCTGGATCTCCGATTGCATCGCGATGGTGACCGACCCGTCGAACGCCTTCTACAACAACCCGGGCGCGTGCGCCAGCCAGTATTACCCGGCTACCGAGTCGGACTTCAGCACCTGGGGTCTGACCACGGCCTGGTACGCCCAGAACCTGGGCACCGCGGTCGCCGCGACGCACTTCGTCATCGACACCAGCCGCAACGGTGACGGCCCGAACACCATGCAGGCGTACGCCGCCGCGCCCTACGACCAGCCCAGTTCCGTGATCGGCACGCTGGCCAGCGGCAACTGGTGCAACCCGCCGGACTCAGGCCTCGGCCTCCGGCCGACCGCGAACACCGGCGTCCCGCTGCTCGACGCGTACCTGTGGGTCAAGACGCCAGGCCAGTCCGACGGCCAGTGTGACGCGGCCGGCGGCGTGCGGGCCTGGGACTACACCGACTACACCCAGTCAAGCTGGCCGACCGACGCCGCCGACCAGGCGCTGTTCGATCCGCTTTGGGGGATGGACGACCCGGCCGCCGGCGCCTGGTTCTCGCAGCAGGCCCTGCAGCTAGTCCAGGACGCCAGCCCCGCGCTCCCGTAGTCAAGAAGGCGCCCCGGCCAGTTCGAGATCACTATTTATCCTGAACGAACCGGGGCGCCTCTCACACCGTCACTTACTGCTCCTAAAGGCCCACGCAGAAATAACACGTCAGTTCCCGCTCCGGACGCCTGACGTGTGCCTGTTACACGGAAGGTCGCGGCCCCCTGGGGCTCTGGCGCATATTTCGCCGGATAGGAAACCTACCCAGTCGTTGTTTTCGATACTGCTGAAGATTGAACCGGTCGTGACCGGTTCAATCTTCAGCAGTATGTTCTAGCGGCTCTCGGCGCAGGAGTGAGAGCACCGGACCGGCGACCTCGACGTCGTTATCGGCAAGAGAATAGGCAGCGCTGTTGCCAGCGGGGCTGAAGTTGCCCGCGGGGCAAGGACCGACCCGGTGCTTAGCCCCTAACACCGCGCACCCACTGCCCGGCACACCGCACTCACTTGAGTAGCTTGTGCACCTCGCGGAACCTGGGATGCTTCGCGTCACGCAGCCACTCGAAGAGCACCATTTCCGACGTCACGATCTCCGCGCCGTGCTGCCGGGCGCGGTCGATCGCGGCGGTCTTGTCCGCGCTTTCCCGCGAGCCGGTCGCGTCCGCGGCCACGACCACGCGACGCCCGGAACCGAGCAGGCCAAGCGCGGTCTGCAGCACGCAGACGTGGGCTTCGACGCCGGCGAGGATGATCTCGCCGGCCCCGGCGGGCAGCAGGCCGGGGAAGCCAGGATCGTTAGTCGCGGAGAACGCCGTCTTGGCCAGCACGGCGGACGGGTACGCCGCGAGCGGCGCTACCGTCGGGCCCAGGCCGACCGGGTACTGCTCGGTCGCGACCACCGGCACGTCAAGCAGTCGCGCGGCCTCCGCGAGCCGCACGGCCCGGGCGATGACGGTCTCGTTGTCGCAGATGGCGGGCATGAGCCGCTGCTGCAGGTCGATCAGGAGCAGCACGGCGCCCTCAGAGTTAAGCACGCTTCGACGTTACAGCGCGATGTCGTCCGCGTCGGCGACCGGCTGGCTGCCCGCCGCGCCGATGGCGACGTCGGTGCCGAACCGGTGCTCCAGGCAGGCCCGCAGCAGGCCGAGCACCGCGACGCGTCGTCGCCGCGGGCGCGGGGCGCCCAGGTCCCTCACGGCCGTGAGGTGGTCACCGACGAAGAGGAGCGGGACGGGACCCGCCGCCTGACCCTACGCCGCCACACCTGACCGGCCGGGTAACCGGAGTCGGCAATAGGTGTGACAGCCCGGTTGCGGCCATGGCGCTGACCGCCGCCGTAAAGGTAACTTGACATTCGAGATGCAGTCAAGGTACCTTTACATTGTGCGGAACCGGGTCAGGGAAGAACGCTCTCAGCGGGGGATCTCCCAGGCTGAGGTCGCGGCGGCCCTGGGCGTGTCCCGGCAGACGGTGATCTCGATCGAAAGCGGCCGCTACTCGCCGTCGCTGCCGCTGGCCTTCCGGATCGCGCGGTTCTTTGACTCGACGGTCGACAAGATGTTTGACCCGGACGATGAGGTGGACCCATGAAGAGCGCCAACCCCGGCCGCCTGGCAGCGCCGGCGATAATGATCATCGGCGGTACCGGCCTAGCGGCAGCGGTGGCCGTCGGCCAAGGCTGGGAGGCCGCTGTCCCGGCCGAGGCCCTAGCGGTCGTTGCCGCGATCGGCTATTACGTGTGGGGCGGCCGGGACAGCGACTTCGGCGCGATGATCGGCCGGCGGGTCGACGAGCGGCAGAGCCTGCTCAGGATGCGGGCACAGTCGCTCGGCGGCCTGGCAGGAGGCCTCGTCGCTCTCATCGGGTACATAGTCGCGGTCGCGCTCAAGGATCCCGTCTGGCCGTTCGTGCTCATCCTCGGCGTCCAAGCCATCGGCTTCATCGCCGGCCTGGCGATCTACGGTGCGCAGCAGCGCTCGTTAGGAAACCCGTTCCCAGGCGTGTGACCACCACTCGTTGGCCCGGCGCCTCGCGAGTTTGCCTGGGCCCGGCGCGGGAAGCGAAACAGGGTGAGTCTGCCAGCACATCAACAGCGGGTTCTCGACGGGATAGAAATCAGCCTCGAGGGTGACGACCCCAAGCTCAGATCGATGTTCGCGATCTTCACCAGGCTGACCCGCGGGGAAGAGGTACCCGTAACAGAACGGGTGCGGGCCAGGGCCAGGGCGCGCTCCAAGGCGCAGGCGATCATGGTCGCCCCCATCCTCGTGGTCTTTGTCTTGGGCGTGGTGACGCTTTGCATCTTTCTCGCCGTCAGCACTTCCACCGTGCGCGCCTGCAAGTCGGTGTCACAGCCGCGAGCCGCAACGACTCGTGCCGTGGGCTGTGAGTCGCTGCCGCCGACATGGAAGTAGGGCGCGCAGCACGGGGACCGTTCGGGATAACTAGATTTAGAACCGGCCCGCCGGGCGCGCAAAGCGGGGGAGTGCGCGCCCAACGGGCCGGCGATTGAGGGGTAGCCGCCCGACTGTCAGGCAGCCCGGCGGAATCAGGCGGCCAGCGCCGCGGTGTCGAGCGCCCGGTCGTACACCGCGGTGGTCTCGCGCGCGATCCGGTCCCACGAGTAGCGGGACCGCGCCCGGTCGGCGGCGGCGAGGCTGAACGCCTCCAGCAGCATCGGGTGGCCGAGCAGCTGCCTGATGCGCTGCGCGAGCAGGGCCGGGCGACCTGGCGGAACCAGAATGCCGGTCGTCCCGTCGACCACGGCGTCTACGTGCCCGCCGACGGCGGATGCGATGACCGGGGTGCCGCAGGCCATCGCTTCCACGCACACCATGCCGGACGGGTCGTAATCGGACATGCTGAGGAACAGGTCGGCGGAGCGCAGCAGCGGCGGCAGCGCGTGGTGCTTCACCTGGCCCGCGAACAGCACCCGGCCGGAGACGTCGAGCGACCGGGCGAGCGCGGACAGCCGCACGTAGGTCTGGTCAGACCCCAGGTCGGCGCGGTCCGGGCCGCCGGCCACGATCAGTTCGGCGCCGGGCACCCGGGACAGGGCGCGCAGCAGCGTCGCCAGCGAGTCGTGATCGTGCTCGTGCAGCCCGCTGACGGTCACCAGCCGGGGCCGGTCGCCGCGGTTCGCCGTCGGTCCTTCCGGCGCGAACTCTTCTGTGTCCACGCCGCACGGCACCACCTTGATCGACCGGCGAGGGACCCCGAGCTTCGCGAGGTCGGATTCCTCATCGGAGCTTCCGGCCAGGACCGCGGTCGCGCTGCGCCCGATCGCGGGCTCCAGCCTGATCCGTTCGGTGCCCGCCGTCCGCGGGATCAGCCCGTGCCGGCGTTCGGCGATGCCGAGGGAGTCAAACGACTGCACTACGGGTACCTGCAGGTCACGAGTGGCTGCCAGGGCAGCGAGCCCGCTGGTCCAACGCAGCGCGTGCACCACGTCCGGTCGCTCGCGGCTCCACCGCTCCCGCAGCGGGGCGCTGAAGGCGGGAACCCGGGCGAGCAGGTCGGCCTCGTCCGGCTTGCCGTCGGTAGCGATGTACTCCACCCGCACGCCCGAGTGCAGGCGCGCCTCGTCCCGTGCCGCGCCGCGGCGCTTGCCCGTGTACACCGTGACGCGGTGGCCCTTCCGTGCCAGGTTCTGGCTCAGCTCGCGCAGCCGGATGTCGTCACCGATCTGGCTGGCGCCGTCGCTGAGAAAGGGGGTGGCATGCTGTGCTACCAGAGCGATCTTCATTAAAGCCTCCTAGTCGGGCAAAGACGCCGACACGGCGCGCCATCGGAGGCTTGAAGCTCTAAGGGGGGAACGTGGGCCACGCGAGCACGCACGCCATGAAGGGCGTGGAACGTGCCTGCGTCGTAGGCACCACTGAAAGCGATCATATCCGGTGCGCGACCCGGCTAAACGCCAAATCGCGAGGATTATCCGGCGGTGGCGTCCTCGACCGTCGGGTAAACCGGAATGAGCTGGTCCGCGGCCGTCAGGCGGAGCATCTTCGCCACCGGCTCGCGGGGAGAAGCCAGCGAGAGCACACCGCCCTGGCGGTCCATCATCCGGTTCGCCCGCAAGATCACGTGCAGCGCCGACGAATCCATGAAGCGCAGGCCGCCGAGATCGACGATCAGCGCGCGGGGCTGCTTGGCCAACTCGGCCTCGAGCACCTCGCGAAGCGCGTCGCTGTTGGTCACGTCAGCCTCACCGGCGAGCGTCACTACCGTGCAGGGCTCGCCGTCTGACTCAACAGTCGCGACGGACGTCGTGAGCAGGTCCACACCCGTGTTTTACCACATGAATGGCGCATCGGGGCTACTCAGCGGCCCGCCGCGGAAGGACGAATCGTCATGTGCATGCGCACCGTCGTCCCAGTGCGATCTGAACGGAGTTCCACCAGGTCACAGACCTGGTGGACGAGCCACAAACCGTGCCCGCCGGACGCGGCGGGATCGGGCTGCCGCCGGCCCGCCAGCGGGTCGGTGATGGTGCCCTCGTCGTGGACCTCGCAGATAATCTCGTGCTGGTCGTGCCAGATGTCCAGCGTGCCGTACGACTGGGTGTGCCGCAGCGTGTTGGCCGCCACCTCGCTGACCGCCAGCACCAGGTCGTTGGCGCGGGCCTCGGTCAGCCCCGCCTCTCTCGCATGCTCGAACACCAGCGCCCTGACCTGGGACAAGTTCGTGCGATACAGGTGAGACATGGCATCAGGGGGCGGCGCGGGCAGCGGCAGGCTGCAGCTGGATGGGATCAGGGACGGCACGGCGAACCCGGGGCTTTCCTCGTAACCGTCGCCCGACAGCGCGGACAGCATCAGCGGATGGGTGCGCATGGCGTCGCCGACGACCGCCGGATCGAGCCCCTCGATGTCATAGGGGCAGAGGATGTCCGCTTCGGCCGCGGCGAACGCCAAGTTGATGAGCGCCTCATGCCGGGTGGCTTCGCGGAGTTCAGCGTCGGTGCGCGAGGGCCAGACCGGCTCGCCCACGTACCGTACGCGCTGCTCGGGGTGGCCGTTGGTGAACTTCAGCACCCGGGGGATGATCCACGCCGGGTTGCGTCCCATCTCGGTCATGTCGGCGAACTCGACGTACCGCGCGTCAGCGCCCAGCGCATCCCTGATGAGGCTGACCTTGACGGAGGGGACGGCGGTGAAGGCCGGCTCGCCGGCCGCCAGCCCGTCACGCAAGAACCCGGCCACCGCCTGAGCGTACTCAGCGCGGCTCCGGTAGAGAAAGCCGATATGCCTGAACCCGCCGGTCACTGGCAGCCCGGGCGCCAGGGAGTCAGTCACGCCACACCTCCGCAGACGCTCCGGGACAGACGATACACCAGCCGTTACGCGGCACTTCCGGTGTGCGCCAGGTCACACGGGCGTCGGGGCGGCGCAGCCACGGCGCGACCGGCGGTGCCGATGATCGCCGGGCTTGAGCGCATACCCCTGCCATGGTGCTGTGCACTACCCGGTGTCGGATGTTCGAAACCGCCCCTTATTCGGAACGGAGGCGTGTTTCGCCCCCCGCGTTTGCCTTCTCCGTCGCCGCGTCAAGGCGCCTGTGCCGGCGGGCGGTTATTCGCAGCTGGATGATCCTGCCCGTGCCGGGGATCGCCACCAGGAGCACGCCGAGGACGGCGGCGAGGAGCAGCGCGACCCCAAGCGGCATGTGCCCGTGGGCGCCGAAATAGCTGATCGATACTCGCTGCCCGTTTTCCAGGATGAAGATGAGCAGCAGGAGCAAGACGAGAGCGGACCCAGCCCCGGCTACCCACAAGCCGCCCATGCGCGTCCGCTTGACACGGTGGGTGGGCGGTTGCGCCGGGTCGGCGCGCGGTGCCTGAGGGGTTGGCGCATTCGGGGTGTCCGGCTGCGTCTGGTCTGTCGGGTCGGCTGTCATTGGCTGCCACCTCCTTGGGGTCGTATCCAACCGCCTCCCGCTTCCCCCGCGACCCCAGGTCAAACGGGTTTACGGGGGGTGACCGCGGGCAGCCAGTCAATGATCACCCGTGAGTCCACGAGAGCCCCGCCCGCTCCGGCCGGGCACGCGCAAGCGCGCGTACCTGGCCATGATGGGCGTCTGCCTGCTGCTGATCATCCTGGCCTGGACGGTCATCTACCGGTATTCGGATCCCGCCGCGATAGCGATGTCGGCCGTCGCCTTGGTCGTGCCGCCGTTCGCCGCGATCGTCGCCAACTCGGGCAGCGACTCCAGCCAACGCTGACGCGCTTGCGTCTCTAGGGCCACGGAGTCGGCATCCCATGTCCGAGCACAACCAGGCGTCCGAGCACAAGCACGCGCGGCCGGTTTCGCACTGCTGTCCCCGCTGGGCCTGACGGGCGCGGCCATGTACGTGGACGGCCACGCCTTCGTGAAGGCGGCCCGGTTGCACTCGGTGAACGAGACCTGGCTGCACGGCCGTGTCAGGCGGCTGCCGGTCACGGGCGTGATCTTCACGGCGGCCGCGCTCGGGCTGCCGACCTGCCGTTCGGCACCTTCCTGGGCGAGGGCTGGATTGACGACGGCGCCGCGGCGCCATGGCTGACCGTGGTGTTCCTCGTCTGCACGGTGCCCGCCGCGGGCGCCGTGCTCCGGGTCGCGGGCGGGGTGTTCTACGGCCTCGATGACCCGCCCGGCGAGGACCCGCAGATGGCCGCCGAGGCCAACGAAGAGACAGGGGGGACCGACACCGGTCGGCAGCGGACGCCGCTGTCGATGGTCGTCCCGGCCGCCGTCATGGCGGTGCTAGCGCTCGCCGTCGGCGTGGCAGGCCTGGTGCCCAGGTTCGCGGCGGCGATAGAGGCGGCCGCGATCCGGTTCCAGGACCAGCCCGGCTACATCGCCACTGTGCTGACCGGCGCGCACGTCGCGACCGCGTCGCCTGTCGCCGCCGTCGCGCCCGCGGACGTGACGATCTCCTCGGTCGTCACCGCCGTCTGCTCGCCCTGGCGCTTTGTACTGGCGGCGCCCGCCGCTGCTGCGCCGCGGCTACGAGCCGGGCGCGGGCCTGACCGTCGCCATCCGTCGCCTCCAGAGCGGCGTGATCAACGACTACGTGACCTGGGTCGTGACGAGCCTTGCCGGCCGAGGCGGCGTGCTAGCGCTGATCGGCCGCTGATTGCCGGTCATATGTCGTAGACGGCGGTCATATGTCGTAGACGGTGGGTGTGGTGGTGTAGGTGCGCCCTGATGGCGCGGTCCACCGCATGACGCCCGGGCTGGTTTGTTCGAGTTTCCAGCCGGGAGCTTGCTTCACGCGATGATGATGTCGGCACGGCGGAGCGATGTTGCACTCATCGGTGGTTCCGCGTGGCCACGCTGTCGTGTGGTCGAGGTCGGCGTGGTAGGCGCTGGCGCCGCAGCCGGGCGCGGGGCATGTGGCGGTGCGGGCGCGGACCAGGTGGCCGAGCTTGCGGCTGGGTTTGTACCGGTCCTCGCGATGCTTGTGGTCGCAGGTTCCCTTGGCGATCGGCGCCCAGGTGATGTTCAGCGCG
>DATMKQ010000180.1:0-6606 GCA_035571275.1 Trebonia sp.
TGTGTTTTGAAAGATAAAAAGCGATTTATCCGGAACGGACCGGGGTGCCTCCGGGTCCCTCCGCGACTCCCGCGGCGGCGAGGATCTGCGCCGGGGTCAAGGAGCCGGGCGGCATGCGCTCTCTGGCGGCCTGGTTGGCGAGGCGCTGCAAAGCCTCGTTGACCGGCGTCGGAACGTCATACTGCCGGCCGAGCAGCACGATCTCGCCATTCAGGAAGTTCGCCTCGATCGTCCCGGTCTGCCGGGTCAGGCTCTGCCACGACGAGCCGCCCGCGCGCGCCGAGCCGTTGACCGGCTCGATGCGTATGCTGTCGCGGCGCACGTCCGCGAGCTCGGCGGCGCTCGAGTAGTCGAAGCCGGCGATGTCGAGGACGGCGGTCCCCTCATCGCGGACCAGGCGCCGCAGTTCGGCGGCGTCACCGGCCTGCGCCGCGGCGCCGAAGCCCGACGCGCCGCGGCCGCACAGCGCCTCGATCGCGTTGTTCAGGTTGTCGAGCAGCTTGCCGTATTTCCAGCGCATCACGTTCTGGCTGACCAGGGCGAGGAAGCGGCTCTTTCCCAGGTCCTCGGCGATGCGCTGGCTCGTCGCGTCGGCGCCGGACGGGTAACGGCCGATGTGCAGCAAGCCGGCCAGCGGCGCGCCCTGCAACGCCACCTCACCCGGCTCTAGGTGCGTGGCCGGCAGCCAGACGTGCATGCCGTACACGTGGCGGAAGCGGCGCAGCGCGAAACGCTCGCTCGCCACCCCGTTTTGCGCGCAGACTACCGGCAGCGTCTGCGCCGCGACGGTACCCCCGGACACCGGCTGCCAGGCCCATTCGTCCAGCAGCGCGGCGGCGTCCTGGGTTTTCGCGGTGAGAATCAGCGTGTCGCCGGGCCGCAACCCCGCCTCGGCCGGACCGCCCACCGCCGGGATGCCCAGCATGGATGTGCCAAGCGGGGTGGCCAGCCGCAGCCCCCGGGCCCGCAGCGCCTCCAGGTGCGCTCCCCTGGCGACTAGGACGACGTCGTGCCCGGCCTGGAACAGGCAGCCGCCGATCGTTCCGCCGACGGCGCCCGCTCCGATGATGATGTACCGCACTCTTGCCATTCTTGCCGGCGCAGCGTCGTTCCGCGTTTGCCGGCCACGAGGGTCTGCGCCGCCCCCGTCCGGGCCACTGGGCAGGGCCCGATACGGCCCAGTGACCGAGAGACTACCTTAGGTAGTCGTAAGCGCGCGGTGGCTTTCTGTGAATATATTTACTCGCGCGACGCGAGCAGGTGGCAGGCGATAGCCGCGGCGGCGACAACGTTGAGCGAGTCCACGCCTTTGTCCCGCGCCACGGGGTGCATCGGGATCCGGACCGCTTCGTCGGCCTCGTGCCGCCAGCGTGCCGACAGGCCGTCGCCTTCCGTGCCGAGCAGCAGCGCGGCCTTGTCGCCGATGCTCGCCGCGGAGATCGGCGTCGCGTTCTCATCCGGGGTGAGCGCGAGCACCCTGAACCCGTTGCGCTTGAGTTCCGCGAGCCCTTCGAACCATTCGGTCATCCGCGCATAAGGGATGGCGAACACGGCTCCCATTGAGACCTTGACCGACCGTCGGTACAGGGGATCGGCGCATCGCGGCGACAACAGCACCGCGTCCACCCCCAGTGCCGCGGCGCAGCGGAAGATCGCCCCGATGTTCCCGTGGTCGACGAGGTCTTCGAGGACGACGATCCTGCTGGCGTCCCGCAGGACGGCGGAGACCGCCGGCAGTTCCGTGCGGCCAAGCGACGCGAGCGCACCCCGGTGCACCCGGTAACCGGTGAGCCGTTCGGCGACCTCGTCGGGGACCACGTATACCGGCGCGTCCACGGCGGCGGCGGTCTCCAGGGCGGGCAGGTCGACCAGGCGGCTCCGCGTCAGCAGTATCGACCGCACCGGGTACCCCGCGGCAACGGCCCGCACGATGACCTTCGTGCCCTCGGCCATGAACAGACCGTGGGCGGCCTCGAGGCTGGTCCGCAGCCCGACGTCGGTCAGCCGCGTGTAATCGGCGAGCCTCGGGTCGTCCGCGCTATCGATCGGTACGGTGCAGAGCACGCCTTAAAACTAACGGCGCCGAGGGCGATTACCCGATTGCGAATCGGCGCGTGCTGTGAAAGTCTGCCCATTGTCTATTTTACGAGAAATAGCTACATAAGGGGACGAGATTGAACATACGGGGTTGGCTGGCGATCGGCGCGGTGGCGGCCGCGACGGCTGCGACGGCGGCGGGGGCGATCGCGGGATCGGCGAGCGCCGCTACACCGGCGGCGGCGCGTCCGGCCGCGTCCGGATCGGGGCTCCCGGCTCCCGGTGTGATCTTGGGGGTGGTCCCGGCGCGCGGGGCGCGACCCGCGGACAGCGCCGCCGCAACGCCGCACGCGCAGGCCGCTGGCTGCCCCCAGACCAGCGAGCCGAATTGCCCCGTGACCTACAACGGCGGTCCTGTGCAGCACAACCCTCGCGTCTACCTCGTGTTCTGGGGGCCGGCCTGGGGCAACAAGAACAACAAGACAGCGCAAGCTGCGATGAGCTACCTGACGAAGCTGTACAAGGGGCTCGGGGAAGCCTCGGACACCTGGGCGCTGACCGCGTCGCAGTACTTCGACAACTCGGGTGGCCACGCGACGGTCACCAGCTCGGTGTTCGGCGGATCTTACGTCGACGCGGCGAAACCGGAAAATTCGGTCACCTTTAATGACCTCGCCGCTGAGGCGACGAAGGCGGCGGCGCATTTCAGAATCGGGAACACGCCGAACGCGCAGGTAGTGGTCGCGGCACAGTCAGGCACCTGCTTCACCCCCATTGCCGAGGGCGGCGGCGTCTCGGTAACTTTCGCTGGCAACTGCGGATCACCGCAAGCGTCGTCGGAAACGTACTGCGGCTGGCACAGCGCCACTCCGACTGGGAAGAGCTACCTGACATTCACCAACCTGCCCTATCAGCTCGACGCCAAGTCCGAGTGCGGTGAGAACTTCATTAACACCGGATCGGCCGGCCTCTACGACGGCTTCAGCATCGTGGGCGGCCACGAGTTCAGCGAGTCGGCCACCGATCCGCTGGGGAACGCCTGGATCGATCCGAACGACACCGTCAGCGGCGGCGAGGTAGCCGACAAGTGCGCCTGGGGCGGCGTGATCTGGGGCACGCCCGACCCGGACGGCGACGTCTCCCTTTCCACTGGGAGGTTCGCGATGCAGAGCCTATGGAGCAACATAGCGGGCGGCTGTGTCATGTCATCTGGGAAGCTCCCGCTCAGCGTCACCCGGCTTGGCAACCAGGTGAGCACGACCGGTAAGGCGGTCAGCCTGCACGTGCAGGCGCGGACCTCACCGGCGTCGACGGTCACCTTCCGGGCATCCGGCCTCCCCGGCGGGCTGTCGATCAGTCTTTTCTCCGGGGTGATCCATGGCACTCCCAACGTCACCGCGGGCACCTTCACGACCAAGGTGAGCGTGGCGTACTACGACGGCGCGTTCGGGTTCACCTTCACCTGGCGCGTTAGCTCGCCGCCTGGGCAGCTAAAGGGGGACGCGGCCAAGTGCGTGGACGACTCGCACGGGTCCGCGGCCAGCGGCAACGCGATCGACACCTTCGCCTGCACCGGCAAGACGCCGCAGCGCATCACGTTCACGTCCAACGGGGAACTCCAGCTGGTTGGCAAGTGCATCACCGCGACCAGCGTCGCGTACCTCGAGCCCTGCACGGGCAGGACGAGCCAGGTGTGGACCCGGCTGGGCAACGGCGAGTACGTCTTGCGCGCGAGCGGGAAGTGCCTGACCGAGCCCTCAACTCGTAACGGCACCCGCGTCACGCTCGCTGCCTGCAGGAACACGGCCGACCAGCACTGGTCGCTCCCCTAGGCCGCGTCGGCGCTGCACGAGATGAACGGCTGGGAGGGTGGATAGCCACCCTCCCAGCCGTTGCTCAGGTCAGCTGCTGTAGACCTGCAGTTCAGAAAGCTGCCCAGCCGGCCACCCGGTGTTGGCGGTAAACGTCAGCTTCACGTACCGCACCGTGGCGGCCGTGAAGGTGATGCTGGCCGTGTTACCAGTCGAGGGGTTGAAGGTATACCCCTGTGACGGCACCAGCGTGGTGTAGTTGGTGCCGTCCGTGCTGCCTTGGATGGTAATGGTCTGGGTGCGGGTGTTCCACGCGCTGGACGGCGGCAGGTACATCACTATCCTGCTGATGCTGGTCGCCGAGCCCAGGTCCACCTGGAACCATTGCGGGAAGTCATTGTCGGTGCTTTCCCAGTAGGTGCTCGTGTTGCCATCGACCGCGTTGGCTGGCACGTAGGTCTGGGTGTAGCCGCTGGCGGTGACTGGCTGATTGAGAGCAAGGTTGACGCTCGAGTTGACTCCGGTGCCGGAAAGCGCGACGGTCAGCGGGCTGCCGGGGGCGCTGCTCGCGACCGACAGGCTTCCGCTGGCCGAGCCGGTCCCGGTCGGCGCGAACGTGACGCTGACCGTACAGGACCCGCCCGCGGCGATCGATCCCCCGCACGTGTTGGTCTCGGCGAACGGACCGCTTGCGCTGATCGAGGAGACCGAAGCGGCGGTGCTGCCGGGGTTGGACACCGTGACGGTCTGCGCGCTGCTGGTCGACCCGGTCGCCACACTGCCGAACGAGAGGCTCGACGGCGACGCCGTCAAGGCGCTGCCGCTAGTCCCTCCGCCGGGGAAGACCTCGAACTCCGAGAGTTGGGCGGCGTCCCAGCCCGTGTTGCCGGTGAAGCTCAGCTGCACGTACCGGGCGCTCGTTCCGGACGGCAGGCTGATCGTGACCGTGTTGCCCGTCGCGGGGTTGAACGTGTACCCGGCCGAGGCGACGATCTGGTTGAAGGTGGAGTCGTTGGTGCTGCCGAGGACCGACAGCGTCTCAGTCCTGGTGTTCCACGCGCTCGACGGTGGCAGGTCCAGCGTGATCGATCCGATGGACTGGACCGAACCCAGGTCTACCGTGATCGTCTGCGGATAACCCGCACCGTCGGTGCTCTCCCAGTAGGTGCTGGTGTTGCCGTCGACGACGTTCGCCGGCACGTAGGTCTCGTAGTCGCTGCTCGCGCTCACTGGCTGCCCTAGGGCCAGGTTCGTCGTCGAGGTGACGCCCGTCCCTGACAGGGCAACGGTCAGCGGGCTGCCCGGGGCGCTCGTCGCCACCGACAGGGTTGCGCTGGCCGCGCCACCGCTGGTCGGGGCGAACGTGACGCTGACCGTGCACGAGCCGCCCGCGGGGATAGAACTGCCGCACGTGTTGGTCTCAGCGAACGGACTACTGGTGCTGATCGACGAGACAGACGCGGCGGTGCTCCCGGGGTTGGACACCGTGACGGTCTGCGCGGCGCTGGTCGAATCGGCCGCCACGTCACCGAACGACAGGCTGGTCGGCGACGCCGACAGCGCGCCCGGCTGCGCGGGCTCGGGGAACGACGTGAGCACTGGCGTCGTGCTCCAGCCGGAGTTGCCGCTGCCGAGGTTGAAGGTGAAGCCGCCCGCGACATCTCCCGGGTAGGTGTAGTTGTACGCGCCTGGCACGCCAATCCCGCTGGCGGTTACCCCGCTCACGCTGGCCGAGCCCGCGGTCTCGGCCTGCATGACGACCGTGCCGACGTTCTGGACCTGCACGTTCGAGATGTTGACGCCGGTGAGTTCGTTTCCGTCGCCGTCACCGCTGACGAACTCGAACGCGCTCCACGGGCTGTCCAGAATGGCGCCGCCGCTGTAGTTCACGGTCACGCCGCTGAAAGCGTAATCGTAGGCGTCGAACTGGACCGCGCTCATCGGGTGATCCCAGTTCGGGTTATAAGCGCCCGCGCGGATCAGGTAGTTGCCCGAGACCGTTATTGTCCCGGACAGCGGAACGAAGCCGGGCGACAGGAACTGCTCATTCGAGATGTCGATGCCGCTGCCGAGGGCGTTCGTGTCGGCCACCACGTTGTTGGAAATGGTGTTGTTAGAACCGCCGTAATCGGCGATGCCGTTGGCCAGGGTCGGCTGGACGATCGTGTTGTTGCTGAACGTGATGCTGGAGTCCGCGGCGGGATAGGACCAGATCGCCAGGCCGTCGTCTCCGGTGTTCCTGATGAAGTTGTTCTTCACCGTGCAGCCGGTGGCATTGCCGTTGAAGTTCAGCCCGTCGGCGTCGGTCGACTCGATCACGCTGTTCTCTACGGTGCAATTGCTGTTGCCGTACTGCAGCCAGAAGCCGACGTTGGTGTCCTGGATCCACAGCCCGTTCACGGTCCAACCGCTGCCAAGCGACCCGTCGATCGCGTTCTCGGTGCTCGAATCGTTCCGGCCGACGGTGGAGCCGAGAATCGCGAAGCCGCTGAGGTTGATCGGGCCGGCCACGGCTGACGTGTTGTCGATGAGCTCATTGGTCTTGATCTGCGAGTACCAGTCGCCCGCGCCTTCGATAGTCCCCGCGCTGATCTGGAGCGGCGAGCTAATGAGGAAGGTGCCCGGCGGGATCCAGACCGCTTCCCCGGCCGCGTTCGCGGCGGAGATCGCCTGGTTGAAGGCGGAGGTGGAGTCGTTCACGCCGGTCGCGTCGGCGCCCTCGCTGGTAACCGAGATCGTGTTGGCCGGCTGGGTGAGG
>DATMKQ010000181.1:0-2560 GCA_035571275.1 Trebonia sp.
TAGCGGCAGCTTCATGTACTTCATGGAAGTGCAGATGGGCTATATCGCCCGGCTGCTTGGCGACATGTTCGAGACGGGAGCCGCGGCGATCGAGGTGCGCAAGGACGTCTTTGACGAGTACAACGACCTAGTCGACCGCACCGCTGAACTGACGGTGTGGACCCACCTTGGCACGAACACGTACTTTCGTAATTCGCGCGGCCGTCTCGTGTTCGTCTCGCCATTCCGCAACGTCGAGTACTGGACGCGCTCTTCCCAGTCCAGCATCGAGGACTACGAGGTGCTCGAGGCCGGGCCGTTCGCGCACGCCGGAGTCGAGCCTCGGCTGGCGGGAGAGTGAGATGGCAAATCCGCCCGTTGTCGCCGCACTGCTGCTGATACGCGTGGCTGTCGGCGTCACGATGATGATGCACGGATATAACCACTGGCGTGGTGGCGGCAAGATCGCGGGGACAGCCCGCTGGTTCAGCGGCCTCGGCTTGCGGTACGGGGTGCTGCAAGCCTGGATGAGCGTGGTGACCGAGCTGGGCGCGGGGTTCCTGCTCATCGTCGGGCTGGCGACGCCGCTGGCGTGCGCGGCAGTGATCTCGGTGATGCTCGTCGCCGGACTGCTGGCGCACCGGCGAAACGGCTTTTTCGTGTTCAGGGACGGCTATGAGTACGTCCTGGTGCTCTCGGTGGTCTGTTTGGCGCTGGCGATGCTGGGCCCGGGCCGGGCGTCGCTGGACAACGCCGCGGGGATCGCGGTCACCGGCTGGGCGGGCGGCGGCATCGCGCTCGGCGTCGCCGCGGCGGCGACCGCTGGCATGCTAGGTACGTTCTACCGTCCCCGACCCGTAAAGGCGGCCGAGCCGGCCGCACAGGGCGCGAGCACGTGAACCTGGACTCTGGTGACCGAGTAAGCCGCCGCCCCTATACGCGAATCAAGTTCAACATGTATGTTGAACACATGGCCTGCTACGGTCACCGGAACGCTCGCTGAGTTAGGGAATGGTCGATGTTCGTACACGAGGTAATGGCCAGGGAAGTGGCCGCGACCGGCACTGACACCATGTTTGGCCTCATCGGAGACGCGAACCTATTCATGGTCAACTCGTTCACCGAAAGGCAGCACGGCACCTACGTGTCAGCTGTCCACGAGGCGAGCGCAGTCATGATGGCACATGGGTACGCCTGTCGGGCGGGACGACTTGGTGTCGCGACCGTTACGCAAGGGCCTGGCCTGACGAATACCGCGACTGCGCTCACCGAGACGGTACGGTCCGGCACGCCACTGCTCCTGATCACCGGCGACACAGCACCAAACAACAAACTCAACCAGCAGACGCTGGACCAAGAGCCATTCGTCCGTTCGACGGGAGCTGGTTATATCCTCATCGAACGGCCGGAGGATGCCGCCTCGGCCGTTCGGATCGCTGCGGGGCGAGCGCTCGCGGAGTCCCATCCGTACGTCCTGAACTGTCCGACGGAATATCAGTGGCATGTCGTCGAGGCGGCGGCGGACGACGATGGCGGCGATCCATGGCCAGGTCGTGAAGAACGCCCGCTGGTGCCGGAAGAGGTGATCGAGGAGGCCGTCGGCGTCATCGCGTCGGCTCGCCGGCCGCTCGTGCTGGCCGGTCGCGGCGTGGTCGGCAAGGAACAGCGTCAGGCCATTCTCGCGTTCGCGGAGCGGATCGGTGCGCCGATCGTCACCACGCTACGTGCGCGCAACCTCTATAGCGCGGCCGAGGGCTATGTCGGCGTCTGCGGGACGGTGTCAACGGAGCCGGCTGTGCTGGCGATCGGCGAGAGCGACTGCATCGTCGCCTTCGGGGCGAGCCTCAACACGTGGACCACGGTCCGGAACTCCCTCATCCAGGGCAAGAACGTGGTTCACGTGGACACCAACCCGGCGAGGTTCCGGCCCGAAGTGCCGGTGACCACTGCGGTCGCGGGGGATGCGGCCACCGTGGCGCAGCAGTTGATCGAGATGCTGGACGCCGCCGAGATTCGGCCTTCAGGCTTCAGGAACCGTGTGACGGCGAACGTCAGTCAGTCCGACCTCGTGTTCGACGTGCCGCTCGGCGAGAAGGTAACTCTCGCGGGCGTCCTGGCCGCCGTGAACCGTGCCCTGCCGGACCGCCGTACGGTCGTATACGACGGCGGCCGCTTCCAGGGCGAGGCCTTCAAGTACATCTGGAGCACGGACTACCGCGGCGAGGTACTGACCACTGACTTTGGCGCTGTCGGCCTGGGCATGGGTGCGGCCATCGGGGCGGCATCGGTCGCGCCCGGCGAGCCCACCGTACTGGTGACCGGGGACGGAGGGTTCATGATGAACGGACTGGCTGAACTGCACTCCGCCATCCGGGCCGGGCTGCCGCTGATCGTCGTCATCTGCAACGACGGAAGCTACGGCGCCGAATACGACCAGTTCGTGAACAAAGGGGTCAGGCCTGATCTATCTCTGTTCCAGTGGCCAGACTTTGCCGAGGTGGCGCGGTCATTGGGCGCCGAGGGACTGACGATCGAATCGGTGTCCGACGTTGCTGCCGCGGTAGCAGCTTGCGACTCACCG
>DATMKQ010000182.1:0-3704 GCA_035571275.1 Trebonia sp.
CCGAGGTGAACTCGAGCAGTTGCCGCTTCACCTGGTAGTACTTCGGCAGCCGCAGTACGGTCGGCGACGAGCCGACAGGAACGCCCGGGGTGCCTGCCGCCTCCGGAGTTTTTGGGGCCTTCGGGGCCCCTGGGACGCTCGAGGCGCCGGGGGCGGCGGAGGCGCCAGGTTCGCTGGCGCGGTCTTCAGCCGGCATCGGAGACACGGTCATGGGGTGTTCCTTCCCGCTTGTGCGGTATTCCGGCAATGATGGCAGCGATCTCGCGCTACGGCCAGTGCGCGAGCAGCCACGCCGATATCCGCTTCCGTCAGGGTGGCGCGCCCGGTCAGCCGCAGGCACGCCTCGCCGTCGGGCACCGACGGCGGCCGGAAGCAGCCGACCCGGACGCCGTGCGCGGCGCAGGCGCGCTGCGCGGCCAGCGCGTCCCGCGGATCGCCGACCGTGATCGACGTCACGGCCGCGGCCGGCGCGGTGACGCTGAGGCCAAGGTCAGCGGCCACGGCGGCCAGCCGGGCGGCAGCCCGCCGCGCCCGGCCGGGCAGCCCGGGGTCGGCGCGCAGCACCCGGAGCGCGGCGAGGGCGGCGCCGGCCGCGGGCGGCGCCAGGCCGGTGTCGAAGATGAAGCCGCGCCCGGTGTCCACCAGGGTCTGCGTCACCTCGGCCGCGGCCAGCACCGCGCCGCCCTGGCCGGACAGCGACTTCGACAGCGTGAGGGTGCGCACCACGTCAGGCTCCGCCGCGATCCCCGCGGCGTGGCACGCGCCGCGGCCGCCCTCGCCGAGCACGCCGAACGAGTGCGCCTCGTCGACCACGAGCAGCGCACCCTGCCGGCGCGCGACCGCGTGCAGCGCGGCGACCGGCGCCAGGCCGCCCGACACCGAGAACACCGCGTCGGTGATGACCAGGGCGGCTCGTTCGTCCCGGGCGGCGAGGGCCGCGGCGACCGCCGCCACGTCGCGGTGCGGGGTCACCTCGACGCGGATGCCAGGACGGCGCGCGAGCCGGCACGCGTCGACAAGCGAGGCGTGATTCCGCTCGTCGGACACGATAAGGACGCCGCCGTTGCCCCCGGCTCCATCGCCGGGCCTGAGCGCGGCGCTCAGCGCCGTCACGATCGCGAGGTTGGCCAGGTAGCCGGAGGAGAACACCAGCGCCGCGGGCGCACCGGTGAACGCGGCCAGCTCCTCTTCCAGCTCGGCATGCAGCATCGTGCTTCCGGTCACCAGCCTCGATCCGGTGGCCCCGGTCCCCCACACGCGCGCCGCCGCGGCCGCCGCCGCGGCGAGCCTGGGATCCCCGGACATGCCGAGGTAGTCGTTGGACGCCAGGTCAAGCGTGCTGTCATCGGCGGCGCGCGGCATAAGCTGCCGCCGCAGGCCGGCGGCTGCGCGCGCGGCCGCGGCCGCGCGCAGCCGGGCGAGCGGATCGAACGTCTCGTGAGCGGAGCCCTGCATGGGCGCATAATGCCAGGCCATGCTCTGACAGGGAAATTGCACCCGTCTGGCACGTGTCATGATGGGAACGTGCCGACGCTTACCGACCTCGCCAGGAACTACACCGGCCTATCCGGCGCCGACGTGGAATGGCTGCACTCGCTGGTGTCCGACTGGCAGCTGCTCGCTGACCTGTCGTTCGCCGACCTGATCTTGTGGGTGCCGATGCGGGCGCCGGCGGGCGCGATCAATTCGGGGTGGGTGGCGGTCGCCCAGATGCGCCCGACGACCGGGCCCACGTCCTTCCCCGACGACGTGGTCGGGACCCAGATCGGCCCTGGCAGGCGGTCGCTGCTCGACACGGCGCGCGTCGAGCGGCGGATCTGGCGCGAGAGCGACCCGGACTGGACGAGCGGCGTGCCGGTACGAGCCGAAGCCATCCCGGTGACCAGGAGCGGCCGCGTGATCGCGGTCATCGAGCGGTCGACGAACCTGAACTCGGCCCGCACCCCTAGCCGTCTCGAGCTCACCTACCTGCAGGGTGCCGACGACCTCGCGCGGATGGTGGCGGAGGGCACGTTCCCGTATCCCGGCCACGACACGACCCTGGTCCGCTCGCCCCGGGTGGGCGACGGTCTGCTGCGACTGGACAGCGGGGGACGCGTCACGTACGCGAGCCCGAACGCGCAATCGGCGTACCGCAGGCTCGGGCTGGCGGCAGACCTGATCGGGGCCGAGCTCAGCGCCGCGACCGCGCAGCTCGGCGCCGCGGGGGAGCCGGTCGACGAGTCGCTGATGCTCGTCGCCCGGGGACGGGCGCCGCGGGAGACGGAGATCGACGGCAACGGCGCGGTCGTCCAGCTGCGCTCTATCCCGCTTGTCGTGGCGGGCAAGCGGACCGGTGCGCTCGTCCTCGTCAGGGACGTCACGGAGCTGCGCCGCCGGGAACGCGAGCTGCTTACCAAGGAAGCCACCATCAGGGAGATCCACCATCGGGTGAAGAACAACCTGCAGACGGTGGCGGCGCTGCTGCGGCTGCAGGCCAGGCGGCTGCACGCCCCCGAGGCGCGCGCCGCGCTCGAGGAGGCGGTCCGCCGGGTCGGGTCGATCGCGATCGTGCACGAGACCCTGTCGCACGCGCCGGAAGAAATCGTGGACTTCGACGACATCGCCGACCGGGTGGCCATGATGGCCGGGGAGGTCTCGTCGCCAGAGGTACGGGTGATCCCCAAGATCACCGGGCAGTTCGGGATGCTGCCGGCTTCCGTGGCCACGGCGCTCGCCATGGTGCTCACCGAGCTGCTGCAGAACGCGCTGCAGCACGGTTTCGGCGCCGCCGGGCCGGGGTCGCGCTGCGTAGACGACGGGATCATCGAGGTGCTGGCCGCGCGGGCACCGGAACAGCTGACGGTGACCGTGAGCGACAGCGGAGCCGGGCTGCCGCCCGACTTCGATCTGGACAATACGTCCAGCCTGGGACTGCAGATCGTGCGGACGCTAGTAGTGGCTGAGCTTGGCGGGCGGCTGAGCATCGCTCCCAGGCCGGAAGGCGGGACCGTGGCGGTCGTCGACCTCCCCGTGCGCTATGAACCAGCCCCCCGGTTAGACGTGGGCCTGCGCCCGCAGGCGAACGGTACGCCGTTTTAGCGCCCGCCGGTCGTCCTCGCTCATGCCACCCCACACGCCCGCATCCTGGCCAGAGTCGATGGCCCAGCGAAGGCAATCCTCGATGACTGTGCAGCGTCGGCAAACCTGCTTTGCTTCTTCAATCTGGCGGAGCGCAGGCCCGGTGTTTCCGATCGGGAAGAACAGCTCAGGATCTACCTCACGACAGGCGGCAACGTGGCGCCAGTCCATGATGTCCACTCCTTCTCGGCGCGTAGCGGCTAGTCATTGGGTGGGCGCCACACGCCACTCAGTGCTTGTGAAGTATTTCACGAGCTATGTCATATGCCGGGAACAATCCAATATTCCCGATCTTGGTCGATGCCGACGTGATCTTATCCGGGCATCAAGCGACGCCCCAGGCACCGCATATAGCCTCTCAACAGGGCGCGACCTGCGCAAGAGGGAACGGCCAACCAGTGTTTCGAATTGCGTGTCAGATCAATCACACCGGTAACACCGTGACATTCCCCGGTTACGCGAAGATGCTCAGTGCTTCGGGGATGTAACGGAAGGCGACCTTCTCGGTCTCGCCGAGGTACTCCCCGTCGAGGTGGAAGGCGATCGGCCGGCTGGCGTGGAACGTCAGCCCGGTCAGGCCCGCG
>DATMKQ010000183.1:0-23496 GCA_035571275.1 Trebonia sp.
GCGGCCTCCTCCAGCCCGGCTGACCCGACCGTGGGGCTGTCGGTTTTAGGCGGGTAGGTGGTGCGGGTGGTGGCGATCTCGACGCCGCAGCGGGAGTGCCGCACCGAGTGAATGGCCCTTTGAGCTGCCTATAGCCAGATGGATGGGCCACTCATCCCCGCGTTGAACGCGGCCGGGGCAGGTGCAGGCCCGGTGGGCGCGGTGAAACTTTCGGGGGATCGGTGCGGCGCGGGGAACGTGGCCCGCGCTGGTCGGGGGGGCCGCCCGCGCTGGTGGGCGGGCCGCCCGCGCTGGTGGGCGCGCCGCCCGCGCTGGTGGGCGCGCCGCCCGCGCTGGTGGGCGGGCCGGGTGGAACGGCGGTGGTGCCGCCCCGGAGATCGGGGCGTTGACGGGTTGGATGTTACCGGTCACACTGACGGCGGCCTTGGTTACCGGTCGAGAAGGGACGGGTTGACGATGGGTGTCAGATTAAGACTTCGGCAGGCGCGGACGACGGTGGTTGTCCTCGGTGCGGCGGGCACACTGGCGGGCGGCGCGCTGCTGGCGGGCGGCGGGACAGTGCCGGCCAGGGCCGCCACCGAGCAGCCGTGCGACATCTACGCCGCGGCGGGCACTCCCTGCGTGGCCGCGCACAGCACCACCCGCGCCCTGTACGCCGCGTACGACGGCCCGCTGTACCAGGTCAGGCGCGCGTCGGACAGCACCACCACCACCATCTACCCGCTGAGCGCGGGCGGGGTCGCCGACGCCGCGACGCAGGACTCCTTCTGCGCGGGCACCTCGTGCGTCATCACCGAGATCTACGACCAGTCCGGGCACGGCAACAACCTCACCGACGCACCCGGCGGCGGCGCGGCCGGCGGGCCCGACAGCCTCGCGAACGCGACCGCCGCACCGACCACGCTCGACGGCCACGAGGCCTACGGCGTCTACGTGGCGCCCGGTACCGGGTACCGCGACGACAGCACCTCGGGCATCGCGACCGGCGACGAGCCAGAGGGCGAGTACGCGATTTACGACGGCACGCACTACAACTCAGGCTGCTGCTTCGACTACGGCAACGCCGAGACCAACAACGACGACAACGGCAACGGTCACATGGAGGCCATCTACTTCGGGAACAGCACGACCTGGGGGTACGGCACCGGCAACGGTCCGTGGATCATGGCCGACATGGAGAACGGCCTGTATTCCGGGGTCAACGCGGGCTACAACGCGAACGACGCGACCATTGACTACCGGTACACGACCGCCATGATCGAGGGCGGACCGAATCAGTGGGCGATCCTCGGCGGCAACGCGCAATCCGGCGGCCTGTCGACCTTCTACAGCGGGGCGCGGCCCAACGTCGCCGGCTACAACCCGATGCACAAGGAGGGGGCGATCATCCTCGGCATCGGCGGCGACAACAGCAAGAGTTCCGCCGGCACGTTCTACGAGGGCGTGCTGACCTCCGGCTATCCATCGGCCGCCACCGAGAGCGCGGTCCAGGCCAACATCGTCGCGGCCGGGTACGGCGTCGGCGGCAGCGGCACGACCGGGCCGATCGTGGCCGGCGTCGACACCGCCAAGTGCGCGGACAACAACAACGGCAGCGGCAGCCCCGGCAACAAGGTGCAGATGTGGAACTGCGACGGCAACGCCGCTGCCCAGAACTGGACCGTCAACAGCAACGGAACCCTCACCATCGACGGCGGCTGCATGGACATCACCGGGGCCAACTACTCCAACGGCACGCTCATCGAATGGTGGACCTGCAACGGCGGGGCCAACCAGCAGTGGGAGGCGGAGAACGGGCAGCTCGTCAACCCGGCCTCGGGCAAATGCCTCGACGACCCCGCCTTCAACACCGCCAACGGGACGCAGCTCGACCTGTGGACCTGCAACGGCGGCGGCAACCAGCAGTGGCAGTTGCCCTAGCTACACCATGATGGGCGGTCCCAGCGGAATCGAGCCACTATGGCCGATGTAGTAGTTATCGCTCTTGTGGCCGTCGTGCTGGGAGTAACTTCCGCCGCCCCGGAGTGGTTGACCCCCGTTAACTGGGCATACGCCATTATACTGGCCGCCGTTTCCAAAGAATAGCCCGGAGCAGACCCAGCACCATAGCCAGTTGCCTTGGCCTTCCGCTGAATTGCTGCCGTTGTATGCGACGTAGGGATATGAGCCGCTGCCGTCGTGCGGGCCATTACCCTCGTAGTACGGGCACTTTCCAGCGCTGCGGCCACCATAGAACATCCCCTGGCAATTGACGCACCAGAACCAGTCTCCCTGCCAGCCTCCGCCCGTTTCCGCGTTATAGTAAAAGTGATAGTTAAAACTGTTGTAGTCATACACACTAGCGTGCGGGTACAGGTCGTTCTGCTGAGGGCAATGCCCCATGTTGGGGTTACCGGTGTAGAACATTCCGGCACACAGGTCGCACCAACCCCACGCAGACTGCGCTGGAGCCGCCGTATCGGGGTTGTCCGCCGACGTCGGAGCGTCCTCCGCGAGCGCACTGGCGGCGAACGGCACTGAGGCCGTGACGAGCGCGGCCGTCCCCGCGCCTACCAGCAGGCCATTCCTTAGCAGCGTCCTCCTGCTGAGGCCTCGGATCTCCTGTGATGCGTCTGATGACATACTCACCCCTGCAGTGACTCGAATCGCCAACGTCCTTGAAGCCCCAGATCACAGAGCACCGTGGGAATGAATGTAACACCTCCCTCCGTTCGGGAAAATCAAAATCATCGGCCCGAACGGAGGCGCGGTTCCCCGCCGAGCCGAAACGTGCTGTGGGCGGCGCGGCGGCGCTCGCGGGCATGATTCATAAAGGCAGCGTGTTTGCCTGACATGGCTCATGTATTGTTTGGCGCGGGCACGGCCTTGAATTTATATTCTTACCTACAGGCTGATGGGGATCGGTGCGGAGGCGACGCCGGACGCGGGCGGCCGCTCGCCGGGCAGCCGGGTGAGGTAGCCGGGCTCCTCCCCGGCGGCCTCGGAGATGCGTCGAGGTTCGCGTGAATATCCCGCGCCGGCGCGGGTAGCAGTGGGCGTCAGGTAAAAAAACGAGACGTTCGCGTACTTGGACCGGGAGTGATACCAGATGGCTGGGATCTTGCAGATACGGCGCAGCCACGGGATCTTGAGCGGAGTCGTGCTCGCCCTGCTCGGGATCTGGGGCGGGGTCATCCCGTTCGTGGGTCCGTATTTCCACCACTACGCATACACGCCGGACACGGCGTGGACATACACCACCGGGCGGCTCTGGCTGGAGATCCTCCCGGGCGCGGCCGTGCTGCTCGGCGGCCTGCTGCTGATCATCGCCTCGGGCAGGCACATCGCACTGTTCGGCGCCTTGCTCGCGATCGCCGCGGGCGCCTGGTTCGCCGTCGGCAACGTGCTCGCCCCGCTGTGGACCACGGCCAATCCCGCGGGCGTTCCCGTGAGCGCGCACGCGCTGGGGAAGGCCATGGAGCAGATCGGCTTCTTCACCGGCCTTGGGGTGGCGATCGTGCTGGTCGCCGCGTTCGCGGCCGGGCGGCTCACCGCGGTGCCCGGTGTGCGGGCGCTGACGCCGGTGCCGACTGAGACAGCCGACGACCACGGCGAGCTTGTGACGCGCGCCGAGCCGATTGAGTCCGCCGACACCGAGAGGATCGAGCGGGCGGACACCGGGGTTATCAAGTAGCCCCGGTTCTGAAAACACCGCGGCAGGACACGAGCTAGTACCCGCGCGCTCGTGTCCTGCCGCGTTTTCAGAGCTTGCCGCGGCTGCGCGCGTTGAGGATGATCTGGGTCACCGTGTAGGTGCTCAGCTTGAGCTTGCGGGCGATCTCGTCCGGCCGCAGGCCCTGTTCGTTGTACAGCAGCGCCAGCCGTTGCTGCCGCTGGCTCCACGGGTGGCGGACCGGTTTGGCGGCCGGCCGGGGGTTCGGCCGGGGCGCCTTCGCGCTGGGCGGCTTGGGCGCGGGGCTGGTGGGGGCAGGGGTGGTAGGGCTGGTAGGGGTGGTAGGGGTGTTGGGGGTGAGGGCTGCGGGGGGTGACGGTAGCGACGTGCCGAACGAGCCGCGGCGCTGGTCGTGGTACTTGCCGCTGGCCAGTTCTTCCTTGGTGTGCTCGTCCAGGATCATGTACTGCTCGGCCGCCTTGTTCACGCCGATCGCGACCATCGTCAGCGGCTTCGCGTTCTTTTCCTGGCACTCACGCGACATGCAGTAGTCGTACTTCTTCGCCCGCTCGGGCTGCAGTTCCTTCCCGCACGTAACGCACTTCTCCATAGCTTTCGTAAAACACGGCTTACGCTGGTGGTATTCCGGGACTCTAGAGGCCCAGCCTGGCGGCGCTGACGTCTTCCCTGCCGTGACCGGCGTCAACCGTCGCCCGCCACTGCGCGGACAGCGCGGCCAGCAGCGGCAGCTTGGCTCCGTCCGCGGCGGTTATCGCCAGGTCCACGTCTTTGAGCGCCCACTCGAGCGGGAACTCGGGCGCGTAGTCGCCGCGCTCCATCTTGAGCAGCTTGGCATCGGCGATAGGAGCGTCGAGCGGGCCGCCCTGGATCGTCTCCGACAGCATCGCGGGATCCACCCCGAAGCGGGCGGCGAGTTCCATCGCCTCCGCCACCCCCTCGATGAGGATGGACATGTAGGCGTTGACGACGAGCTTCATCAGGCTGCCCTGGCCGGCCTCGCCCAGCCACACGGTCTTGCGGCCGATCGCCGAGAACACCGGGCGCGTCACCGCTTCCGCCGCTTGGGGGCCCGACGCGAGGATGAGCAATTGCCCCTGCTCGGCGGGCCCCTTGCTGCCGGACACCGGCGCGTCCACGAACATCACGCCGGGCCGCTGGCGACCGAGCCTGGCCGCGAACTCGGCGGTAGCGGCCTGGCCGATAGTGCCCATCTGGGCCCACACCGCCGCTTCGCTGAACCCGTCCGCCACGCCGTCGTCGAAGACCACGGAGCCAACGACCTCCGCCGTCGGCAGCATGGTGATGACGACCCTGGCATCGCGCACGGCTGCCGCGGCCGACCCGGCGACCATGGCGCCCGCGTCGGACAGCGGAGCGGTCGCCGCCGTGGACCGGTCCCAGACCGCGACCGGAAGCCCGGCCGAGAGCAGATTGCGGGCCATCGCAGCCCCCATGATGCCGGTTCCGAGCACCGCCACCCGGGTGCCCTCGCTCTGATTGCTCACGTCGTTCTCCGTTTCCCTGAGGCGCGGGTCCCTGTAACGAGGCTAGCGACCTGATCTTCGAGCGCTGTGGCCGCGGTGAGGCGGTTGTCGACGACGACGTGCGGGGCAGCGGGCGGGTCGTCGAGCCGCATCCGCGCGGTGAATGCCGCGAAGTCCGCGAGCTTGGCGGTGTCCCGCCCCGATCCGCGGGCGGTGAGCCGTTGCCGCAGGGTGGCGGCGTCGGACCGGACCCAGACGAGCCGCACCGTCTCGCCGCCAAGGTCCGCGACCCACGACCGCCAGCGCCCGGCGTCGTGGATCTGGTTGGTGAAAGGCCCAGACAGCAGCACCGGGCAGCCAAGTTCGCGGATCTCCCGCGCTGTCGCCGTCATCCCGGCGTATTCGTGGACCTTGACATGCTCGTCGTACCACGGTCCCTCACGCTCGCCGGCGGGACGGCCGGCCGCCGCGAGCGCCGCCGCCACAAAGGACCCGTACATCGTGTCTTTGTCAAGCAGTGCCGGGGTTGGCGCGAGCGACGCGAGCAGCAGCCTGGCCACTGTGCTCTTGCCGGACCCGGGCGGCCCGGCCACCACCCAAGCGGATGCGGGAACCATGGTCACACGCTAGCCATCCTTCGATCGACCCTGATGTGCTCTATCCCGAGTGGCTTCAGCATGTCCGTCAGCGCCTGGCGGTCAAGGAGGATCCACTGCTGTGACGGTCCCATGGTGAGCAGCAAGGCGGCGTCGGAAGTAAACGCCAGGCCGATGCGCTCGCCCGACGGGAGCCGACCGGTTCGCAGTGCGAGCGTCCCGGCCTTGCTCGTCCGTACCGGGACGAAAAGCGTGTGGGTCACCGAATCTCCTTAGAGGCCGATATCCCGGGCCAGCAGGTCGCTGGTCGCTTCGCGGCGCACCAGCAAGCGCGGGGCGCCGAGTCCGACGGCGATCACCGGCGGTCGTCCGACCAGGTTGTAGTTGGACGCCATCGAATGGTTGTACGCGCCGGTGCCGGGTACCGCGAGAAGATCACCGGGCCGGACGTCGGCGGGCAGCGGCACGTCAGTCGCCAGCACGTCCCCGGACTCGCAGTGCCGCCCCACGACGGTCACCGTCTCCATGCGCGCGCGCGACGGTCGCACCAAGTACACGGGGTATTTCGCCCCGTATAGTTCCGGCCGTGGGTTGTCGCTCATGCCGCCGTCCACGGCGACGAAGGTCCGGACGCCGATCGCGTGCTTGACGGTCACCACCCGGTACAGGGTGACCATGGCCCGGTTCACGATCGCGCGGCCCGGTTCGACGGTCAGGCGCGGAACAGGAAGCCGGAACCTCGCGCACTCCGTCGTCATGACCTGGCGCACGCGATCGGCGAAGTCGGCCAGGTCGAAGCCGGTATCGCCCGGGACATAGGGAACGGCGTGGCCGCCGCCGAGGTTGAGCTCGGCTAGCGCTATCCCATGACGATCCCGCACCGCGGCCATGAGCCCGATCAGCTTGCGGGCGGCAACCTCGTACCCGGATAGCTCGGTAATCTGCGAGCCCAGGTGGCAATGCAGCCCGGCGAGTTCCAGCCTGGGATGGCTGACCACTCGCTGCACCGCCTCGGCCGCGGCACCAGAACTCAGCGAGAAGCCGAACTTCTGGTCGTCCGTGCCCGTCGTCACCGCCCGGTGGACATGCGCGTCCACGCCTGGCGTGACACGGACCAGGACCCGCTGACGGGCCGGGGCCAATGCCGCGAGGCGGACGATCTCGGAGGTGCTGTCCACCGCGATGCGCCCCGCGCCATAGCGGAAGGCCGCCTGCAGGTCCTGCGGGGTCTTCGCGTTCCCGTGCACGATGATCCGCTCGGCGGGGAAGTTCACCGAACTCGCGACCGCCAATTCGCCCGCCGAGCAGACGTCCAGTGACAAGCCTTCCTGGTCGACCCATTGGGCCATCGCGCGGCACAAGAACGCCTTGCCGGCGTAGGCGATTTCGGCGGCAGGAAGCGCCGCGATGTACGTCCGGCACCGGTACCTGACGTCAGCCTCGTCAAGGACGAAGGCAGGCGTGCCGTACGCGGCCGCCAGCGCGCTCAGGCGCAGGCCGCCGACCGAGATCTCGCCGTCGGACTCAGGACATGTTGTATGCGGCCAGAGGGCCGCGGCCAGACTGCTTACCTGTTGCGCACGCGTCGCAACGTCACCGCCCTCACCTGATAATCCAGAGCAGGAAGGTCACCAGCAAGGCCGCCACGGCGAGCCGCAGCACCGCGACGACCGCTGGGTCTGACGGCAAAAGCGCTGCGATGCGGCCGCCGCGCCGAGGTTCGGCGGCGGGCTCGCCGAGCGCGGGCTCACGATCATGTTCCGTCACGGCAGTGAATCTAGCCCTGCCGCAGCGGCGGCCCTGGCTCCTTAACAGGCTCCAAGCAGCGCACCGTCAAAGTCATACGCAGTCAAAACAGCGGGGCGCCGATATCTCGCAAATCGGGCGCGGACGACGGGCTGGTGACGGCGCGGGGTCCGGAGAGTTACGGTCAGTGTGTGATCCTCGCGATCGCGCTCGCAGGCGTGATCTTGTTCATTGGGACCGGACTCGTCTGGACAGCTCGTCTCGTGCACATCGGCAACCTGGACGCCCAGGCGCTCGCCGACAAGACCGCCTGCCCCAGGCCGGTTTCGGCGCTGGACTGGCCGGAACTACGGTTGCATGCCGTTGTGGAGCAACCCGGTGAGCGGCCGGTCATCCTCTTGTTGCATGTCGGCTGGCCGGCCCACCCGCACCGGCAGGCCATGCTGGTGGTGGCGCTCGACGAAGCCGAGCAGCGGTCGCTCACACTGCTGTCGCAGTGGTGTGCGGGCGCGGCGTCGGTCTCGCCGAGCCGAGGAGCAGGAGCCGAACTCGAGCTGCGCCGCCGCCAGAGCCTCGATCGCGTACACGCGGTCCTCCTCGCGGAGGACAGCACGACATAAACCGATTACCTGCACGACGGGCACCGGCACGCCGCCCACGCGGGGCACTGGGACGACCACTAACCGCTGGAACGCCGCCGCGCTGGCCACGAGTTGCGCGGCCAGCGCGGCGGGAACGGGGCCTGTCAGGTGGTGCAGGTGGCGCCGTTGAGCGTGAACGCGGTCGGTGCCGCGTCACTGTTGGTCCAGGTGCCCTGGAACCCGACGGTCACGGAGCCATTGACCGCGATGGCGCCGTTGTAGCTGGCGTTGGTCAGCGTCGCGGCCTCGCCGGACTGGCTGTACGTGCCGTTGTAGTCGCTGGTGAGCTTCTGGTCGCCGGGGAAGGTGAATCCCAGGTTCCAGCTGGAGATCGCGCTCGATCCGGTGTTGGTGATCACGACCTGCGCCGTGAAGCCGCCCGGCCACTGGCTGTTGGTGGTGTAGACGACCTGGCAGGAGCCGCCCGTGCTCGTCGTGCCGACCGTCCAGCTGAACGACGCCGAGCCCGAGGCCCCGGTGCTGTCGGTGGCGGTCACCGTGACGGAGGACGTGCCGGACGTGGAAGGCGTGCCGCTGATCAGGCCGGTGGAGGAGTTGATCGACAGACCCGCGGGCAGCCCGGAGGCACTGTAAGTCAGCGCCGCCCCACCGGAATCGGTGGCGTGAATCTGCACCGACGCCGCCGAACCGACCGTGGACGACTGGGTGCCCGGGTTCGTCACCGTCACCGTGTTGGCGCCTGGTGCGGTAATGGTCCACGAGAACGACGCGGATCCGGACGCGCCCGTGCTATCGGTGGCGGTCACCGTGACGGAGGACGTGCCCGACGTGGAAGGCGTGCCGCTGATCAGGCCGGTGGAGGAGTTGATCGACAGGCCCGCGGGCAGCCCGGAGGCACTGTAAGTCAGCGCCGCCCCGCCGGAATCGGTGGCGTGAATCTGCACCGACGCCGCCGAACCGACCGTGGTCGTCTGGGTGCCCGGGTTCGTCACCGTGACCGTGTTGCCCTGCGTTGTCGTGTTGTTGAGGCCCATGAACGCGATCGCGTCGGCTTCCATGCCCTCGCCCTCGATGGGGAGCACGTGACCCACGCCCGCGATGCTGATCCCCTCGACCGGCGGCATGGCGCCGCTGCCGCCGTATGTTGTCTCAGTCCATCCCGACTGTGGCGTGCTGGTGGTGGTCGGGGTGGAGCTGACGCCGAGCACGTTGGTCCACTGCAGGATCTCCTGGCCGAAGTTGTTGTAGTTCAGCGTCGTGTCGGCAGTGCCGTGCCACACCTCCATGCGCGGCCGCGCGCCGGTGTAGCCGGGGTCGGCGTTGCGGGCCAAGTTGCCCCACGCCTGCGCGGTCATGCTGACGTCACCGTCGGCGCACGAGCTGTTCCAGCCGTCGACGGTGCCCGTGAAGAAGCAGTAGTACGGCACGCCCATGAACGCCACGCCGGCCTTGAACACGTCCGGGTAGTCGGCGAGCATGACGTTGGTCATCATGGCACCGGACGAGGCGCCGGTGATGTAGACTTGGTTCGGGTTGCCGCCGTAGTGCTGCTCGGTGTACGTGATCATCGACATGAGCCCCACAGGGTCGCTGCCGCCGTTCCTGGTCAGCGCCTGGCTGGAGGAGACATCCCAGCACTGGCCGCTTCTGTTCGCATCCGGGTAGATGACGATGAAGCCGTACTGGTCGGCCAGCGAGGCGAACGCGGTGCTGGAATAGAAGCCAGGCCCCGTGCCGGTGCACTGATGGAGCGCCATCAGGATGGGCGGGTTGGGCCGGACGTTATTCGGCACGTAGATGTACATCAGGTTGTTAGACGGGTCGGCGCCGAAGTTCGTCACCTGTACGAGCGAGGCGGCCTTCGCCTGCGGCGCGCCGAGTGTGACCACGAGTCCCAGCCCGGCCGCCGTCACAATGGTGACACCAGCAGCGAGCAGCGCCCTCAGCCATCTCTTCATGCTTTGTCCTTTCCTTGGGTTCCTTCCCACCCCTCGCCGATCTGCCGTTTCACCACGTCCGGCACTCCGAAATGTTTCGGAAGTTTCTCGGCTGTGTTTCCTCGCCATTACACCTCCAGGGCAAGGCCTTTACCAGAGGCCGAGTTTTGACAGCGATAAACAGGCGCCGATCTCCTGTCCGCGCGGCGCTGCTGATCTGCGGTAAAGGGACGCACTGGCAGATAGCCCGCATGCCGTTCGGTGCTTCGATGGCGAGATTGCATCGCCTGAAACTTTCAGATTATCTCTCCGAAATGTTTCGGATCGATGCCCTGACGGTCCCTGCGGGCGACCACAATTGGTTGTCACCGCGATCTCACGCGGGACGAGCGCGAGGCGTCTACAGGACATGACGGGAAAACAGCCATTCGAGGCGGTCGTCGCGCGGCACGGGGCGACCGTGCTGCGCGTCTGCCGGGCCGTGCTCGGGGCGGCGGACGCCGACGACGCGTGGTCGGAGACGTTCCTGTCCGCCATGAAGGCCTACCCGGACCTGCCGGACAGCGCGAATATCGAGGCGTGGCTGGTGACGATCGCGCACCGCAAGGCCATCGACGTCACCCGTGCCGCGGCTCGCCGGCCTATTCCAGTCGCCCAGACCCCGGGCGAGGTAGCGGCGATGGACGCGAACAGGCCCGGCCACAGCCCCGCCAGCGGCCCGGAAAGCAACCTCGACGGCGAGCTCGACAGCGACCTCGCGGAGTCCGTCGGGGGACTGCCCACCAGACAACGACAGGCTGTCGCCTATCACTACCTGGCCGGGCTGCCCTACGCGGAGGTGGCCGCGATCATCGGCGGCAGCACGGACGCCGCGCGCCGCGCCGCGGCCGACGGCATCGCCGCGATCCGGCGTTCCTATCCAGGCGCCGCGAAAGCACACGCGCACGAAAGGAAAGGCCTGTGAACATGGACGAGCTCACCGACGACCTCAAGCGGGCCTTCCCCGCCGATCCCGGCGACCTGCGCCTGCTGCGGGAAAGACTCGCCGCGGCCGCCCAGGCCGACGGGATCCTGGACGTCGCCTACCGGACCGTGGACAGCCCGGTCGGCCGGCTCCTGCTTGCCGCCACCGACGCCGGACTGGTCCGCGTCGCGTACCCGAACGAGGGTCACGACGCCGTCCTGCAGGCGCTCGCCGACCGCGTCAGCCCTCGCATCCTCAGCGCACCGATCCGGCTGGAGGGGGCCGCGCGGGAACTTGACGAGTACTTCGGCGGCCAGCGCCAGAGCTTTGACCTGCCGCTGGATTGGCGGCTGTCAACCGGATTCCGCCGCACTGTACTGAGCCACCTGCCGGAGATCGGCTACGGCCGGACCGCCAGCTACGCCGCGGTGGCCACGCTCGCGGGCAACCCGAAGGCGATTCGCGCGGCGGCCTCCGCGTGCACGACCAACCCGCTGCCGATCGTCGTGCCGTGCCACCGGGTGATCTACTCCGACGGCCGGATCGGCAACTACCTCGGCGGCCGCGACGCCAAGCGGACCCTCCTCACCCTCGAGCTCACCCTGGAGGAGGCGAAATGAGCTGGCGGGCCCGCGTGGACGCGGTCGACTGGGATGGCGTCCGCGCCGACCTGGACCGCTACGGCTGCGGCCTGACCGGGCCGCTGCTCACCTCGGCGGAGGCGGCCGAGATCGCGGGGCTGTACGCGGACGTCTCCCGGTTCCGGTCGACCGTCAACATGGCCCGGCACCGTTTCGGGGAGGGTGAGTACCGGTATTTCGCCGAGCCGTTCCCCGAAGCGGTCGCCGAACTCAGGGAGGCGCTCTACCCGAGGCTGCTGCCGATCGCCCGTGACTGGTGGGCCCGGCTCGGGCGGAGCGCTCCCTGGCCGGACAGCCTGCGGGACTGGCTGTGCAGGTGCCACGCCGCGGGGCAGCAGCGACCGACGCCGATCTTGCTCAAGTACGGCGCGGGCGACTGGAACGCGCTGCACCGCGACCTCTACGGCGAGCTCGTGTTCCCGCTGCAGGTCGTGATCAACCTCAACGAGCCCGGGCGGGACCACACGGGTGGCGAGTTCGTGCTCTACGAGCAGCGCCCGCGGGCCCAGTCCCGGGCGACCGCCACCTTGATCCCGCATGGCCACGGGCTCGTCTTCACCACCCGCGACCGGCCCGTCCAGTCCGCGCGAGGCTGGTCGGCCGCGCCAGTCCGGCACGGCGTGTCGGTGATCCGGTCGGGGCGGCGGTTCACCCTCGGCCTGGTCTTCCACGACGCCGCATGACCGGTGAGCGACGCGGCTTACCGCGCGTGGAAGGCGCGGGAGCGCTCGTCGCGCCGATTTCCCGCCGGCTAGCTTTGGAACATGTCTGGAGGCTGGTCGGCGGCGTCGTATGAGCAGTGGGCGCAGACATGCGACACGCTGCACGCGCACACCCAGGTGCTCGGCAAGCTCGCCGTGAAACTCGCACCTCCCGAACCGCAGTTGCAGCACGCGGCGCTGCGGCTGACCGCGCGCGGCTGGGAGACCATGCCGCTCCCCGCGCCCAACGGCTCCGGATCGCTGATCGCGGCGCTTGACCTGCGGACGCACGAGGCCGTCGTTGAGCACAGCGGCGGGTTCACCCGGCGGATAGCGCTTACCCCGCACCGTCCCGTCGCGGAGGTCACCCGTGAGCTGCTGACCACGGTGAACGACCTGGCCGGCCCGGTGCGGATCAACACGACGCCGCAGGAGGTCGCCTGGAGCGTGCCGCTCGACGAGGACTACGAGCACGCCCAGTATGACCCTGGCCAGGTCGACGAGTATTTCGCGGCCGCCACCCAGGCGGCGCAGGTGCTCGCGGCGTTCCGCGCGCCCTACCGGGGCCGGTCCACCCCGGTGAACGCGTGGTGGGGGTCGTTCGACCTGGCGGTGGTGCTGTTCTCCGGCGTTCCGGCGAAACCGCCATCCGACGACTACATCATGCGCAACGCGGCCGATGCTGAGCTGATCGAGGTCGGCTGGTGGCCCGGCGATTCCCGGTACCCGAAGGCGGCGTTCTACGCCTACGCGCACCCGGCGCAGCCCGCTTTCAGCCAGGCACGTTTGTCGCCGGCCGGCGCGCGCTGGGACGCGGCGCTGGGCGAGTACATCCTGGACTGGGACGACATCCGTGCCACCGCCGATCCGCAGGCGACCGCGCTTGAGTTCGCCCGCTCGGCCTTTACCTACGCGTGCGATGTCTGCGGCTGGGACGCCCAGCTGACCGCCAGCGCCGAAGGTGAGCCACCGCCCGTCAGGTGAGCGTCCGCCGGAGCCCAGCGCGAGTAACCGGTGAGGCGGCCGCGCTTGGAGAGAAGGGATGCGGCTGCCGGTGACGGCACTAGGCGCCGTCCCCGGCCCCGACCCCGTCGGCACGTCATCCCGCCAGTCACTTCATCCTCTGGTTTTGACTTTGCATACCTTCTGACCATTTTGTCGGGTATATATATGCTGATTTATCCGGTATGTTCTGGTCGCAGAGTGAGCTAAGTCAGCGCGGCGCGCCCGGGCGACACCGCCTGAAATTTTCCCGAACGGGGGCGCGGCGACTCTAACGCGGTAACCTCACCACCTGGGCTGCATGCGCTCGTAGGTGGGGTCGCAGCGGCACATGTAGCCGGTGTCGTCGCGGGTGCGGATGCCGCAGCGCAGGTACTGCTCGTGCAGGGCGCCGAGCGCGTCGCGGTCGAGTTCGACGCCTAGGCCGGGGCCGTCGGGGACGCGGATGGCGCCGCCGGTGAAGGTCAGCGGCTCGCCCTTGACGACGTCCTCGGTCTTCCACGGCCAGTGGGTGTCGCAGGCGTAGCTGAGGTTCGGGGTCGCGGCGGCCAGGTGCACCATCGCGGCCAGGCTGATGCCGAGGTGTGAGTTGGAGTGCATGGACAGGCCGAGGCCGAACGTGTCGCATATCCCGGCCAGCAGCTTGGACCGGCGCAGGCCGCCCCAGTAGTGGTGGTCGGACAGCACGACCTGGACGGCGTCTTTTCTGATCGCTTCCGGCACGTCGCTGAAGGCGACCACGCACATGTTCGTCGCCAGCGGCATCGGAGCCTGCCTGGCGACCTGTGCCATGCCGTCGATGCCGGGGGTCGGGTCCTCCAGGTACTCCAGCACGCCGGCCAGGTCGCGGGCCACCGCGATGCCCGTCTCTGGGGTCCAGGCGGCGTTCGGGTCAAGCCGCAGCGGAAGCTCGGGGAACGCGGCGCGCAGCACCCGGATCGCATCGGCTTCCTGATCGGGGGGGAAGACCCCGCCTTTGAGCTTGAGCGCGGTGAAGCCGTACTCGCCCACCAGGCGGGTCGCCTGCCGGACGATCCCGTCCGGGTCCAGCGCCTCGCCCCAGTCGTCCGCGTCCTGGCCCGGATGTCCGGCCCACTTGTAGAACAGGTACGCGGAGAACGGCACCTCCTGCCTGACCGCGCCGCCGAGCAGGTCGGCGACAGGTCGTCCGGCCGCCTTGCCCTGGATGTCCAGGCAGGCCACTTCGAACGGGGAGAACACCCGGTCCGCGGGCGCGCTCGTGCCGGCCAGGCCGGAGGCGATGACGGGGCTGTCCGCCCCTATGACGGCGGCGACCGTCCGGAAGATCTCCTCGGTGTGGTAGACGTCCGCGCCTTCGATGGAGCGCGCGGCCGCCTCGAGCGCGTCGAAGTGGCTGGCATCGGCGTAGGTCTCGCCCAGCCCGGTCAGCCCGTCATCGGTCGCCACCTCGACAATCGCGCGGATCGCGAACGGCTCATGGACGCCCACCGCGTTCAGCAGGGGAGGATCGGCGAACGCTACCGGGGTGATCGAAATGCCGGAAATCTTCATGCTTCAGCCTACGGCTGACATGACGCGAGCGCCCTCCCCGCCCTTCGGGCCGGGAGAGCGCTCGAGCCGTCCGCTGTTAAAGCCTGCCGAAACTATCGAATTCACCGTTCCGAACGCCACCGAGGAAAGCATGCCATTCGTCCGCGGTGAACTGGAGCACCAGCCCTTTGGAGTCCCGGCTGTTCCGGACGCCGACCTCGCCGTCGGGAAAGCTCGCCACCTCGACACAGTTGCCGTTGGCGAAACTCAGGGAACTCTTAACCCAGATAGAACCTTCACCCGGCTCACCGGGTGTACCACCGAACGCAAGGTTGCCCACGTTTGCTACCTCACTGACTGGGGAAAGAAAGGATTCGAAGAAAACAACCACGGATCGTGATTACGATATTGCTGACCGTAGTCTCGAACCATAAGACTATCAGACACCACTCGTACCCAAGATGGTTTATTGACCCATATGAAACTACGACCAGGTGACTGTCGCCTGTACTTATGAGGTACCGCGAGCCTCAAACGTTCACCGGCGGATGACGCCGCAGGCCAGCCCGGCTGGCCTTACGCGTTGGCGCGCTGGCGCGATCCCGCCCACCGCGACTCGGCCGTCTCAAGAATGAGTAGCCGCGAGGCCGCCGGATCTAGCGCGGCGTCGGAAAGCATCTTGAATGCGATTCTGTGCAAGTACGTCTCCCGCTCGCCCTCCAGGGTGAAGCCGACCCGCAAATGCTCGGTGCTCACCACGTCTTGCAGCATCGCATCGTTATCCGCCCCGAAGCCGAATATAACGAAGGACTCTCCGAAGACCGTGTGCTGCGCATCGAGAGGAAGAATCTGCAAGGTTATATTCTGCCGGTCGGATTCTTGAACGAGACGGCTCAACTGTTCGCGCATCACGGTCTCGTCACCAATGCGGCGCTGCAAGACCGATTCGTCCAGAATAACAGACAGCTGGACTCCTTCGCGGTCGAGTACTTGCTGACGGTTCATCCGAACTCTGACAAGCCGGCCGATCATGCCAGGCGGGGTCGGCTCGACTCGGCTGTAATTGCTTATTATGTGCCTGGCGTAAGCTTCCGTTTGCAGTAGGCCGGTTATGGCTTCGACGTGCCATACGGAAATCGACGATGCCTCGTGTTCAAGACCAATGAACTGCCGGTACTCGTCGGACAGGCTCTCGGCGAACTCGGCTTCTTCCCACCAGCCCTTCTGCGCGGCGTCTTCCGCGAGCGCGAGCAGGAGCGCGCGGCGCGGGCCTGTGATGCCGTAATAATCGAGGAGTCTTTCGACCTCCTGCGGCCGCAAGCCGGTCCTGGCTCGCTCGTACCTGCTGATCTTGGAGGGCGACCACTTCAGCGCCGCGGCCACCGCGTCTCCGCTCTTGCCCTTGCTCTCTCTGATCCCCCGCAGTTCAGCGGCGAGCCGGCGGCGCCGCACAGTAGGGCTAGCTGGCGCAATCATCGGGGACCTCCTCGAGAGGGTGCCGTGCGGGTGCGGGACAGTGCCGCGGACACGCAGGGCCTACGCAATAGTAGCGAAACCCTACGTATACTTTACACTCGCACAACGTAATCATGGCCATAGCCCGCGACGGTCTGTGCCGTCTCGGGTGGTCAGGTCCCCGGTAACCCGGGTAGTCAGGTCCTCGGTGAGCAGTCGCGGAGATCGTCGATGACGGCCGCAGTTCGGCTAAAACGATCACCGCGTTGACCGGAATGCTGGTCCTCCACTTCGCGCGCCAGCGCGATCGGCCTGCCGCGAATTTATGTCAATTCCCGGCAGGCCGATTGTCGTGCGCGGGTTGCTTCAAGCCCAATAGATGATGTCGGGGCCGTCGTTCGCGGCCACCACGTGAGCGGTTGACGCATGCGCGGCCGCTAGTGGTACCGCCGAACCGGCGAGAATTGAGCCGGCTACGCTGAAGGCGAGGATAGCCGGGACTACGACGAGGGCGCGCCTTATGCGCATGTTTCCTCCATGCCAGATACCGAGGTACAGCCCCCACATGGCTGCCCCCTCGGCCCGCACGACTACATTGTCACGCTGAGGTTTTGCCAGTTTCGGCTACTGCAATCATCAGTTTAGATACCCGTCTATGCTTTAGCTAGACATCAAATCTGATGACATGAGGCCGCAAGGTTTTACCTACTAATGCTGGTAAATTTTTTGGGTATTGGCTGCACAAGGTTCGCTGCAACTTGCATCGCATAGTGCAGTAAAGCGGTGAGGGGCATTGGACGGGAGCGTTTATCGTTTGGAATTCATGTCCGAAAAAAACCCTCTTGTTCCGTAAATGATCTAGTAGTAGAGTTCGTCCATGCCTCCGGTGACCCCGCCCGGCACGCTTCTCGGCCGTGACGATGAGTTGACACTGCTGAGCGGCTTGTTAAGAGAGGTGTCCAGGGGACGCGGGTGCTCGGTGCTCATCGAAGGCGAGCCCGGCATCGGCAAGTCAGTCTTGGTTCGATCGGTGACCACGCGTGCCCCGGAAGCGGGCTGCGAGGTGTTCTGGGGCATCGGCGACGAGCTGGGCCAAGAGCTGCCCCTGCTGCCGTTCCTCGATGCGCTGCGGGTGCGCGAGCCATCCCCGAACCCCAGGCGGTCCACGATCGTCGGGCTGTTGCGCGGTGAGATCGCCGCCGACCGCGGCACCGACGTGTCAGCGGCAATCGCGGAGCAGTTGCTCGCGCTCGTCGCCGAGCAGTGTGGGGCACGACCGGTCATCCTGGTCATCGATGACCTGCAATGGGCCGATAAGGCCAGCCTCACGTTGTGGGGGCGGCTGGCACGTCTCGCGGCCCAGGTGCCGCTGCTGCTCATCGGGATGATGCGCCCGGTGCCGCTGCGGGAAGACCTGCTGGCGCTGCGGCGATTGGTGGGCGACGCGGGCAGGCTGCCGCTCACCGGACTGCCAGAAGCGGCGGTGGCCGACCTGGTGGCGGCGCTGGCCGGCGGTAAGCCCGACGGAGACCTGCTCGAACTCGCCGCCGGGGCGGCGGGCAATCCGCTCTACCTCACCGAGCTGGTCGCCGCGCTGATCCGCGGCTCCAGGGTGTCCGTCACCGAGGCCGGAGTCGCCGAGCTGGCGAGCGGTTCCGCGCCGGAATCCCTGTCGGCGGCGATAGCGGACCGGCTCGGCTTCGTCGCCGGGCCGGTGCGCGAGGTACTTCGCGCGGCTGCCTTGCTTGGCATGGATTTCGCGGTCCCCGATCTGGCGGTCGTGCTCGGCCGCCAGGTGCCGGATCTGATCCCGGCGGTTGACGAGGCCTGTGCCGCCGGCGTGCTCACCGTGTCCGGTACCTGCCTGGCGTTCCGGCATCCGCTGATCAGGGCGGCACTGTACGACGAGATGCGGGCGCCCGTTCGCGCTGCCTGGCACGCGGATGCGGGGCGAGCCCTTGCTGAAGCGGGCGCACCGCCGGATCGTGTTGCCCGGCAACTGCTGCATGCGATCGGCGAAGCAGGCGACGCGGCCTCGCCAATAGACGAGTGGGTACTTGACTGGCTTGTCCGCTGCATGGATCACCTGATCAGCCAGGCACCCGGGGTGGCGGCCGAACTCCTCAGCCGAGCGGTTGACGGTTCCACGGCCGGTTCTGCCCGACACGGCTGGCTCGCGAGCCGACTTGCTGACGCGCTCTACCGGATCGGCGACAGGACAGGTGCTGAGCAGGTGGTGGGCCGCTCGCTCGAGCACGCGGCCGGGCCCGATGTCCTGGTGGAGCTGCATTGGACGCTGGCGCAGTGCCGACTGCTGGCTGGCATGTCCGGGGAGTCCATGGCGACGCTAGACCGTGCACTCGATTCTCCCGGGCTCTCGGCTCGGCATCGTGCCAGGTTGCTCGTGATGGCCGCGAGGATGCACGGCAACCTCGGCGAATTCGACAACGCGAACCGTGTGGCCACGAGTGCGCTCGCGGCGGCGACCGAAGCGGCCGACAACTGGTCAATGAGCTGGGCGTTGACCGTGATGGCGGGTACGGTCGCGATGCAGGGGCAGGTGACCGACGCGCTCCGGCTCTACGATCGGGCCCTGCACGTTACCCAGGCGGATCCGTCGCTGACCGACCTGAGGCTGCTGCTCCAGATCAACAAGGCCGCCACGCTCGGCAACCTCGACCAGTACGACGAAGCGCTGACCGTGGCGAGGCAGGCACGGCACCTCGCGGATCAGGTTGGCACCACGATTCGGCTCGCGCAGGCTCGCAGCGCGCTAGGCCACTTGCTCTTCGAAACGGGAGAATGGGACGAGGCGCTGGCCGAGGTCGCGGTGCTGCCTGAGAGCCTGAAGGAGTCGGCCGCGGCCTGTTGCGATCTCGGTATCGCCGCCGTGATCGGCTTCCATCGAGGCGAGGCCGCCAAGGCGCGGCAGCATCTGGATGGCTCCGAGCCGCACGCCACGCGGCTTGGACAGCGGCTCATCGGCTCGCTGCTGCTCGCCCGCAGCCTGGAGCGCGAGAACGACGGCGAGCCTCGCGACGCGCTCGCCGCGCTCACCGACGCGTTCGGCGGCACCGAAGAAGCCGAGGAGTTCGAGGACCTGCTCGCCGACGCCGTGCGCCTCGCGGTCACGACCGGCGACCTGAACACCGCCGAGAGCCTCGCAGGGCGCGCCGATGCGGTCGCCGCGAGGTCGCAGATCCCGCACCGGCAGGCGAACGCACGCTACTGCCGCGGGCTGCTCGACCATGACGCCTCTCTGCTGCTCGCCGCCGCGCAGTCGTACGACCAGGCCGGTAGGCCGCTGTTCAAGGCGATGGCGCTCGACGCCGCTGCCAGTGAGTTCATCGGCGCCGGCGACCGGGAACAGGCGCGGACCGCGTTTACCGAGGCGGTCGAGGTCTACGGGGAACTTGGCGCCGCCGCGGACGTGGCCCGGCTGAAGGCCGCGTTCCGCGTGCACGGTATAAGGCGCGGGCCGCGCGACAAGCACCGGCGGGCGCGCAGCGGCTGGGACAGCCTCACCGCTACCGAGATCACGATCGCGTCCTTCGTGCAGGAAGGACTGTCCAACCCCCAGATCGCGGCCCGGCTGCACCTATCGCGGCGGACCATCGCGACGCACGTCTCGCACATCCTCAAGAAGCTGGACGTTCGCTCGCGGACCGACATCGCCCGCGAGTCCGCGCTGCGGACCGTCGCCTCGAGGTGATCACCGAGCGGGCTGGAGTCCTAGCGTGAAGTACACGGCCTTACCCGCCGGGGTGCGGTAGCAGCCCCACTCGTCCGACAGCGAGGCGACTAGCTTCAAACCGCGCCCAGTCTCGGCGTCGGCCGCGGCATCCAGCATCACGGGCAAGCACGATGAGGCATCGTGCACATCGACCCGAAGCCCTCGCTCGGCCGCTACGATGCCGAGCGAGATGGTCTCGCTCACCGTGTGTGTAATCGCGTTTGTCACCAGTTCGCTGACGAGCAGGACCGCTACGTCCGTGTCGACCGGCACATCCCAGGCCCAGATGGCCGCCCGGATCTGCTTACGGGCTTCGGACACCGCGCCCGGCGCGGCGGTCAGCGGGACGCGCCACTGATGCAGTTGGGCGGTACGTGCGGCCATCATCGCGTTCATCGGGTTCCTTAGGCATGCTTGGCACCGGTTGCAAGAAAAATGGTGCTGCAACTTGCATTGATAGACATCGGTCAGCTGACCGATCCTGAACAACGACAGGGGAGCGCCCGTGCTGTCCGTCGCCAAGTCGTAGCCCGCTATCGGGTGGTCACGGGGACGGGCTAATCTTGCCCGGGTGGTGCATTCGCCTGTTACTGCCGAGCCGGCCGAGCTGGCCGCCGAGCTCCGGCGGGCCGGCGTGCCCGAGGTCGACACCGTGGCCCGCCGCCGGGCCGAGTACTCGTCGGACGCCTCCAACTACCGTGTCGTGCCCCGTGTCGTCGTGTTTCCCCGGCACGCCGATGAGATCGAGGCCGCGCTCAGCGTCTGCGTGCGCCTTGGCGTGCCGATCGTGCCCAGGGGCGGCGGCACCTCGATCGCCGGCAACGCGCTGAGCAGCGGGGTTGTCCTCGACCTGTCCCGGCACCTCAACCGGGTCATCGGGGTCGATCCCGCGGCCCGCACGGCCGAGGTCGAACCCGGCGCGGTGCTCGACGACATCACCGCGGCGGGCGCCCCGCACGGCCTGCGGTTCGGCCCGGACCCGTCCACCCACGCGCGCGCCAGCATCGGCGGCTCCATCGGCAACAACGCCTGTGGCGCCCGGGCGCTGCGGTACGGGCGCACCGCCGACAACGTTGTCGCGCTCGAGGTCGTCACCGGGACCGGCGTCCGCTTCACGGCCCGGCGGTACGGCCGGGACGGCGGGCCGGCCACCGGTTCGGAGGCCGGGCCGGCCACCGGGCCGGAGGCCGGGCTGCTGTCCGCCCTGGGTGAGGTGGTCGGCGAACGGCTGGCGATGGTGCGCACCGAGTTCGGCCGTTTCCCGCGGCAGGTTTCCGGCTACTCGCTCGAGCACCTGCTGCCCGAGAACGGCACCGACGTCGCCAAGTTCCTCGCCGGCACGGAGGGCACGCTGGCGCTGACGCTGCGAGCCACGGTCCGCCTCGTCGAGGCGCCCCGCGCGACGGCGCTAGCGGTGCTCGGCTACGGCGACATGGCGGAGGCCGCCGAGGCGGTGCCCGGGATCCTCGGCTACGCGCCGGTCGCGCTCGAGGGGCTGGATTCCCGGATGGTCGACGTCGTGCGGTCGCGGCGCGGCGCCGCCGCGGTGCCCGACCTGCCGCGCGGCGGCGGCTGGCTGTTCATCGAGACCGCGGGCGGCACGCTGGCCGAGGCCGAAGACGCGGCCGCGAAGCTAGCCGGCGGTACCGACTGCCTCGACAGCGCCGTCGTGTCCGGCGCGCGGGCCGCCGCCCTGTGGCGGATCCGCGAGGACGGCGCCGGGCTTAGCGGACGCACCCCGGCGGGCGCTCCCGCCTGGCCGGGCTGGGAGGACTCGGCCGTCCCGCCGGACCGGCTGCCCGCGTACCTGCGCGAACTGCAAGCGCTTATGGCGGAGCACGGACTCGACGGGCTGCTGTACGGGCACTTCGGCGACGGCTGCGTGCACGTGCGCATCGACTTCCCGCTGCGAGCACGTCCGCGGGTGCTGCGGGAGTTCACCGAGGCGGCGGCGAAACTGGCCGCCTCGTACGGCGGCTCGGCCTCCGGCGAGCACGGCGACGGGCGCGCTCGCGGCGAACTCTTGCGGTACATGTACTCCCCCGCCGCCCTCGACGCGTTCGGCGCGGTCAAGCGAGCCTTCGACCCCGGCGGCGTGCTCAACCCCGGCGTGATCGTCTCCCCCGCCCCACTCGACGCCGACCTGCGCGTCCCGGCCGCCGCACCCATGCGGCGGGGGCTCGGCCTGGCCTACGCCCACGACGGGGGCGACTTCGCCGCCGCGGTGCACCGCTGCGTGGGCGTCGGCAAGTGCCGGGCCGACACCACGGCGGCTGGGGGCGTGATGTGCCCGTCGTTCCTCGCCACCAGGGACGAGAAGGACTCCACCCGCGGCCGTGCCAGGGTCCTGCAGGAACTCGCGAACGGATCACTGATCACCGGCTGGCGCGCCGCGGAGATCGGCGAGGCGCTCGACCTGTGCCTGTCCTGCAAGGGGTGTTCGGCTGACTGTCCGGCGGGCGTCGACATGGCGGCGTACAAGGCCGAGGCGCTTTACCAGCGATACCGCGGCCGGCTCCGGCCCGCCTCGCATTACTCGCTCGGATGGCTGCCGCGCTCCGCCCGGCTGGCGGCCCGGTTCCCCCGGCTGAGCAACGCCGCGCTGAGCGCCGGTCCCGTGGCCGCGGCCGCCAAGCGGCTCGGCGGCATCGACCAGCGGCGCCCGCTGCCCCGCTTCGCCGCGGAAAGCTTCCGCCGCTGGTTCGCCGGGCACCGGCCGGCCGCGGGCCGGCCGGTGCTGCTGTGGGTAGACACGTTCACCAACGCGTTCAGCCCCGGCGTCGGCCAGGCGGCCGTCCGCGTGCTCGAAGCGGCCGGGTACTCCGTCCGCATCACCGATCGGCCGGCGTGCTGCGGGCTGACCTGGATATCCACCGGCCAACTCGACGGGGCCCGGCGGCAGTTGCGGCGCACGCTCGACTCGCTGACGCCGTCGATCGACGCCAGCGTCCCCGTCGTCGGCCTGGAGCCGTCTTGCACGGCGGTGCTGCGCGGCGACGTCACCGAACTGCTGCCCGGCGATCCGCGCGCCCGCAAGTTGCCGGGGGCGGTCAAGACGCTCGCCGAACTGCTGCGCGCCACCGACGGCTGGTCACCGCCCGACCTCAGCGGCGTCAGCGGGGTCGCCCAGCCGCACTGCCACCACCGCGCGGTGCTCGGCTGGGAGACGGACGCGGCCCTGCTCGCTCAGGCCGGAGCCCAGGTCAAGGCCGTAGGCGGATGCTGCGGGCTGGCCGGAAACTTCGGCGTCGAGCGCGGCCACTACGACGTCTCGGTCGCGGTGGCGCGGACCGCGCTGCTCCCGGCGGTCAGCGCGGCGGGCCCGGGAGCCGCCGTGCTCGCCGACGGTTTCTCCTGCCGCACCCAGCTCGATCAGCTCGCCGGAGTGCCGGGACGGCACCTAGCCGAGGTGCTCGCGGCAGCGATGGAGGGGCTCTAGGGAGTGTCGGG
>DATMKQ010000184.1:0-11529 GCA_035571275.1 Trebonia sp.
ACCGCATGAGTGAGCCGACGCTGTGCCCGGGACCATAGATCCCCCGCCCGATGCGGCGTTCCTGACCACGACCGACGGCTCGGGCTGCTGGACGTGGGCGGGCGTGCGACTGTCCGCCGAGGGCCGGATCGACGCCACCCAGCGCTACACCGACCTGTCCTGGGACGAGCGCCGCAAGCGCCTGTCCGAACAGGAGACGGCCTGGCTGGCCGCGCAATGGGACACGCCCGCCCCGGGTAGCCGCTTCGAAGTGCGGTTCGCCGCCGGCGCGAAGGCAGGGAAGGTGCAAGCCGCCTTCCTGGTCCGCGTGCTCGCCGCGGCACAAGAAGAGGCCAGGCGTCTGGCCGGAGAACGGCTCCGGCGCGCGGCGGGCCGCGGCGGCGTGCTTCCGCCGCATGTGGGGGCCCGGCCGATCGACTCCGAGGCGGAGCTGCGTGCCTGGCTCGGGTACCCCGGCCATGTGGAGAGCTTTGTCGAGGTGCGAAAGCACCTGTCCGCTAACCGGATCGCCCGCGGCGGGACGGCGCAGGCCTACGCGGTCTGTCATGGGTTCTTCGACTCGGGGGCCGCGTGGGACGCGTGGTGGCGGAGCTTCGCGGCGCTGCCGTTCCCGGCGGTGCTGAGCATCGGGTTCGATCCCTATGACGCGGACAACCCCGCCTTTCGCGCCGTGCTCCGTCGTCGCGCCGCGGACCTGGACGAGCTCGCCAGTCAGGGCGTTCCCTCGCCGTTGAACCCCTACCGGGTCCCACCGGATCAGGCGGCGCAAGCGGCGGTGCCGGGTTACCACCGAGCCCTTGCGCGGTACGCCGGGCGCTGCTTCAGCGTCCGGGTGGTGGTGGCGAGTGCGCAGCCGCTACCGCCGACCCTGGTCGAGTCGCTGGTCGGAACGGTTTCGAGCACGACAGGAGCGGCCCGGGCGGTCCATGTCGGCGCCGCGGAACTCTATCAGGCCGCGGCTGAGTTCCAGGCACTAGGCGCACCCTGGCTGCCCGCGGCTTATCAAAGCGGTCTGCCGGTCGGGCTTGACACTCTCGACCGGCTGCTGCATTCGCTGGCGGACGTGCCGGAGGCGGCCTCGGTGCTGGCCCTGCCGGTGCACTGGCCTGGCATGCCGCCGGTCTTCGACCGCGATAGCGGTCCGCTGCCCGCGTGCTAGCCAGCAAGAACAGGGATCAGGGGAGTGGAGATGGCCGAAACTTACACGATCGAGTCCGCGAACGACGGCGTCCCGATCGATCCGAGGCTGCTGCGTGAGCTTCGGGACCTGCTGCGCGAGGACGAGGACCTCGACCTCGGCGTCAGCCTGAAGGACCGTCCGCCCGCGCCCGGCGAGCAAGGCGCTCTCCCGGTCGCGCTGGAGATAATTTCGGCCGCCACACCGCTGGGCACGGCTTTCGCGGGCGTGCTCGCGGGTTGGATGAGTTCAAGGAAGGTGCGGATCAAGGTGCGCCGCGGCGACGAGAGCGTCGAACTGAGCGCCGGTAACGTTCGGGACGCGGAGCGGCTGATCGCGAAGCTGACGCGGGGATAGGGCGCGGAGCCAGGTAATGGTGACCGAGCCGCCGCAGGTGCGCTGGCAGGCACTGCTTGTGGGGGTGGCGAGCAACGCCCACAGCGAGGATCCAGGCTTCGTGCAGTCGCTCAACAGCCAGGCGGAGTTCGCTCACGCGCTTGAGGACACCATGCCCGGGCTGAACGACGACGACCTGATCGTCCTGCCCGAGCCGAGGTACGCCCACGAGGTGACCGATGCGATCGCGCTGCTGAACGAGGCGCACGACGAAGCCGGCGAGGCCGGCCTCGTCCGTCCCGGTCTGCTGTTCTACTACTGCGGCCACGGCATGGACGCCGACGGGCAGTTGTATGTGAGCATGGTCGAGACGATCGACAAGGACCCGGGGCGGCGGCGCACCGGACTCGCGTTGAGCGCGGTGCTCGAGACGATGCGCGCTACGGCGTTCAAGCGCCCTCGGGTGGCGCTGATCCTCGACTGCTGCTTCGCCGGGCTGGCCTGCGAGGAGCCGCAGGCGCGGCGTGCGCATCTGCTCATGGCCGTGGGCCGCGATGTCAAGGCCACGCACGATCCCGGCAGCACCGGCCCCACGCACTTCACCGGCGCGCTGGTGGAGTTGCTGCGGGAGGGTGACCCCGAGGCGGGCCCGTGGATCGATATGGAGACGGCGTACCGGTGGCTGGGGCCGCGACTGGTCACGCGGTACGGGACAGAGCGGCACCCGTATCTGCACATCGGCGGCGGCGGTGCGATCGTGCTCGGCCGGAACCGCGCGCACGCCGGCCCGCCCTAGCGCAAGCGCATGTCAGCCGGTAGTCGGGGGCCGTACGCCTGCTCTTCATCTTGGGCTCAGCCAACGGATGGAACAGTCGCCACGACACCGTTCGGTAGCTTGCTCTGGAGCCCTTGATCTTTATATGGTCTAGACCATAGGCAGGTACGTAACTGCCTGCCCGGCACAGGGGCCAGGACAGGCGGCCGAGCCGGATCGGGCGCGGCCCCGGGAGACCCCCGGGGTGCGCGTCCGTGTGCTCGTGTCCGATAATCCTCCCGGGGAAATCGACGGACTCGCCAGGACGTTGGACTCTAGTCACGGAGCGGTAACGGTTAGGAGATTAGCGCTGTGAGCATTCGAGTGGGAATCAACGGGTTCGGGCGCATCGGCCGGAACTTCTGGCGCGCGGTGAACGCCGCCAGCGACAGCGACCGCGGCATTGAGATCGTCGCCGCGAACGACCTCGGCGATGTCGCGACGATGGCGCATCTGCTGAAGTACGACACGATCGTGGGCACGCTGCCGGAGCCGGTCAGCGTGTCAGGGGACTCCATCCGCGTTGGCGACAAGTCGATAAAGATCCTCGCCGAGCGGGACCCCGCCCTGCTGCCCTGGGGCGACCTGGGCGTTGACGTGGTGATCGAGTCGACCGGGCTGTTCACCAACGGCCGCAAGGCCGCCGCGCACATCGAGGCCGGCGCCAAGAAGGTCATCATCTCGGCCCCCGCCAAGGAAGAGGACATCACGATCGTGATGGGGGTCAACGACGACAAGTATGACCCCGCCAATCACAACGTCATTTCCAACGCCTCGTGCACCACGAACTGCGTGGCGCCGATGGCGAAGGTGCTGCTGGAGAACTTCGGCATCGTCAAGGGCCTAATGACGACCGTGCACGCCTACACTCAGGACCAGAACCTCCAGGACGGGCCGCACAAGGACCTGCGCCGGGCGCGGGCGGCGGCGATCAACATCGTGCCGACCTCCACCGGGGCGGCGAAGGCGACCTCGCTCGTGATCCCCGAGCTCAAGGGCAAGCTGGACGGCTACTCGCTGCGCGTGCCCGTGCCGGACGGCTCGATCACCGACCTCGTGGTCGAACTGGAGCGTGACGTGACCAAGGACGAGGTGAACGCCGCGTTCAAGGCCGCCGCCGAGGGCTCGCTCAAGGGCATCCTGTACTACACCGAGGACGCGATCGTGTCCTCCGACATCGTCGGCTCGCCCGCTTCCTGCACCTTCGACTCGTCGATCACGATGGCGTACGGCAACCAGGTGAAGGTGTTCGGCTGGTACGACAACGAGTGGGGCTACTCCTGCCGCCTCGCCGACCTGACCGCGCTTGTCGCGTCCCGGCTGGGATAGCGGATGCGCTCCATCGACGACGTCGAGGTCGCCGGCCGGCGGGTGCTGCTGCGGTCCGACCTGAACGTGCCGCTCGACAAGGGTGGCAGCGGGCAGATCACCGACGACCTGCGGATCCGCGCCAGCTTGCCGGTGATAAGCAAGCTGGCGGGCCGCGGCGCCCGCGTGGTGATCATGGCGCACCTCGGCCGCCCGGCGGGCGAGGACTTCGCGGCGCGCGCGGCCGGCGGCCCGTCGCTGCGGGTCGTGGCGCAGCGGCTCGGCGAGCTCCTCGGCCGGCCCGTCGCGTTCGCGACCGACCTGGTCGGCCCGTCGGCGCAGGCCACCGTGGCCGGGCTGGAAGACGGGGACGTGGCGCTGCTGGAGAACGTCAGGTTCGAGCCCGCCGAGACTTCCAAGGATGATTCGGAACGGCAGCGGCTTGCCGCGGAACTCGCTGCCTTCGGCGATCTCTACGTGGGCGACGGGTTCGGGGCGGTGCACCGTAAGCACGCATCGGTCTACGACCTGCCGATGCTGATGCCGCACGCCGCAGGCGACCTGGTGACCGCCGAGGTAGCGGTGCTGCGGCGGCTGACGCAATCCCCGGCCCGGCCGTACGTGGTCGTGCTCGGCGGGTCCAAGGTCTCCGACAAGCTCGGCGTGATCGGCAACCTGCTCGGCCTCGCCGACAAGGTGCTGATCGGCGGCGGGATGGCGTACACCTTCCTCGCCGCGCTCGGGCACGAGGTGGGCACGTCGCTGCTCGAGGCCGACCGCATCGACTCGGTCAAGGCGGTGCTCGCCGACGCGGAGCGGCGCGGCGTGGAGATCGTGCTGCCGACCGACCTGGTGGTCGCCACGGAGTTCGCCCCCGACGCGCCGTCGCAGGTGGTGCCCTCGGACGAAATTCCCGCTGACCACATGGGCATGGACGCCGGCCCGGACACGCGCGCGCTGTTCGCGGCCAAGCTGATCGACGCCAGGACCGTGTTCTGGAACGGTCCGGTGGGCGTGTTCGAGTTCCCCGCGTTCGCCGCCGGAACCCGCGCGGTCGCCGAGGCGATAACCAAGGTCGACGGGCTGACCGTAGTGGGAGGCGGTGACTCGGCGGCGGCTGTGCGGTCGTTCGGGCTCGCGGAAGGGGCCTTCGGGCACATCTCCACGGGCGGCGGCGCGTCGCTCGAGTACCTCGAGGGCAAGACCCTGCCCGGTCTGGTAGCACTCGAGTCATGAGCTCAGAAAAGCTGCCTCTGATCGCGGGCAACTGGAAGATGAACTGCAACCACCTCGAGGCGATCGCGCTGGTGCAGAAGCTGGCGTTCACGCTGCGGCCCAAGGACTTCACGTTCGTCGAGGTGGTGGTGCTGCCGCCGTTCACGGACCTGCGCAGCGTGCAGACGCTGATCGACGGCGACAAGCTGAAGTTCGGGTACGGCGCGCAGGACCTGTCGCCGCACTCCAAGGGCGCCTACACGGGGGACATCTCCGGGCCGATGCTCGCCAAGCTCGGTTGCTCCTACGTGCTCGTCGGCCACTCCGAGCGGCGGCAGTACCACCGCGAGGACAACGCGCTTGTCAACGCCAAGCTCCGCGCGGCGCTCGGGGTCTCGATCACGCCGATCCTGTGCGTGGGGGAGAGCCTGGAAGTCCGGCGCGCCGGCGACCACATCGAGTTTGTCCTCGGGCAGCTGGAGGAGTCGCTGGCCGGGGTGCTCCCGGAGACGGTGGCGTCGATGGTGGTCGCCTACGAGCCGATATGGGCGATTGGCACCGGTGAGGTCGCCAGCCCGGACGACGCGCAGGAGATGTGCGGGGCGATCAGGGAACGGATTTCTGCGACCCAGGGCGCCGAGGCAGGCGCGAATGTGCGTATCCTGTATGGCGGGTCCGTTAAGGACGATAACATCGCGCCCATCATGGCCCAGCCGGACGTGGACGGCGCGTTGGTCGGCGGTGCCAGCCTGGATGCCGCGCAGTTCGCGTCGATCTGCCGGTATCGTGAACTAGCTGCCGGTCGTTGAAACGGCCCGCTGACACAGGTACCTCGTTAGTGCTGTAAGGGGAGAGATGGAGATCGCGCTTTCTGTGATCCTGATCATCACGAGTCTGGTGATGGTCACGCTTGTTCTCCTGCACAAGGGCAAGGGCGGCGGCCTGTCCGACCTGTTCGGCGGCGGCGTCTCCTCAACCCTCGGCTCGTCTTCGGTGGTGGAGCGAAACCTGGACCGCATCACCATTTTCTTCGGTGTGCTGTGGTTCATCGTGATCGTTGCCCTAGGCTGGCTCATCAACCACTGATTCTGATGTATCTGCACACGGGACCGGCAGATCTTCTGGTGCAAGTGGCACGCATAGGTTCAACGACGATTCCCGTGACAAGGGGTGGTCTGTGAGTAGTGGCAACGCAATACGCGGAAGCAGGGTAGGCGCCGGCCCGATGGGCGAGGCGGAGCGCGGCGAGGCCGCGCCTCGGGTGTGGGTGGCGTTCTTTTGCTCCAACGGGCACGAGACTAAGCCGAGCTTCGCGTCGGACGCTGCCGTCCCCGAGGTGTGGGAGTGCCCCCGGTGCGGCTTCCCCGCCGGCCAGGACCAGCTCAACCCGCCGGCCCCGCCGCGCGTTGAGCCGTACAAGACCCACCTGGCCTACGTGAAGGAGCGCCGCAGCGACGCCGACGGCGAGGCGATCCTCGCCGAGGCCCTGCAGCGCCTCCGCAGCAGCGTGTAGGCCCGTTCTTCGCGCAAGCGCCCCGGGCGAACGCCCGGGGCGCTTTGCCGTGTCCCCCCATCGCGCTGGTAGCCCGAAACGTCAGGTGCGCACTGACCGCTATGGGAAATTTTCGGAATAAAGTCTTATTCACACCGATCTCACGTGCCAGTATGTACTTCTACAACAAGCTTGGGTGTCGCGGCGGGGCTGAGGTTTCTAGGCCGGACGTTGCCAGGATCCTGATGCCGCCCGGTGGGGGGACTACGTGGTCGTTCATAACTTTTCCTATGGCCTGCTCAACCCCGCGCTCGGCTACGCGATGTCATGTCTGGGTGCGTTCCTGGGCCTGCGCTGCGTGACCAGGGCGAGGGCCTACACCGGCTTCGGGCGTGCGCGCTGGCTGATTCTCGCCTCCGTCGCGCTCGGCGCGACCGGCATCTGGACGATGCACTTCATCGCCATGCTCGGCTACACGATCCCGGGCCAGCAGATCACCTATAACGTGCCGCTGACGATCGCGTCCATGCTGATCGCGATCGCGGTCGTGGGAGTGGGCCTGTTCATCGTCGGGTTCGGCAACGGCGGCTGGCTGCCGCTGCTGACTGGCGGCTTCATCGTCGGCATCGGCGTCGCCACGATGCACTACCTCGGCATGGCGGCCATGAGCATGCCCGTCAGCGTGCACTACGACACCGGGCTGTTCATTCTGTCGGTGGTCATCGCGATCGTCGCGGGCACCGCCGCCCTGTGGGCGGGCACCCGGGTCCGCGGCATCGGCGCGACGATCGGCGCGTCGCTGATCATGGGCGTCGCGGTGAGCGGCATGCACTACACAGGCATGGCCGCAATGCAGGTGACCCCCGGCCCGATGCCGACCATGTCGGGCAGCACCGCGTTCAGCTTCCTGGTGCCGCTGCTCCTCGGCGTCAGCCTGGTCACCTTCGTGCTCACGCTCACGATCTCGCTGTCACCGACCGAGGACGAGATCAACCAGGACGCCGTGCTGCAGAACCGGATCGACACCCAATTCCCCGCCGCGCAGACCACTGCCGCGCAGACCTCTGCCGCTCAGAGCTCTGGCACGGCCCAGAGCCCCGGCACGGCCCAACGCTCTGGCCCGAGCGGCAGCCTCTGGAGCAAGCCGCCGCGGGTCGGCTAAAGCGCGTTGTCAGGCCAGCCGATGGCCTGGCGGATCGCGCCTGCTGACTCGTCGGGCGAGAGGCTGGTCGTGTCGATGGCCACGCCACCGACATCCGACCGGTCGAGTACCCCGGCAGCATGCGCGGATCGGCCGGCGACACCGGCAAGGAACTCGGCGGACTGGCCGCGGAGGCGGTCTCCGGGCTCCGGCCAGCTGCCGCCGGCGCCGCGCGACATGATCCTGCGTGTTAGCTCCTCCTCGCTCGCGCGCAGCCGGATCACAGCCACGTTGGTGCCGGGGAGTTCACGAGCGTAGAGCCGCAGATCCGCCCGGCTGGCGATCGTGCCTGTCGCGACGAGGTGGGTTGCGCCCGCGGCCCGGTAGTTGCGCCAGATCGCGGCCAGGTTGCGCGCGCTCAGCCGGTGGCCGCCGGGGGCGGGGGACCATCGCACCGACGTTCAGCGCTTTAAGGTGCTGCCGACTCGGGTCTTCGGGAGGCGCTGGGTAGCACATGCAGAGCTGATCGCTGTCGGCGAATGCTACGTGCACTCCAGCGCTGGCCAGCTCCGAATAGAGTTGCCATGACACGGTCGACTTGCCCACCCCAGCCGGACCGCATATCCACAGCACCGGAATGCCCGTGCCTGCTGTCAAGCCTATGATGTCCCCACGCTATAAATGGCAATCCTTTGCGGATCGCATGCTGCGATTGCGTAACCTGATTGGCCCTTGACCGGCCCGGCGCTAATCCGCGAATACCTCCTCGAGGGTCGTCGCCTTCACCGCGCGGTCAAACCAAGCCTCGAGCTGAGCGGTGTCAGCGCAAGCCATGACCTGGTCGTTAAGGGTGGCCGGTACAGTAAACCGAGTGCGGAGGTAGCGCAGCAGTATCCGCGCCTCACCTTCGGCTTTGCCCTCGGCTTTGCCCTCGGCTTTGCCCTTGGCCCGGCCTTCGGCGATGAATCCGTCGAGGAAGGGGTCCTTAATAACCGTTCTCATGAGTTCCTCCAAGGCATCGCGCGCGGCTCCCGGAATTACCGCGCGGATATACCGAGTGTAGCTTTCGCGCCGGTCTTGTGGAGCGGACGCGATGTTGACGAGGGCCAGCATGCGAGCCTCGTGGCTGGACAGGTCCAAATCGCCTGTGACGACGTTGAGCACGGTGAGTTCGGGCGCGAAGGCCGGGCCGCCTGGTCCGGGCAGCAGGCCGCGCCCGGTTACCAGCGGCTCGAGGTAGAAGTTGGGATGGCCCGTCTGGATCTTCTTCGCGCTGGCCCGTACCGCGGCCCGGGTAATGCCAATCACCAGCACCACGACGTCACACCTGTGCCTGTACCTGGCGACACACGCGTATGCGGGCCAGGCGAAATGCCGCGTACCACGAGGGGGGTCCTTCTGCACCTCGGCGATGACGGCGACCTTGCCGTCCGGGCCCTCGAAGACGACCACGGTGTCGGCGATCAGTTCCTGGTTTTGGTCGGGGTCCCGGACGGACAGGTTGGTATCGGCCATGACCGCGGTGGCGCCGGCCGGAAGACGCACCCCGAGCCCGCGCAGCAGCATGCCGACTAGCTGAGGTTCGTTGTTTATAACGTGCACGATAGCTTCGTGCTTGGGACCTGGCATGCCGGCAGTATGCACTGGGACACTGACATTTCCGGATCGGCGCGGGCCGATTCGATATATGTGCGGTTTGCGGTGTCAGAGCACCGGAAACCGCACATATATACGGGCCGGTTTGCCTGGCGCGGTCCCGTATGTCACAGCAGTCCCGCGGGCCCTCTACCCCGGTAGGCGCGGGCATGGTCGGGCCGCCGAAAGGGGTGGCGCTGTCACGAGATCAGAGCCAGTCCTTGCGGCGGAAGACCACGTAGAGGATAAGGCCGGAGATGACCATGATCGCGACCGAGGCGATGAGGCCGTAGTGGTCGCTGAAGCCGGGGTAGGGGACGTTCATCCCGTAGAAGCCGGTGATGAAGGTGGGGACCGCGATGATCGCCGCCCAGCCCGTGACCTTCTTGGTGATGATGTTCATCCGGTTGCCCTGAATGGTCAGGTTCGTCTCGAGGATCGTTGTGACCAGGTCGCGCAGGCTGTCCGTCCATTCGGCGGCGCGCAGCACGTGGTCGTACACGTCCTGGTAGTAGGGGAGCAGTTCCTCGTTGACCATGCGCAGATCGCGGCGCATGACGGTGTTCACGACCTCGCGCATCGGGATCACCACGCGCCGCAGGAGCACCAGGCTCTTGCGCAGCTCGAAGCTGCGCCGCTGCACGTTCAGGCTCTGCCGGGCGCCGGCGAACAGGTCGTCCTCCAGACCCTCGACGGCGTCGTCCAGGGACTGCACGGCGTCGAAGTGGCCGTCGACGATGTAGTCCAGCAGCCCGTAGAGCAAATAGCCGACGCCGAACCGCGCCAGGTCCTGGCTGGCATCCCAGCGCTCGACGACCTTGCCGATGTCGATCCCGTCGTCTTTGCGGACGGTGATCAGCGCCTGCGGCGTGACGAACGCGGCGAGCTCGCTCGTGGCGAGTTCGCCGGTGTCGTGATCGAGGCGCGCCGCATAGGCGGTCATGAACAGGTGGGTGCGGTACCTGTCGAGCTTGGGCCGCTCCCGGTCGACCACCGCGTCCTCGATCGCCACCGGGTGCAGCCCGAACTCGTTTTGCAGCACCGCCAGGTCCTCGCGATCGGGGTCGCGCAGGTCGAGCCAGACGACCCCCCCGTCGGCCAGGTGGTCGCTGATGTCGGCCACGTCGAAGCCCTCGGCCACGAGCCTGCCGTTGCGGTACACCCGCGTGCGCGCCTGGCATTTGGTCGGCGTGGTGTGTGAGATCGCGGACGCGGCCACGGTGTCCGGGTCGCTGTCGTGAAACGTGCGCAGGCGCGGCGCTGACGGCGCGCCAAGCTGTCCGGCCAGCGCACCATCCGGGCCGACCCGCACGGGATCGTCAGCCCTGGTGCTCGCGGTCACGCCAGAGTTGGGTGCGTTCATCGGATCCCCTCGGGTAGGACGCCACCCAAGGATCTCATCTCTCCGCGACCGCCGCCGCTACTCCGGCCCCGCGTCTAGTGCCTGCCGCGCCTCGATCGCCTCGAGCGCCTCGACTGCCTCCCGCACCAGGGGGTCGGCGTCGGTGCCGAGCGACCGCCAGTCCTCGCCCTCGGCCAGGATCTTCTCCGCGCCGCGGATCGAGCGGAAGTCGCCGGTCCCGCCGAGCGCCGGCGGCTCCTCCCCGTTCGCCAGGCCCTTGGCGGCCCGCAGCAGCTGGCGGTGCATCCGGATCAGTGCCACGTCCGTCGACCCGAGGTGCTCGCGGGTCCTGTCGTAGATCGGCCCCGCGGTCTCGGTGGCCATCGCGTCCTGCGACCGGAAGTCGATGATCCCGCTGTACGACTGTCCCTTCTGCGCGAACCGGTCGATGTTGTAGTCGTTTTCCCTGGTGTGGATCCGCGGCACCACCCCGTGCGGCGGCATCATCGTGAACGGGTACTTCTCGTACGTGAAGAACAGCGGGCCGCCCAGCCCGCGCGGGTTTTGCGGCGGCTGGGTGGTGAAGTTGTACCGGTGCGTCGTCACGTCGTCCGCGGGCACCACGAAGATCTGCCGCGTCGAAAACGGGATCTGCGCGATGATCGTGCTCGACGGGAAGATGTAGGCGCTGATCCGCGCGTGCCGGTATCCGTTCGGGGTGACCCGGATGCCCGCGTAGCGGAACCCGTGCCAGGTGTCGTCCACTTCGATCAGCGCTCGCGGGTCGTGCCGCCAGAACTTCATCGACATGTACCCCGACGGGTAACCGGGCTTGTCGGTCCCGTCGTCGGGCACGTCGTCGATCGCGTCGAACTGGTGCAGGTTGGAGATGTGCGCGGTGTCGAGGTCGCCGTCCATGGACTGCACCCAGTTGCAGTAGATCTGCTCCTTGTTCGCCCCGGCAACCGACGTCGGCAGCGACTCGGTGCCGAAGTCGCGAAACGGCGTCATGGAGGACTCGGGCCCCAGGTAGGTCCAGACGATCCCGCCCGACTCGCGCACCGGGTAG
>DATMKQ010000185.1:0-2765 GCA_035571275.1 Trebonia sp.
ACAGCCGCGGCGTCGTCGACCCAAGCTGGTTCGGAGGATTGTTTGCCATGGCCTGCAAGAGGCTTCTGAGTCTGAAAAACGCACTGTGGTGTGTGGGGACCGCGGCAGCGCTCGTCCTGAGCTCGTTAAGCGGCGTGTACGTGGCGGCGGGAACGGCGCAGGCCGCTTCCTCCGCCTCCGCCGCACGGCCCTGCGACATCTACGCCGCGGGGCACACCCCGTGCGTGGGCGCCTACAGCACGGTGCGCGCGCTGTACCAGAATTACCGCGGCCCGCTCTACCAGGTCACCCGCGCCTCGGACGGCGCGACGGCCAACATCGGCGTGCTCTCGCCGGGCGGTTACGCTGACGCAGCGGCTCAGAACTCGTTCTGCCTGGACACGGTCTGCACGATCACGAGGATCTACGACCAGAGCCCGTACCACAACGACCTCGGCGTCGGGCCGATCGGCGGGAACGGCGGGCCGGATGCCGCGGCGATCGCCAACGCGCTGCCGGTCATCGTCGATGGTCATCACGTTTACGGGGTGAACGTGCAGGCCGGCGTCGGGTACCGCAACGACGTCACTCACGGCGTCCCGGTCGGCAGCCAGCCGCAGGACGCCTACATGGTGACCAGCGGGCTGCACGTAGACGACCTGTGCTGCTTCGACTTCGGCAACGCCGAGACGTCCGGTACCGACAACGGCAACGGCCACATGGACGCGATCAACTTCGGCACCGAGTGCTGGTTCGCGCCGTGCGGCGGGACCGGGCCCTGGGTCCAGGCGGATATGGAGAACGGCCTGTTCGCGGGCGGCAACGGCTCCGACCCCAGCAACAAGGGCAACGCCAGCACGTTCGTGACCGCCATGCTGAAAAACAACGGCACGACCACCTACGCGATCAAGGACGCCAACGCGCAGTCAGGCGGCCTGACCACCGAGTACAGCGGGCCGCTTCCGGACATCGGTGGATACACCCCGATGCATCAGGAGGGCGCCGTCATCCTGGGCACCGGGGGCGACAACAGCAACGGATCCGACGGGTCTTTCTTCGAGGGCGTCATCACCGCCGGCTACCCGTCCGACGCAACCGACAACGCCGTTCAAGCCAACATCGTCGCGGCGGGCTACCGGCAGGTCAGCACCGGCTTCCCGGAAACCGGCACGCGGTACACGATCACGAACGTCAACAGCGGGAAGGTCGCGGAGCCATCCAACTGCGCCACCACGAACGGCACTGGCATCGTGCTGGGGTCCTCGGGCGGCACCTGCCCGCAGTGGACGTTCAGCAGCGCGGGCAGCGGCCATTACGTCATCACCAACGTCAACAGCGGCGAGGTTCTCGACTCGGTGGACTGCGGGGAATTCGACGGCACCCTCATCGACCTGTGGTCCTCGCTCGGCAACCTCTGCCAGGAGTGGGACGTCACCGCGGTGGGCGGCCACTACACGATCAGCAACGTCGCCAACGGCATGGTGCTGGACGCGGAGGACTGTGAAACCACGGACGGGACCATCGTCCGCCAGTGGGCTCAGCTCGACAACACCTGTCAGCAGTGGGACATCGCGCCCTGATCGCCCGGCGCGAACCGCGATGAACCTGGGGCCGTCGGCGACGCAACGCGCGGGCGGCCTCAGGCGGGGTCCGGCGCCTGGCCTGCGTTGCGGAACAGCGGCGGGAGGTAGCGGAGCATGAGCAGGGACCAGGTGACGTGCGTGACGGCCGGGGCGAGCACTCCGCCGGTCGCGTCCCGCTGCCAGCCGAAGATCACACTGGTAATCAGGCCGGCCAAGACCAGCGCCGGGTTGCCGGTAGCGGCGGTCGAAGCGGCGTAGGCGAGCGTGGTGTCGCGAAGCGGCCGCGGGCCCAGCCACAACGCCCCGCGGAAGAACAGTTCTTCGGCTACCGCGCTGCCCGAGGCGATGAGCACGACCAGCGGGGTTGACCCCGCGTCCGCGTAGCCCAGCACGCTGGTGATCGCGCGGCGCAAGGTGCGGTGGCGGCGGGCGGCGCGCGCGGCACCGTAGAACACGGCGAAGGTTGCGGCCCCGGTGATGACGGGGACGACGACAAGGGCTCGTGCCGCTCCTGCGGGGCCCGGTCGGTAGCCGTCGCCACGCCACGGTATGGGCTCCCCGCCGAGCGCACCGCAGGTCCAGGTACCGGCCAGACTGGTGGTGAGCAGGTAAAACCGCGCAGAGCCTGCCCTGGCGGCGAACGAGGACCGCAGCAGTGCCGCAGCGCCGATCCCGGCAGCCCCGAGCCAGGCGAGGTCATTGGGCCTGGCGCGGCCACCTGGCCTGACGCGGCCCCGCCCCGTCACGAGCGGGCCTGCTGGGCCTCGTGCCGTTCGCGCAGCGCGGCGCGCACGGCGTCGTCGTACGACATGGGCTGGATCGGGATGAGGTCTCTGATCGACTCGTCGCGCACGATCACCTCGTTGATCATGGAATCGACGAGGGCGCGGCCCGTACCCGTGTCGATGTCGGTGACAAGCGTGAGCCACAGAGAGGACAGCCAGGGAGTAAGCAGCGGCACCGGCAGCAGGAGCAGGGGGCGGTTCTCGATTTCCGCGACCCGGCGCAGCATTGTCGAGTACTCCAGCACGTCCGGGCCCCCGGCCTCATACACCCTGGCCGACGCCTCAGCCGGCTCTAGCACGCCGACCAGGTACGTCACTACGTCATCGACCGCGATTGGCTGGGTGCGGGTGGCGACCCACTGCGGGGTGATCATGACCGGAAGGTGCTCGACGAGCTGGCGGGTCAGCTCCCACGAGA
>DATMKQ010000186.1:0-3071 GCA_035571275.1 Trebonia sp.
GATGCTTGCCAACACAGGGCTTGCCAACACAGGGCTTGCCGGCACGGGGCTTGCCGGCACGGGGCTTGCCGGCACAGGGCTTGACACGGAAGCGCGCTGGCCGTGGGCCATCATCGACGAGGCGTACCAGATGCGCTCCGACTCGCTGCTGCGGATTGCGCACCTCTTCAGCAAGGCGCTGTTCGTGGGAGACCCGGGGCAACTCGACCCCTTCTCCACCGTGGAGACGGAGCGCTGGCTCGGGCTGAACTGGGACCCGATGTCGAGCGCCGTCGCGGTGCTGCTCACCAACAACCCAGGCATCCCGGTGCACACGCTGCCCGTGTCCTGGCGGCTGCCCGCCACGGCGGCACCGGTGGTCTCGGCCGCGTTCTACCCGTTCAGCGGCTTTGTCGCCGCCACCGAGCTCAGCGACAGGGCGATCAGGTGGAACACGCGACCGTTCGGAATAACCTCTTTTGATCTTGCCTTGCATACTGCCGGCGACACGGGCTGGGCGCTCTACGAGCTGCCGCACCGGCACACGCTGCGCACCGACGCCGAGGCGGTCGACGCCTGCGCTGAGCTGGCGGCCCGCCTGCTGCTGCGCGGCGCGGTGGCGGTCTCGGAACGGGGCGCGCACGACGTGACCGCCGACCGGATCGCGATCGGCGTGGCGCACCGCGACCAGGCCGCGGCCGTGAAGCGCGCGCTCAGGGCCCGTGCGGCGGCGTACCCGGTGCTGAGCCTGGACGTGACGAAGGTGGTCGCCGACACCGCGAACCGGCTCCAGGGCCGCGAGTTCGACGTGATGATCATGCTGCACCCGCTGTCAGGACGCCGCGACGCGACCGCGTTCCACCTGGAGGCGGGGCGCCTGTGCGTGCTGGCCTCACGGCACCGGCACGCGTGCGTCGTGGTGGCCCGCGCGGGCATTCCCGAGCTGCTCGACGCCCACCCGTCGGCCGAGCCGGTGCACCTCGGCGTGCCGGTGAAGTTCCCCGACGGCTGGGAAGCGCACCAGTCCTTCATGGCGCATCTCGCCAAGTTCCGCGTCCCCAAATAACCGCGAGGATCCTGAAGTGACCGTGAGGATCCTGAAGTGACCACTGAGGGCCCTGAAGGCTCTGGAAATTACTGGAATCTACTGTGACTGTGGTAGACTCTTCCATCGAAAGGCAGGTGATTTCCAGTGATTAAAGCGGGGGACGCTTTGATCTGCGATCTCGGGGACGCGATTGAGCATGATCCGGAAGTACGGCAGGCGCGGAGAATCGCCGACGCAGCCAGGAAACGGCTGGTCGTGTGCATGACAGGGTCGCAGGACGCGATCGACCCCAGGGAAGCGCAACGCATGCTCGACGCCTTCAGGAGCGCCGTGGCTCACGCCGAGGATGCCGAGGACCGGGTGCTCCTGCACCGCGGCCTGCTCACGTCAGTCGAGGCGGGCCGGCGGGCCGCGCGCCGTCGTCCGGTCTGCGACGGGGCGGACGAGCCGGCGCGAACGGGGCGGGGCGCCGGGCGCGCCAGGCGCACCGGGCGCGGTCGCGTCGCGCGCGCCGTCGGCTGGGCGCTCGCGCTCGTAGCGGCCGGCAGCGTCGGCGTGGCGGTCGCCCGCTGGCTCGGCGTCAGGCCGCCGCTGGCGCGCTGGTGACCGTCATCCCCGCGGCGATCTCCATGACGAGAACCGCCGCCCGGTCCAGGTCATCGGGGTCCAGGGCCACGCCGCTGACGATGCCGAGCGCGCCTGGCGCCGGGTAGACGACAAGCGCCTGCGCCTGCCCGGTCGTGACGTTCTTGCCGTTGAGCCGCTGGGTGACGACGCGGCGAACGCTGACCGCGCAGTTGCCGCCTGGCGTCGTGAACTCCTCGATGAGCACGGAGCTTCCCGGATGCCTGGCCCGGACCCGTGCCGCGAGCGACTCGCCCGCCGTCGCCTTTGGCGTGCCCGGCGGCAGACCGAGCGCGGTCACCGTGATCGAGACAAGCACGACCGCGGTCCTCCCGTCGACCAGCGAACTGGTCAGCCAGGCCGCCCACTCGCCGTCGGCGGGCAGGTCGACCAGGTCCTCGGGTACGAGAGCCATCATCTGAAACGTGTCCCGCGTGACACTGACTCCGCTCATCACGACGTCCGCCCTTCGGCCGCCGCCTTCGCCCGCGCACCTCGGGCTCAGGCTTTCCTTGCTTACTATTCAAGACGCGCGACGGGCCAAAATAGTTCGAACTTCTTCCTTACGCCGAGGTGCTGCTTCCCGCCAGGCACTGCCCGAACCGGCCGGCGTGCCTGAGGATTGGTTGATGCAGGACTTCCAGTCGTTCTACGAGCGCGCGACGGGCCGCCCGCCGCACGGATACCAGGCGCGGATCGCGCGAGACGGGCTGCCCGACGTCGTGCGGGCACCGGCCGGGGCGGGGAAGTCGGGGGTGATCCTGGCCTGGCTGTGGCGCCGGCTGCACGGCCAGGATCCGGCCGGGACAGCGCGCCGGCTCGTGTACGCGCTGCCGCAGCGCGCCGCTCTTGACCAGGTGGCGGGCTCGGTGCGGACGTGGCTGGCGAACCTCGGGCTCACCGAGCGGGTCGCGCTGCACGTGGTGCTTGGCGACCGGGGAGCGAGCGCGGGGGACTGGCGAGAGAACATGCACCGGCCCGCCATCGTCGTCGGCACCGTGGACACGCTGGTGTCGAAGGCGCTGAACCGCGGCTTCGGAATCGCGCCGGCGATGTATCCCATCGACTTCGCCCTGGTCACCAACGGGGCGCAGTGGGTCGTGGTCGAGCCCGCGCTGTGCCAGGCGACGACCGCGACCCTGCGCCAGGTGGCAGGATGGGCCGCCCGGTGGGGCACCGCGGAACCGTTCGGACTGACGTTCCTGTCGTCCGTCCCGGCGGCGTCCGTGCCGGCGGCGCTGTCCGTGCCGGCGGCGGCCGGTGCGTCCGCGACGCGGGCCGCCGGCGATTATGCGGCGCTCGCGCAAGCCGTCCGCGAGCGGCACCAGGCGGGGACGATGACGCTGGCGGTGCTGAACACCGTGCCGGGTGCGCAAGAGGTGTACCGACGGCTTCGGTGCGACGACCATGTCTCCGTTAC
>DATMKQ010000187.1:0-26550 GCA_035571275.1 Trebonia sp.
CGGCACGACGGGGCTAGCGCCCGGTGACGGGTCGTCGAAGGCCAGGATCCGGACCGGCCTCCCCGCTGCCAGCTCGGCGACCGTCAGGAGCAGCCGGGGATCCACGTCGCCATCCTTCAGCGCCACCCTGGCGGCCGAAGAGACGATGACGTGCCGGTTGACCGCCAACTGCCGGCCGGCCGTTTCGCGGGCGCGCATGTCCGCGGAGAGTGAGAGCTGATACGCGGCGGCGCCGTCGGGAGCGGTGGCGAGGACGTCGATCCGGCCAGCGCCGGAACCGAAGCTGGCGAGCACCACGGGCGCGTACACGTTCTCAAGCCGGGCGCCGAACTGGCTCCTTATCGCCGGAGTGGCGACCACTACGTCGGAGCCAAGCGGGTCGGCCGTCGACGTGCCGAGCATCAACAGCCGGGACGGGGACAGGTCGGTGGCTTGCAGCTGAGCGCACATCGCCGGGTCGCAGGCCACAATCGCGCCGGGAGCGACCTGACTGGCGATCCACGCTGCGGCCTGGTCGCGGGTAGCCGCCGCGACCTGCAACGCCACGGGCGTGGGGGCAGCCGCCGCACGTCGCGGGCTCGTCGCCGGCGCGCGATGGGTGACGATGGCCGTGATCACGACGGCCGCCACCACGGCGACCGCGAGCACGAGCAAGCGCCGCGCGAGAACCATGCGCCCGCGAGCGACGTCATGTCGTTCCAGCCACAGGCGCATGGTGGTGGCTATCACCGTCGCCCACGACGGCTCCGAGACGCGCGGGCGTCCTGACCGGATGCCGTGATCGTCCATCTCCGCCCCCACCCCCAAGGGAAGATCAGGTCATAATCACAGGAGAACACAGGCGGCCGGACTATTCCGGTATTACCTGAATTTGTGCGTTAAATGGCGCGGATATTGTGTTGCCGTGCGTCGGCGATATCGGGTTTGTCGCATTTCGCGCGCGAACCCCCAGCACCGGCGGGTGCTGGGGGTTCGCGGTGTCGGGGTAGCGAGCGTCAGGCCTGGACGCTGCGCCAGCCTTCCGCGTAGTGCTCGCGAACTTCCTTGGTGTACGGGGCTGGAGCCACGGTGGCGCGAACCTCCATCTGGCGATGCGGCCGCTCCACCGACGCCTTAGCGGAACCGCCGTCCGGCTCACCCCAGACCAGCGTGACCTCAGCGCCGATGGGCAGGTCGTGGTCGACGGTCGACAGCGAAAGCATCTTCCGCTCGTTGTGGCTGTAGCCGGTGAACATGGACAGGCCCACCACCTTGCCACCGGAGAGGATGGCGTCGTAGTTCGAGGCGGCGTAGTTCGACACGGGCAGCTCGAGGACCTTGTAGGGCACCTCGTCGGTGAAAAGCGAACCGACGACCTTGGCGGCGTCCTCGCCGTGCCACGCCAGCGTCACCTTGCGGCGCTGGTTGGGCTTGTCCATCGCCTCCAGGGCCTCGCGGCCCACGAAGTCGTGGTCGAACTTGACCATGTGGCCGTACCCGAGCTGGTACGGCGTGACGTAGTAGTCATCGATGCTGTCGGAGACGAAGCTGCCGCCGATCGATCCGGCGAAGCCCTCGTAACCCTGCGCGGGGAGCCATTCCCGGTATGGCTTCATCTGGTCGCCTGTGTAGATGGCGGGAAGTGGCGAGGGAATCCAGCCGGACTCAAGCGCGTTAGTCGCGTACGCGCGAGCGCCGACCGGCTCAATACCGAACTCCTTGCCTGCTTCCAAGATCACGTCGCGGATCTCCAGGTACTCCTCGTACGGACCCCAGACCTCAAGTCCCGGCTGGCCGGCCATGCCGTGGCGAAGGGCGTGCACCCGGCGACCGGCGATGTTGATGTAGTCCGTGTGGAAGAACTTGATGTCGGGGAACGGGCCGCCGTTCAGCTTCTGGATCACCTGCTCGGCATTCGGACCCTGGATCTGGAACCGGTACTGCGTGCGGGTGACCGCCTTGCCCATCGGGCGGGACGGCGACCGGTCATCCCGTACCAGCTCGACCTTCCAGTCGCCGGTCTCGGCGTTGAACTGAACCCAGTTCACGGTCGGCACGCGGCCGACGAACTCGTACTCGTCCTCCTCCAGGTGGAACAGGATCCCGTCGCCGATCACGTGGCCGCCATAGCTGCAGGGAACGAACTGCTTGGCCCTATTGAGCGAGAAGTTCTTGAAGGTGTTAATGCCAAGGTAGGAGATCAGCTTGAGCGCGTCCGGCCCCTTGACGTACAGGTTCGCCATGTGGTGCGTCTGGTCATACAGCACGCAGGTTTGAGTCCACGCGCGCTGCTCGGTCCGCCAGTTGCTAAACTCGGTGGGCACGACCGGGTAGACGTAGGCTCCGTCCTGGGAGCTGCGCAGCAGCTCAACGGGGTTCACTGTCTGCAGCAGATCCTCAAGGCTTCGCTGCGTCATAGGTAGTTTCCTGCCTTCCTTGTTACTCCTCGTTAGCCCGGCCAGCCGGGAAGTGCCTCCTAGCCGGTGGCTCACGACCATGATGAACCTCCGTGATCGGGATGTCGCTGTGCGATTCCCCCGAATTTCGGGCGACGCTCTCGTTACTGGCCCCAGCTATCGAACCGCGCAAGTGTCGCAGGTCACACGGTCATAGCGCGCCGAGTAACCGGGTTCGGGCGGACCGTACCCGTTACCCGGCCACAAAGCCAGACAGGTCACCCCGAGGCGCGCCCCAACGCTGCGTAACCCGGGTCACCCGGCCGGGTCCGGCACCGCTCGCGAGTGCCGCGACGAGCGCGCGGCACGCGTCTTCGCTACCCTCGGCCACCACTTCCACGCTGGCATCCGGCAGGTTGGTCGCCGAGCCGACGAGATCCAACTCAGCGGCCTTCCGCCCGACCCAGTACCGGAATCCGACCCCTTGCACCCTGCCCTCGACCCAGGCGGTCAGCCGTACGACCCGCTCTCCCTCATCGCCAGCGGTCACGTTTGGCATGCATTCCCAGCCGACCGCGGGCGAACCCTTTATGAGGGGGGCGGAGGGGGGCAGCCACCGGCTTATGGCTGCCGCACCTGCCGGGCGGGCCGTCGGCCCCACCTTAAGACTGACGGGACGCCTGGGGCCGTTCGGAATAGTGGGTTTAGATTTTCGTCGATCTGTCCTCGTCGACGTCGCAGGCCCGCGCATAACTACGCAATTGCGCGATATCACAGTCTGGCGTCGCTTGATGGCGTTACTGTAGCCTTCCGGACACAATGTGGGTCAGGATGATCTTTCAGAAGCATCCGGACGTTCGCGGTAAAAACGAGGAGTTGCTCCATGGGCCTACCCAGCTCCCCGGGCCGGGCAGCCCCGCGTGCCGCAGGTCATTCGATCAACTTCTATCTCGCCGCTGGCCTGCTTGCGCCCGTCACGATCTTGCTGGCGCTATGGGGAGTGATCGCCGGGCTAGTGCTGGCGGGCTACCTGGACAAGATCCGCTGGATGAGCAGGCAGACACCCAGCCATCAGGCAGTGCTGGGCGCGGCGGTGATAGCGGGGGCGGGCCTGATCGTTGTCATTGTCGTCGTCGCGCGGGTCGACTGGTTCGCCCGCCGGCTGTCCGCCGAGATCTCCGGGCTGACCGCGACGGCCGGCTCCCTGGCCGACGAGCACCTGCCACGGATCGTCGCCGCGCTGCGCAACGGGGACCAGGTCGGGGATGACGAAGCGGGCACAAACTGGCCGACCATGAAGACCGCCGAGGTCACCTCAGTCGCCGCGGCGATCGCTCGGCTCAATCGCGCGGCCGTCACTTCGGCCGTGGCCGAGGCTTCCCTGCGTCACGGCTACAGGCAGATCCTGGTCAGCCTCGGGCGGCGCAACCAGTCGCTGCTGCATCGGCAGCTGCGCATCATCGACGGCCTCGAACAGCAGGCCTCCGACCCCACCGCGCTCGCCGACCTGTTTACGCTCGACCATCTGACCACCCGGATGCGCCGCCATGCTGAGAGCCTGACGATCTTGTCGGGGGCGGCATCGGGGCGTTCGTGGAGTGGCCCGGTGCCGGTCATCGACGTGATGCGCGCCGCCGCGGCCGAAGTCGAGGACTACACGCGGGTGACCGTTATCACCGATTCCGACGAGGCGATCGGCGCGACCGCGGTCACGGACATGATCCACCTGCTGGCCGAGCTGATCGAGAACGCGACCTTGTTCTCGCCATCCAGCACGCGAGTCGAGGTGCGGGCCGAGCGAGTGGCGAACGGCTTCGCGATCGAGGTCGAAGACCGCGGCCTTGGCATACCGCCGGATCAGCTCATCCAGATCAACGCGCAGCTCACCAGCCCGCCAGACTTCGACCTGGCCGACGCCGACCGGCTTGGCCTGTTCGTGGCGGGCAGGCTGGCGGCGCGACACGGCGTGCACGTGGCACTTGCCCCGTCCGCTTACCGGGGCATCAAAGCGGTGGTGGTGATGCCCGAGAGCATCATGGCCACCCCCGCTCGGCCTGGCGCCGAGACCCGCCTCAGTACCGAACCGGTAACCGGCCGTTCGGCCCGGCTGAACCTGCGTGCTCCCGAGGTGCTCTCGCTGACCAGCACCGGCCTGCCTGAATCGCTCTTGACGCTCGACGAGCTCAACGGAGATCTGGCGCTCACGCCGACCGCGGACACCCGCGTCGAAGCTCCGGCGGCTCAGGACGCCCCGCCCGCGCCACTCGCCCCGGCCGCTCCGACGACCCTGCACGGTCTGCCTCGCCGCATCCGCCCGTCGGCCACGACGGCGGACGCGCCACAGGACTCGCTCACGGTGGCGTCCGAGGCCTGGGACGACCAGCCGCTAGCCATGGACGCGGAAGGACCGGCGCCACGGCATGTCCCGCCGGACAGCCCGGCACCGGAACACGCGCGCACGCTCGCCGCCTCCCTGCAGAACAGCTGGCATCGGAGCCGGCTGGCTCACGAGGAGGCTGACGAGCAGGCTGGTTCCGGGTCTGGCGACGGCACGCTAGCCAATACAGATAGCACGCGAGACAGCGCGGCGGATAGCGAGGGGGATTAATGGCCGAGGGCGGCAGTCCAGCACGGGATCTCGCCTGGCTGCTGGACGATCTGGCCGACCGACTCAAAGACTTCCGCCGGGCTGTGATCTTGTCCCGCGATGGCTTGCTCATCGCCGCTTCGAGCGATCTCACCCGCGAGGAGGCCGAGCATCTGTCGGCAGTGGCGTCAGCCGTGCAAAGCCTGGCGGCGGGCACGGGGGATCGATTCAAGGCGGGCGGCGTCCGGCAGACGATCATCGAGCTCGAGCAGGGCATCTTCTTCGTCATCGCGGCCGGCGAGGGAAGCTGCCTCGCGGCGCTGTGCCCCGCGGAAGCGGACGCGGGCTCGGTCGCCTACGAGATGGCGATGCTCACCAAGCGCGCGCGGCCGCACCTGGCCGCCCTGCCGCGGTTCCCGCCCGTCGACATGCCGGTGGAGTGATCGCGGTGCCCGGAGGCAACAAGTGGAGACGGCGGGATTCCGGCCCTGTGGTGCGGCCCTACGCCGTGACCGGCGGACGGACCGCGCCCGCCGACGGGGAGATGCTCGATCTCCTCGCCGTCGTCGTTGCCACCGGGCTGCTGGCCAGGACGGGGGCGGGTCTGGGCGGGGATCAATCAGTCAAGCTGACCCCCGAGCACCGCAGGATCCTTAAGCTGTGCGAGAACCCGGCGACCGTGGCCGACATCGCAGCGGACACGGGGCTGCCCGTCGGCGTGGTGCGGGTGCTGCTCGCCGACCTGACCGCGCAGGGCGCGGTGACCGTGGTGCGGGAACGCCCTCCCGGGCAACAAACCGGCAACGACGTGCTTCAGGAGATACTGAATGGGCTCCGCGCGCTCTGATATCCCCCCGCCGTTCGCCGCGCACAAAATCCTTATAGCAGGCGGGTTCGGGTCGGGGAAGACGACGCTAGTCGGCGCGATCAGCGAGGTACGCCCGCTGCGCACCGAGGAGGTGCTGACCTCAGCGAGCGTCGGCTACGACGACGTGTCCGGGGTGGACGCCAAGACCACCACGACGGTCGCACTTGACTTCGGCCGGATCACCTTCGGCAGTCAGCTGGTGCTGTACTTGTTCGGGCTGCCGGGCCAGGAGCGCTTTTCCTTCATGTGGGACGAACTGTCCTACGGCGCGCTCGGTGCGGTGATCCTTGCCGACGTCCGCAAGCTCGACGACTGCTTTCCGTCAGTGAACTACTTTGAGAAACGCAGGCTGCCGTTCGTCGTGGCCATCAACTGTTTCGACAACGCCCCCCGCTACGATCCGGACGAAGTGCGAACCGCGCTCGACCTCGACCCGGGCGTCCCGCTGATCCTTTGCGACGCCCGCGATGTTGGCTCGGTAAAGCAGGTCCTGATCACCCTGGTGGAGGCCATCGCCGCGCGGCGTTCTGGTCGCCGCAGGAGCGGGCGGACCAGCGTGACTCCCGGGATGTAGGTGGGTGCGATGATGGACAGCCCGGTATCGGCCGGAATGCAGGCAGGACTGGCAGCGGCTCCTGAGCTGCGACCTGTCTGGGTAGGGTCGGCGCCACCGCTCGCCGACGGGTTCACCGTCAGGGCAGAGACGGGCCAGCTGACGCAGACGGTGCTTGGCCCGGGTACCGCGCTCGCGCTCGTCCCCGAGCACGCCGCCGGACCGCGTAACTGGCGGGGCGCGTCAGGCAAAACGCAGCTCGCGCTGTCATTCGCGCATTCGCTGTGGCAGGCCGGCGCGGTCGACCAGGTGATCTGGCTGACCGCCACGAGCCGGGCGCAGGTGCTCTCCGGCTACGTCGAGGCCGCGGCCGCGCTCGACATCCAGCTATCGGGCGAGGCCGAGTCGGTGTCCGACCGCTTCCTGGGCTGGCTGCGTGACACGCCCCGCCCGTGGCTCGTCGTGATCGATGACCTGACGGACCCGATGACCATCCAGGGACTCTGGCCCGGGGGCCCGTCGGGCCGGGTGCTGATCACCACGCCTGACCCGGTGACCCTGTCCGGGTACCCGGCGCACGTCATGCCAGTGGGGACCTTCAGCCGCCGCGAGGCGCTGACCTACCTGGTCGGCCGCCTCACCACGGACCTCGACCAGCGTCAGGGCGCCATCGATCTGATCGGCGACCTCGGCAATGAGCCGCTGGCCCTGGCGCTGGCCAGCGCCGTGATCGCCAGCTCTGAGCTCACCTGCCACGACTACCGCGAGCACTTCCTCCGCAGGCGTGAACAGGCGCTCGGTGCGGCGGCGGTGGCGGTGGCGGAACCGACGGCCGCCCCGATCGCCTGGGCGCTGTCCGTGGACCACGCCGACCTGCTGTCGCCCGGCACCGCTCATTCACTCCTCGCGCTGGCCGCCCTGCTTGACGGCGACGGAATCCCCGGCACGGTCTTCACCACCGCCGCCGTGCGCGAGCACTCTGGCGTCCGCGGCCTGCACACGGGATCGGCGGGCGGGATACAGGACGGGGTCGCGGCCCTCGAGCAGGCTGGCCTGGTCACCACCGACACGTCCACGACGCCGCCGACATTGCGGATGAACTGGCTGGTCCAGGCCGCCGCCAGGGCGGCCATGCCGGAGGCGATGCTCAAGGGCGCGGCTACCGCGGCGGCCGACGCGCTGCTCGAGGCGTGGGCAGCCGACGACGAGCCGGAGTGGCTGGCTCGAAGCCTGCGCTCGTGCACCGAGACTCTGCGGAGGTATTCGGGATCCCTGCTGTGGGAGGGAGGCTGCCACGCGCTGCTCATGCGCGCCGGGAGCAGCCTGGACAGCGCGCGCCTGACCGGCCCCGCGGTCGACTACTGGCAAGAACTCGCCACCACTAGCGTGCGGCTGCTCGGGCACGATCATCCAGCCACCGTTGGCATCAGCGAGCGGCTCGCGCAGGCGTACCTGGCGGCCGGGCGGGCGACCGAGTCCGTGGCGCTGCTCGAGCAGATCCACGGCGACCGGGCCCGCCGGGCCGGGCCGGATCACCCCGGCTCGGTCCAGGCCGGGCGCGACCTGGGGTTCGCCCTGCTGACGGCCAAACGGTTCGTCGAGGCCACCGCCGTCCTCACCGACGTCGCCAGCGGCTGGGAACGGTCGGCAGGTGCGGAAAGCGTCGAGGCCATATCGGCGCGCGAAGACCTGGCCGCCGCGCAACGTGCCGCGGGCCAGGTCGACGAAGCGATCGCCCTGCTGCGGACCACACTGCGGGACAGGGAGCGAATCCAGGGTTCCCGGCACCCGGAGACGACCACGACGTGCCAGCAGCTGGCTGAAACATATCTGGCGGCCGGGCAGGCCAAGGCGGCGATCTCGCTTTACCAGCGGGTGGTCTCCGACCGTGAGCGCGCGCTCGGCGCCGGCCACCTGCAGACGATCGCCGCCCGCGGCGCGCTTGGCTCCGCTAATTACTCGGCGGGCAAGATGGCCGTCGCCGTGCGCCTGTTCGAGCAGGCCCGCAGCGAGTATGTCAAGGTGCTCGGCGCAGACCACCCGGACACACTCGGCGCCTGCATCAACCTGGCACACGCCTACTATGCGGTCGGCAGGATCAGCGACGCCACCAAACTGCTCACCGAGACCGTCGAACGCTGCGAGCTGAGCCTGCCGCCCGCTGATCCACTCACGGTGACGGCCCGGACCAGCCTGGCGAACATCGGCGGACCAACCAGCAAGCGCTAACACGGATAGCAGCCGCTAAATGCCACCGGGAGGCGGGTCGTCTGCCACGTAGTAGCCGTGTCCGCTGCGGTAATGGACATAACCCAGTTACCGCAGCCGTCGCAAAGCACGAGCCATGACCTTCGGGTGAACGCATGCGGCCAACGCCATATCGGATACGGTCGGCAGCCTTTCGCCTGGCGCGTACCTGCCGGTCCTGATTCCGTCGGCCAGGCCGCCCGCCGCCTTTACCCATTGTGCGTCCGCCTGGCCGCCAATCGGGCTGGCGGGGCGAGCCCACTTCCCCGTCGGTCTCCCAGACAGCGGCTCGCCGCTCACCAACCCAACCCGGCCAACCGGACTCCGCGGCCAGTCAAGCGCTCCCACACGAGCCGTCACGCTCCGTTCCCCTCCACCGCGCGATTAGGATCAGGCAACGCCTGTCGAAAGTAAGACCGTGGAGAGGGCTTTCTGCGTTACCGCCTAAGCTTGTTACTCGCGAGTTTACCAAGACAGCGGCTCATGAGTGTTTTAGGGTCGTTTCGTGCTAGGCGAGGGATTCCCCAAAGTGCTCGCCGCCGCCGCGGACGGGGATGGGGCCGCATTCGCTATCTTGTGGCGAGATACCCACCCGCCATTGCTTCGGTACCTTTGGGTTGCCGCGGGGGACGCGGCGGAGGATCTCGCCAGCGACGTTTGGCTTGATGTCGCCCGGCGGCTAGCCAAATTCAAGGGCGGCGAACCCGAATTTCGCGGCTGGCTGTTTACCCTGGCCCGCCGCAAGGTGATCGACAAGCGCCGGCACGAGGCACGACACCCGGAATCGCCAACGGGAGACATCGAAGCCCTGGACCGGCCCGCGTCGGACGACACCTTCGCCGCGGCGGCCGAAGGCATCTCCACCGCTGCCGCCCTGGAACTGATCGCGACCTTGCCGCGCGATCAGGCGGAGATCATCGTGCTGCGTGTCGTGGTCGGCATGGAAGCCACGGGAGTCGCGCGAATCGTCGGCAAAACGCCTGGTGCGGTCCGGGTGGCCGCCCACCGGGGCCTGCGCACGCTCAGCGCGCGGCTGGCTGACGCCAAGAGTGTGACACCAGGCCAGCGAGGCGGCACGCCGGAGCAGGGTGGTGTAACGCGATGACGGCCTTCGACGGTTCCCCCGCTGAGATGCCTATTCCTTCCGGCCACGCCGACTGGCGCTCCCCCGACGAGGCGACAGCCGAACGGCTGCTGTCCGGCCAGGGCGCGGGTCCCGATGCCCCGCCGGAGGAGCAGACGCTGGCCCTCGTGCTCGCCGCGGCGGCGCGTCCGGCCACGCTTCGGGAGCTTTCCGGCGAGCAGGCCGCCGTGGCGGCGTTCGAACTCGCCGTCAGCGGGCCTGCGCTGAGCGCGCCGACGTGGATCAGGTCCGGCGCAGCGAAAGCGCGGCACTCGCTCGCCCACCGCATCCCGGTGCTCATTTCAGCTGGCGCGCTCACTCTAGCGGCCGCGCTGGGCGGGACCGCCGCGGCGGGCGCTCTGCCGCCAATGCTGCAGAAGATGGCGCACAGCCTCTTCGACGCGCCCGCCCCCGCTCAGGTGGTGCCGCGGCGGAACATTAGCCCGGAACCGGCGACCGTAGGACCGCATCAGGCCGGGCCAACCAGCCCGGCGCGAACATTGCGACACAAGACCAAGAACGCGAAGGCCAAAGCGACGGGCAACGCGACGGGCAAGGCGAAGGGCGAGCAGAAGGCCGCCAGCAGCGCGACCACGTCGAGCAGTGGCAACGGGCAAGGCAACGACAAGAGCAACGGAAAGGCCAAGGGAAAGGCCAAGCATCACGCGAAGGCCAACGGCCAGGGCAACGCCAACGCCAACCGCCAGGGCAACGCCAACGCCAACGGCCAGGGCAACGGCAACGGCAACGGCCAGGGCAACGGGAACGGGAACGGGAACGGGAAGGCGAAATGCCACGGGAACGGCAAGAAATCCTGCGACCAGACCACCCCGTTAAGACGGCCGAAGTACCCGAAGCCCCCGCGCGGCAAGCATCGGCACCGCCGGGCCCACCTTCTCGTAGCCCGGTCCGACTGTCTGCCCGCCCAGGTACCGTGCGTGCACGCCTTCGCAGATGACCGCCAGCTTCATCCAGGCAAGCGCGATGTAGAAGGACAGGTTGCGCAGGTCACGGCCCGTTCGCACCGCGTATGCCTGGGCGAGCGCGTCGGCGGTGGGGAACCCCGGCTTGTCGGTGAGTCCGGCGGACACTGGTACGCTGCCGCGTTCGGCGTCGCCTGGATCATGCCAGTAGGTCATTGTGACCGCGAGGTCGGCGAGCGGGTCGCCGAGCGTGGACAACTCCCAGTCCAGGACCGCGGCGATCCGCGGCGCGTCCGGCACCGCCAGCGACACGACTGTGTTATCGAGCCGGAAGTCACCGTGCACGATCGTGCACGCGCTGTCTTCTGGCGCCAGTTCGGCCAGCCGCGCCAGCAGCACTTCCATGTCTGGCAGCTCACGCGTTTTGGACCGTTCCCACTGCGCGCCCCAGGTGCGGATCTGCCGTACGCAGTAGCCGCTGTGCCGACCGTAGTCCCCGAGACCGGCTTCGTCCGGTGAAACCGCGTGCAGGTCGGCCAGCGTGGCGATCAGCGCGCTCGCCAGCGCGCCGCGCGCGGAAGGCGACAGCGCTTCGGTGTCAGCGGGGGTGCGGAGCACCGGGCCGGGCACGTCGCGCATCACGTAGAACGTCACGCCAAGCACGTCCGGGTCGGTGCACAGTGCCAGCGGCTCTGGCACCGGGACGGAGGTCGGGAAAAGCGCCCCAAGCACCCGGTACTCCCGTTGCATGTCGTGCGCCCGAGGCAGCACATGGCCGAGCGGCGGCCGGCGCAAGATGACGGTCCCGCCGGGCAGTCCGAGTCGGTAGGTGATGTTCGACAGGCCGCCCGATATGACTTCTGACGTCCACGGACCGTCCTTGGCGAGGCCTGGCAGCGCGGCGCGCAGCCAGGGCCGGACGCCCGCCGCGGGAAGCCCAGGCAGGTCGGGCGGGTCGCTCTGCTGCCGCGACGGGCCTTGCTGGCCGGGCACCGGGTCAGTCATCGGCGCCGGCGAGGGCACGGGCGCGGCGCGCGGCCCGCTTGGCGATCGACATCCGGTGCACCTCGGACGCGCCGTCGTAGATCCTGAACGCGCGCACGTCGGCGTAGATGCGGCCCACCACCAGCTCCGCTGAGGTGCCCAGCCCGCCGCACAGCTGCACCGAGCGGTCCACGACCCGGCTCACCACCTCGCTGATGAACACCTTCGCGCGAGACGACGCCTCGGTGGACTTGTCGCCCTGCGCGATATGCCAGGCGACCTGCCACAGCAGGGCGCGCGCGGCGGCGATCTCGATCTCGTTGTCGGCGATCATCTGCTGCGCCATGCCGTGCTCGGCGAGCGGCGCGCCGAACACCGAACGCGACACGCTGCGCGTCAGCGCGATCTCGTGCGCCCGCCGGGCGGCGCCGAGCCAGCGCATGCAGTGCGTGAGCCTGGCCGGGGCGAGCCGGACCTGCGCGTACCTGAACCCCTGGCCAGGCTCGCCGAGCACCGCGTCGTCCGGCACGAACGCGTCGTCGAAGGTCACCTGGCAGTGCCCGCCGAGCGCCGCACCGTCGATGGTGTGCGCGTGCCCGGTGATCTTGAAACCTGGGTTGTCTGTGTCAACCAGCAGCATCGTCGCCCCGCCGCCGGTAGCGGAGTCGGCGCTGGCCGCCATCGCTATCGCGAAGGCCGCCCCGTACGCCCCGCTGATCAGGTGCTTGTTGCCCGAGATCACCCAGCCGCCGTCCACCTTGGTGGCCGTGGTGCGCAGCGCCGAGGGATCGGACCCCGCGCCGGGCGGCGGCTCTGTCATCGCGAAGCACGACCGGATATCGCCCGCGACCAGCGGCAGCAGGTACCGGCGCTGCTGCTCCGGCGTCGCGATCATGTGCAGCATGTGGATGTTGCCCTCGTCCGGCGCCGAGCAGTTCAGCGCCAGCGGGCCGAGCAGGCTGCGGCCGGCCTCCTCAAGGAGCACCGCCGCCTCGTCGAACGCGAACCCGCCGCCGCCAAGCTCGGCGGGGGCCAGCGGCGCCCACAGCCCGGCTGCCTTCGCCTGTTGCTGCAGTTCCTTGCGCAGCGTGTCGTCCACACCGCCGATGAACGCGTCCTGCTCGCGCGGGATGACCACGTCGTCGACGAACCGCGTGATGCGGTCGCGCCAGTCGATCACCCGCGGGGAGAGCGAAAAATCAAAGGGCATGAGGGCTCCTGGTCACAGACGCCACTGTCCGTTCAGTGAAAAGTCATTATTACCCGGAACGGACCGTGGCGTCTCCCCCGGCGGAACCGGCTGCGGTCTGCTTAGCGGCGCCGAGCGGGCGTCGTCCGCGGCGTCCGGCCAGCGCCAGCCGGGCGGCGTGGTAGCCGCCCATGCCGTGGACGCCCGCGCCAGGCGGCGTGCTCGCCGAGCACAGGTACACCCCGGGCAGCGGCGTCGCCCACGGGTGCGGCGATAGCCGGGGCCTGCGGATGAACTGGGTCAGCCCCGCGTAGCCGCCACCGATGTCGCCCCCGACGAGGTTGGGGTTGTGCCGCTCCAGGGCCGCCGTGTCGTGCGTGACACGGGACAGGATCAGGTCACGGAAGCCGGGCCCGAACCGTTCGATCTGGTTCTCGATCGCGGTGGTCATGTCGACCGTGGAACCGTTCGGCACGTGACAGTACGCCCACAGCGCTTGCCGGCCGGCCGGCGCTCGCGACGGGTCCGCCGCGCATGGCTGGACGGCGAGGACGTACGGCCGCCGCGGGTGCCGCCCGGCTGCCACCTCGGCCTCACCGGCCGCGATCTGGGCGAGCGTGCCGCCTAGGTGGACGGTGCCCGCTTCGCCGACGGCCGGATCGGTCCAGGGCACCGGGGCGGACAGCGCCCAGTCGGCCTTGAACACTCCTGGCCCGTAGCGGAACGCGCCCAGCCGGCGCGCGTATCCGCCGGGCAGCCTGTCTCCGCACACGGTCAGCACCTGGGCCGGCGTCAGGTCGAGCAGGATCACACCAGCGTTCGGCACGTCGGACAGGTCCCGGACGGGATGGCCCGACTCCGCCACGCCGCCGAGCTCGGTCAGCCGGCCGACCAGGGCGGCGGCGAGCCGCTGCGCGCCGCCGCGGACCACCGGCCAGCCGGCCTCGTGGGCGAGCGCCGCGAGCAGCAGACCGTAGCCACCGGTGATCGGCGCGCGCAGGTCCAGCATGGAATGCGCGGCCATCCCCGCGAGCACGGCACGCCCTCGCTCGCCGCCGAACAAGGCCTTCGCGAGCACGGTGGCCGGCAGCACGCCAAGCGCCCCGTACCTGGCCAGCCGCAACGGGGCGCGCGGTACGGACAGCGGCGATAGCAGCGAGTCCACCAGCCCGTAACCGGCGCGCGCGGTGGCGCCTACGCTCTGCCGCCAGGCGAGCGCGTCTCTCGCCGACCCGAGGCCGGCGGCGGTCTGTGCGACGTCCCTGTGCACTAGCACGGCATCCTGGCCGTCTAGCGGGTGCGCCGCCTGCACCTTCGGGAACGCCCACTCGACCGGGAGGTTGAGCTCACGGAACGCCCTGGACGCCCGCGCGAGCGGCAGCGCCGTGGCGCAGATGTCGTGCGTGAAGCCGTCCAGGGTCAGCGCCGCGCTGCGCAGCCCGCCGCCGAACTCGTCTGCTCCCTCCAACAGCAGCACCCGGAGCCCGGCCTCGGCCAGCGTGATGGCCCCGACCAGCCCGTTCGGCCCCGACCCGACCACCACGGCGTCGAAGCCGTCTGCTTGCGTCACCCGGCCTCCTCCCGGTTGCCCCGGGGGGGACGACCCCCCGGGATCCCCCCGCGAATGGGGGGCTCCGCGCCCCCCATTCCCCCGCGCCCGAGCCCCTCCGGGATTCATTACACGCCTATGGGCAGCCACCCTGGTAGGGGACTGCCCACACTGACGTCCGGTGGCAGGTACCACTGGTTAGACGGGCCGCACGTCCTCGGCCTCAAGTGCCTCGAGTTCCTGGGCCACCGCGACTGCCTCACTGGCCTCAGGAAGCTCACCCTGCGCTGCCGGACGAGGCCGCAGGCTCACGTAGCTGAGCACGACTCCGACCGCGAGCAGCCCGATCGCCACCCATATTCCGGTGTGGTAGCCGTCGATGAATGCTTGGTGGGCCGGCACCCCGACCCGCAGCGCCGACGTCTCCCGGGTGCTCAGCACCGCGCCGATCACCGTGATCCCGAGCAGCCCGGCCACCTCACGTGAGTCGTTGAGCAGGGCCGAGGCGATGCCCGCCTGGCCGGTCGGCGAGCTTTCAAGAACCTCGTTCGTCAGCGGCACGTTCATCAGCCCGGCGCCGACGCCGAAGAGCAGGAACCCGGGCATCAGCGAGCCGTATCCGATGCCGACGCCGAGGCGGGCGATCATGATCAGGCCGGCGAGCATGAGCAGCAGCCCGAACGAAACCGTGCGGTGGCCGCCTATCAGCGCCGTCACCCGCGGCGCGAGCGTCGCCGCGACCGCGATGGTGAGCGCCATGGGCACGAACGCCAGGCCCGCCTTGGTCGGCGAGAACCCGAGGATCCGCTGCAGGTACAGCGAGGTGAAGAAGTAGATCCCGAGGATGCCGAACCCCCAGATCATCATCGTCACGATGCCGCCGCTGAACGCGCGGTTCCTGAAGATGCCCAGCGGCACCATCGGCTGCTGGCCGCGAGCCTCCACGGCCAGGAAGACCGCCCCGGCTAGCGCGGCGACCGCGAAGGATGCCACGATCCGCGGCGATGTCCAGCCGCTGTCGGGGCCCTCGATCAGCGCGTAGGTGAGTGCGAACAGCGCGAGCGCCGAGATGACGAGCCCGGGTATGTCGAGCCGGCGAGATTGCCCTTCCGCCCGCGATTCCGGGACGGACGGGGCCGCGATCGCGAACGTGATTGCCCCGAGCGGAACGTTGATGAGGAAGATCCATCCCCAGTGCACGTGCTGGCTGATGACACCGCCGATCACCGGGCCGAGCGCGAGGCCGAGCGCGCTGACGGCGCCCCAGACGCCGATCGCCATCGTCCGCTCCCTGACGTCGGTGAAGACATGCGTGATGATCGCGAGCGCCGCCGGCATCAGCAGCGCCCCGCCGAGTCCCTGCACGGCCCTGGCGCCGATCAGGAAGCCGCCGCTCCCGGCCAGCCCGGCGGCAAGCGACGAAAGCGTGAAGATGACCAGGCCCGCCAGGAATACCCGGCGTCTGCCATAGATGTCGGCGACCCGGCCGCCGGCGAGCAGCAGGCCCGCGAGCACCAGCAGGTAGCTGCTCACGATCCACTCCAGGCCGCTGACCGACAGGTGCAGGCTGTGCTGGATCGTCGGGATGGCGACGTTGATCACGTTGTTATCGAGATAAGTCATGAGCGTGGCCAGGCTGACCGCGGTCAGCGCCCACCATCGTGCCCTTGCCGTCACGGCTCCGGTCCTTCCCCTGAGGAACTTATACGCCGTACCTGTATGCCGTACCTGTATGGCGTTCTTATACGCTGTACATGTCGTCATTGCCGATCATGACCTGTACGACGTATAGTTGTCAAGTGACTTCTCCCGAGCAGTTGGATTCCGCGGCCACACCGGCCCGCGACGAGGGCGAGCGCACCCGGCTGACCAGGTACACGGTGGTCGACCGGGCGCTGCGGCTCGCGGACGCCGACGGGCTCGACGCGCTCACAATCCGCAAGCTCGCCACCGAACTCGGCGTCACGCCGATGGCGCTGTACTGGCACTTCCGCAGCAAGGATGAGCTGCTCGACGGGCTCGCCGAGCGGGTCTGGTCCGAGATCGACACCAACGTGGACGCCGCGGCGCCCTGGCACGCGCAGCTTCGCGGCCTGCTGGAGTCTCTCCTGCGGGTGCTGCGCGCGCACCCGGCCGCCGCTCCGCTGCTGCTGGAGAGCGAGAAGCAGAACGAGTCCGCGCTGCGCGCGACGGAGATCACCCTGGAGGTCTTGCGGGCTGCCGGGTTCGACCCCGAGCACGCCAGCGAGATAGCCCGGTCCACGCTGTGGACCGGGCTCACGCTCGTAATGAGCGAGCCGGGAATTGAAGAGCTGGAGGCGGAAGAGCGGACCGAGTCACAACGCAGGAAGCAGGTCGTGCTCGCGTCCCTGCCGACGGGCCGGTACCCCAGGCTCGTGGAGTGCGCGATCCCGATGACCGCGTGCGACGACCCGGAATTCCATTACGAGCTGGGGGTCAGCGTGTTCATCGCGGGCGTGCGGGCGATCGCCGCCCAGCTGGGTTAGCGGGGCTGGGTTAGCTCAGCGGGCGCCGTCCGCCGTAGATGACGTAGTCGAGTTCTTTCCAGTACACATCCACGCCCTCGAACCCGGCCGTGCGCAGGAAGGCGACCTGCGGGTCCAGCGGGATCATGTAGCGGACGTGATTCTCGTACCTGAACTGCTCCTCGTGGGTCCGGTGGGCCCGCTTTTTCGCGGCGGAAGGGTCACGCCGGTCGCCGGCCCGCAGCCACGCCTCCTCGACCGCCGGATCCGGCGGCGCGACCGGGTCGTAGTTGAGGTACCAGCCGCCCGGCGCCAGGTGCTCGAAGATCTCACCGAACAGCGTCTGCTTGCGCTCGTCGTTGAGATGGTGCACCGACAGCGAGCTGATCACCGCGCCCACCGGGACGGGGACCGGCGCGGGCCAGTCCCCGGCCCGCGTCAGGTCGAACTCGACGTAGGTGTACCTGCCCTCGTACGGAGCGAGTTCGACGATGCCCTGCGCCATCATCTGCGGGGAGAAGTCCGCCAGGATCGCGTGCGCCGCGGTGAACTGGTCGAGTATGGACCTGGCGGCGGCGCCGGTACCAGCGCCGAGGTCGAGAAACGTGAACGGTTCGTCCGGGGCGAACGGGAGGAGTTCGGCCATCAGCGCACGGTGCGCCCCGCGGCGGCGTTCCCTGTCATCGCGCGTCGACTTCCAGAAGCTGACGCCGATGTCGCTCTTCCAGACGGCGGCGTTGGTGTCCTCGGGAGTGGCCGCGGCGGTGTCTTGAGCGGTGTCCTCGGTGTCCGGCATGGAATCGATGCTAGTCCTCAGGGACGCGGGAATGCTGAGCTGCCAGCGGCGTTATACCCACCAGGGGTATACGCCCCCAGATGAAGGGAGATCAATGAGCACGATCGCGCTGACCAGCGAGACGTTCGAGGAGACAGTCACCAAGCCGGGGATCACGCTCGTCGACTTCTGGGCCTCCTGGTGCGGGCCGTGTCGGATGTTCGGGCCGGTCTTCGAGAAGGCCAGCGAGACGCACTCCGATGTCACTTTCGGCAAGATCGACACCGAGGACCAGCAGGAGCTCGCCGCGGCGGCCGGGATCACGTCGATCCCCACGCTGATGGCGTTCCGCGACGGAGTCCTAGTGTTCCGCCAGCCGGGCGCGCTGCCCGCGGCCAGCCTCGAGCAGCTCATCAAGGCGGTGCGTGACCTGGACATGGACGAGGTCCAGGCCGAGGTCGCCCGTCAGCAGGCTGAGCCAGCAGAGCGCTGAGACAGTGCTGGAGCGGGCACCAGACCCGGGTCAGCCGGGGCCCGCTCTTTGGAAGTAGCTCGACAGCCAAGGCGCCTGGCCCCGGTCCGCTCATGTACAGCTAGCTAGCGCCAGCCCAGAGCCGGGGCCACATGCGTGAGGATCGACTCGATCACATGAGCGTTGTATTCGACGCCTAGCTGGTTCGGGACCGTGAGCAGCAGGGTATCGGCGGCGGCGATCGCCTCGTCCTCCTTGAGCTGTTCGATCAGCTTGTCCGGCTCGGCGGCGTAAGTGCGCCCGAAGATCGCCTCCTGCTCGACGTCGATGAAGCCGATCTGATCCTCGTCCTGATTGCGGGCGCCGAAGTAGATCCAGTCTTGCTCGTCGGTCAGCGCGAAGATCGAGCGGCTCACCGAGACGCGGGGCGTGCGCTCGTGGCCCGCTTCTTTCCACGCGTCGCGGAAGATCTGGATCTGCTCGGCCTGCTGGACGTGGAACGGTTTGTCTGACTCGTGGTCCTTGAGCGTGGAGGACTGCAGGTTCATGCCAAGCTTGGCCGCCCACGCCGCGGTGGCGTTGGAGCCGGCTCCCCACCAAATCCGGTCGGCCAGGCCCGGCGACTGCGGCTGGATGGCCAGCCCGCCGCTGATGCCGCCGGTGCGTGCCGGGTCGGTCCGCGCGACGGCGACGCCGCTGACGGCAGCCAGGAAGATCTCCGCCTTGCGTCGCGCGCTGTCGGCAGCGGTCTCCCCCTCCGCGGCCACGTACCCGAACGACTCGGCTCCGCGCAGCGCGATCTCCGGTGACCCGCGGCTCACCCCGAGCTCCAGGCGGCCGCCGCTGATCAGGTCCGCCGCGGCGGCTTCCTCCGCCATGTACAGCGGATTCTCATACCGCAAATCTATGACCGCGGTGCCGATCTCGATGTGGCTCGTCTTGGCCGCGATGGCGGCAAGCAGGGGGAACGGCGACGCGAGCTGTCGCTCGAAATGGTGCACCCGGACGAACGCGCCGTCGGCCCCTATCTCCTCGGCAGCCTGCGCCAGCTCGATGGTCTGCAACAGCGAGTCGGCCGCGGTCCGCGTGCGTGACCCCGCCATGTCCCGCCAGTGCCCGAACGAGAGAAATCCGATCTTCTTCACCTGTGAGTCAGCGTCCTGCGGCGTACCGGGATTCCCGGCAGCGACCTGGGCCATTCCGCGGACCGCCGGGGGTCACTTCGGGCGCCGGCGGCCATCGTGGAAGTGGTGGTCTCGCTCGATCAGGCTCGCGACCTGGGTGAGCCGACCGGGTGTGAGCTCGAGCCGGGACTGCCCCACCAGATCGATGATGTGCCGCGATGAGGTGGTCACCTGGACGGTAGCGTTGCGCTGGCCGCCGATCCGCGACCGCGGATGGTTGAGGATGACGATCCTCTTTATCCGCACCTGCTGCCCGCGGCTGCGCAGGAACCTCTCCAGTTCGTCCGCCGGCTCGTTGAGCTGCACGCTCGGCGAACGCCCGGTGCGATCCTCGACGCGCCCCTGCCCGACCCGGTTTCCCCAGCGATCGAACCTGTCGAATTGCCAGTCGTCGCCGCTGATGTACACGGTGGCGTTGTGATACTTGACCTCGACCGCGAACAGGCCACGGGGGCCGACCAGCAAGTGGTCGATCTCCCCGCGGGCGTTGCGGTAGCCGCGGAACAGTACCCACTCATCGCCGAGCACCGCGCCCAGTTCGGTCGCTACTAGCTGCTCCCCGGCCCGTCCCGCCGCGATCGACTCCTCCTGGGCCGACGGGACGCCTGTCGGGGCAGCCGGGCGCGGAACCTTCCTGCGCCCCGCCCACGCCGCGAACACCGAGCGGATCCGGGCCCACCACCGGTTGCTCGCGCGCGCCTGGCCTCGCCGCGTACGAGCCTCCCGCAGCAGCGTGCCAGGGTGATCTGACAGTTGGATCACCCGCATGGTGCGACCCCTCCGTGCCGTGGACCCACGACATCAGATTGCCATGCCGTCAGTTAATTGCCATGCCCAAAATCGCCCCGCCTAATGAGTGGCGGTCACCTTCGACAGGCCTGCCGGGGCATCCGGGTTCAGGCCGCGCAGCAACGATGCGGCCAGCGCCAGTTGCTGGCCGCGGACAGTGGCCAGGATCGGCGAGGTGACCTCGGACGCGGAAGGCAACGGCAAGTCGCCGCCGGTGCCGCAGACGGCGTGCGGCACGCCTTCTGTCGCGAGCCTGGCGGCGAGCGCCGCCTCGTCGGCCGCGAACCTTTCTCCACCGGAAACGACGATGACGGGAAGCCTTGAGTCAAGCGCGGCGATAGGGCCGTGCAGCAGGTCGGCCGACGACAGCCCTTCTGCGTGCACCCGCGCCGTCTCCTTGATCTTCAGCGCGGTCTCCAGCGCCGCCGCGTAGGCAAGGCCGCGGCCGGTCACAATCAGCCGTCGCGCCTGGGGCCACCGGCCCGCGACCGCTTCGGCGGGACTGGGATCGGCCACGAGCGAGGCGACCGCGTCGGGCAGTGCGGTGAGATCCGCCATCGTCACAAGCGACGGGTCGAAGGCCGCCGCGATGGCGGCGACCGCGAGCATCTGAGCGGTCACCGTCTTGGTCGCTGGTACCGCGAGCTCGGGGCCGGCCTCGGTCAGCAACGTAAGGTCGCCGACCTCCGTGAGCGGGCTGCCGGGCTCGTTCGTGATGCCGACGACCACCGCGCCGAAGCGTCGCGTGCGAGCGGCTATCTCAACGATCTCGGGTGTGGCACCGGACTGGCTCAGCGCCACCACGAGGTATCCGCTGTAGTCGACGTCGGCTTCGTACCTGGTGTGCACGCTTGGCGCGGCGAGCCCGGCCGGCCGGCGTGAGGCCAATTCGATCAGGTACCGGCCGTAGACGGCGACGTTGTCGGAGGATCCCCTGGCCAGCAAAACCGTTCCCGCGAGACCGCTCGGCAGTACCGCCCGCACCCGCTCGAGGTCGGCTTCATGCCTGCTGACAAGACGGCCAAGTACTTCGGGCTGCTCGGCGAGCTCGGCCGCCATCATGGCTCCCGCGGTCATGATCAGTCCTCCTGCCTGGAGTCGGTCGTTCGGAAGAATACGGGAACGTGCGCACCGCACCATCCGGCTACGGTGGGCGATGGCGGGCCTCGCTCAGGCCACGCTGAACAGCAGAATCAGCGGCCGCCTCGGCCTGCCATTCCCTTTTCTCGACCTGTGACCCACCGATGGTACGCCGGGCAATTCCTGCTCATCAGCGCAGCTAGACTGGCCCGCGATTAACCCAACTAATAACGTGTGAATGACGCGCGCGCCCGCCACAGCCTCGCCGATGAGACAGCACGGAAGATTGTCCGTCCTCCAGCACGGACTATATGCCGTGCTTATCGTCCTTGGGCGCGGTAGCCATGGACGAAAACCCCAAAACGGACAGCAAAGCGTGCCTACCGCGCCCTAAGAGCACAAAGTCTTCGCGTTGAGCGGCGCAAGAGGGGGGCAACCGGGGCGAACCGGCACCGGGTGCACCGGGACGGGGGGAACCGGCACCGGGTGCACCGGGACGGGGGCGCATAGGAAGCGCAGGGCGGGGAAGGGGTGTGGAGCCGCGGGTTCGCTCGGGGCGGGAAGGCGAGAGATCGGGCGGGCGTTAGGAGCGAGGTGGGGAAGGTTTCGTATCGTAGATAGGAAAGCTTCCGCCGGGCGCGCCAACCGGTACGCCCGTACCCCCGTTGGGAGCCCCCCAAGGAGATTGATGCCTCAGCAGGTCCCAGTCCCGTGCGAGTTCGGCATCGGGTGCTACCAGTGACCGAGCTAGCGAGCACCATGACGCCCTGCGAGCTCGCCACCCAGGCGGCTCGCGCCATTCACGCGCTCAACCAGCTAACGCACGGCGGGGGCGAGCTCACCAGTCCGAGTGACGTTCGCGAGATCGTCGCGAGCCTCGAACTGGTCGGCCAGAGCCTGCCTCAGCTCTGCGAGCAGCTGGCCAGGTTCCTGGTGGTCAAGCACGAGGACGGTGAGCTCGTGCACGGCTCAGGCCTTGACCCGGACGTCTCGGTGACCGAAGTGATCGAGGCACTCGCCGCGGCCGGCCAGGCGGCCGACATGATGGCCGCGGCGCTGAGTGAGGCGCACGGCGCATCCGCGGACCTGGTGGCCCCGCGCTGACCCCTCAGCCCGTCATCCGGGGGTTGAACGCCGTCCAGGTGCGGCCGGAGTCTGTCGTCTCATAGACGGGTGGCGGTGCAGAGCCCTGCGTGTCGCCGCCGGTAATCCAGGCGAAGCCCACGAGCGGGCTCACGAAGTCGACGGCCGCGCCGAGCTGGGTGAAATGCACCCCCTGCGGCACCGCGGTCCAGGTCTGGCCGCCGTCCGACGTGGTGTAAAAGACAGCGCCGATCGTGCCTTGCGAGCCCGCGGACACCAGCACCCCGTCCTCCGGGTCGAAGAACTTGATCTGCGGGTACGGGTACTGCCCGAACGCGTACCCGGCCGGCAGCGGGACGGACTGCCAGGTCTGTCCGAGGTCCCGGGTGACGAGCAGCGTCGTCACACCGCTATAGGCGGCCACGGTCACGAACCCCGTGCCGTCGGTGAATTCCGGTCCGCTGAGCACGCAGTCGTTGTCGGCGCACAGACTGGCAGGAACCGGTAGCTGCTGAGGTGCCCACGTGACGCCGCCGTCCCGGCTGACCAGGAGTTCACCAGAAAGACCGACGGCACAATCGCTGCTCATCCAGCCCGCCGCCGCGGAGGCGAATGTGATCCCGGTCTTGTCGCAGCCAACCGGGATCCCCGCGGAACTGTTGCTGTTCATCGGCGGTGACTGGGCGGTCAACGACCAGTGTGATCCACCGTCGGTCGTCCGGTAGACCCGCACCGGGTTGCGTCCCATCGCGGCACCCTCGTCCCAGAGCAGCCAGCCATCGAGCGGGTCGGTGAAGCTCAGCTGTCTGGGGGCGCCTACGGCCGTGAGCGGCGCGGACTCGGTCCAGTTCAGGCCACCGTCGCTGGTAGCGAAAACGCGTGTGGTACCCGGCAGCGACTCGTCGGACGAGACGGTCACCGTGAGATAGGCGCGCTCAGGACCTACCGCGTCGAGGACCTGGGTGGCGTTGGCGCTGCTCAGCAGCCCAACCGCGGCCGCCGGTGTGACGTCCGTCCAGGTCCGCGCCCCGTCGGTGGTCCTGACCAGCAGCGTGGGAGTGCCCAGGGGAGCGCTCGACGGATTTCCCGCGAAGTACAGCGCCCATCCTGTGCTGGCGGTGCTCATCTGCAACGACTGGAGCCACAGCGCCTGGCCGGCCGGCGGCGCGGAGGCACGCACCCCGCTCGGCGACGGCACCGCGGAGATCGATGCCGCGGCGGTCGGCGTGCGTGGCCCGGCCGAGGAGGTTGCCGCGACGGATCCCGGAGAGCTGCCGGTCGCGCAGCCAGCCGCGAGCAGCGCCATCGCGGCCGACGAGACCGCCATCCAAGTACGCCAGGCACTCATCGCTCTCCTTATCCGCGCCTCATCCCGTCACTGAGACTGCGGAAGGGACCGCGCGGTTGCGGGCGATTTGGGCGGCGCGAGCTAGAACAACCTGACCTGCTGAGGTTTGTCGCGACGGCGGGCGCGGGCGGCGCCGGGCGCGCCCGCACCGCTGGCGTCGCCGCGGCGGTCGAGCAGGGCTGGATCGACCGAGGCGAGGAACGGCGACGGCGAGCACTTCGCGACCGTGCCGCGCACCGATCGCTGACTGGCGGTCAGCAGCACCAGGCGCGTAGTCGCCCGGGTCATGCCGACGAACAGCAGCCTGCGCTCTTCGGCGTAATCGATGGCCGCGCCGTGCCACGGCCGCAGCGGGAGCAGGCCGTCATCGCATCCTGTGATGAACACCACGGGAAACTCCAGACCCTTCGAGGCGTGCAGCGTGAGCAGCGAGATCCGGTCCGCGCGCGGATCCCAGGTATCGACCTCAGCGCCGAGCGCGAGTTCATCGAGGAACCGGTCGAGGCTGTCGTCGCAGCGGGCCGCGAGCGGTGCGAGCACTTCGGCGGCCGCCCGGATCGCCGCGATCGTTTCCGCGCGGGACCGGTCAGCGTCGCGGTCGGGCCCGCCAGCCGAACCGAAATCCGGCTCGGCAACCGCCGAAGCCAGCGCGGCTTCCGCGGCGGCGCGCAGCCGTTCTGTGACACCGCCAGCGCTCCGCTCGCCTCCCGGGCCTGGCACGAAGCCGGGCCCGGGGCCTGGCGCGGGGCCGGGCGCGGGGCCGGGCCCGGGGCCGGGCGCGGGCGTGACCAGCGCCAGCTCAGCGACCGGCGCGGCCAGCGACGCCAGGATCTCCGGCACACCCGGCATGTCGGCGAGGCGAGAGTGCGACCGCCGCTGCACGGGGAACCCGCGCCTGCCCAGCGCCTCGGCGACCGCCGCCAGCTGTGCGGAGGTCCGGGAGAGCACGGCGAAATCGGCGAAGGAAAGCTGGTGCTCGGTCCGGTCGCGCCCGTCCACCGTGCGGCTGTCGAAAGCGTGGAACGACGCACCGCCCAGCATCTTCTCGATCTCGGCCGCGATGATCTCCGCCTCGTCCCGCTCGTCCTCCGCGGTCAACGCGATCACCGGACCGTCCGGGATGTCCGCCCTGGCCGGGACGAGTTCTCGCCCAGGGACCAGCGTGCCCGGCCTGATCAGCTGCATGGCGGCGCGCACGATCGTCGGCGCCGAACGATAGCTGCGTGACAGCCGCGCTTCGCTGGCCGTCGGGTAGTCCTGGAGGAACCGCAGGAAGTAGCCGACGTCGCCGCCGCGGAACCCGTAGATCGCCTGGTCCGGGTCGCCGATCGCGCATACCCGCGAGGATTCGCAGGTGAGCAGCCGAAGCAGGCGGTACTGCAGTTCGTCCACGTCCTGGTACTCGTCCACGTACACGTCAGACCAGCGCGACCGGTACAGCGACGCGAGCGCCTGGTCCGCGCCGAGCAGCGTGAGGGGCACCGTCTGCAGGTCGTCCACATCGACCAGGCCGCGCTCGCGGAGCGCGGCGTCGTACCGCGCGACAAGCGCGGCGTCCGCGTCCTTCGCGACCGGGACGGACGGCGACCGGTGAGCAGCCGCCGCGGTCCGTTTGGATGACGAAATGCGGGAAGCGAGCGCCATGGGCTTGTCGTCAGCGGACACCTCCCGAAGTACGGCGAGGCGGGTTGGTTCGTCGGCGACGCGAAGCCCGCCGTCCAGCCCCGAGGGCAGCCCGAGCCGCTCGCACTGCTCGCGAAGTATCAGCAGGCCAAGCCCGTGAAACGTGGCCACGGTGACCCGGTCGGCGAGGCCGGGGACTCCCGCGGCGATCCGGCTGGCCAGTTCGTCACGCGCGCGGCGGGTGAACGTGAGGGCCAGGCAGCGTTCGGGCGGCAGACCAGCATCGATGCGGTGCGCGATCGCGTGCGTGAGCACCCGGGTCTTGCCGGCGCCGGGGCCGGCCACCACGAGCAGGGAGGAATCCGCGGAGACGATCGCCTGCTGGTCCGGGTCTAGTCCGGCCGGCGCCGCGGCCGTGAGTGGCGGTGCCGACGCGGCCGACGGGGGAAGCACGGGAACGCCGGCGCCCGTGCCTGCCCGCCGCCCGCGTGGCGCAGAGGGCAGGTCGAACAGCGCGGCCCCGGCCAGTTCCACCGGGTCGAACAGCCGGATCGTGCCGTACACGCCGTCGAATCCGGCCTCGCGGCGCACCTCGCCGCGCCGCAGCCGGGCGATCGCCTCTACAACGATCGACGGGGCGCGGGCCGCAAGGTCGTCAAGCGGCACCTCGCCGAGGATGGCCAGTTCCGGTCCGAACCGCTCGACCAGGGCGGTGACCTGGGCGGTGACCGACCGGGACTTCGGGCCAACTGCGGCGATCTCGCCGAGGATCTCCGGCAACTGCACGAACGAGCGGAAGCCAGCAGCGCCCTCCGGCCGGTAGCCGACCGGGCGGTCGGCCAGCATCTCCACCCGGTGCTGCACCCCGATCGTTGGCGTCTTCCCGCACACCGGGCACTTACCGCCGGCCGCGCGGGTCTGTTCCGGCGATGTCCGCACCCCGCAGGCGCGATGCCCGTCGAGGTGGTACTTGCCTTCCTCGGGGAAGAACTCGACCGTCCCGCCGAAGCCCTCGCCGGTGCGCAGGGCGTGCCTGATCGGGAAGTAGCCGATCTCGGTGTCGAAGGCCGTCGCCTCCCGGCCGAGCATTGGCGGTGAGTGCGCGTCGGAGTTGCTGACCAGCCGGTACCCGTCGAGGCTAGAGATGCGCCAGTTCATTTCCGGGTCGCTCGACAAGCCGGTCTCGAGCGCGAACACGTGCCCGGCGAGATCGGCGTAGCAGTCGCCGACCCGGTCGAACCCGGACTGCGAGCCGAGCACCGCGAACCACGGCGTCCACGCGTGCGCGGGCACCAGGTAGCAGCCATCGCCA
>DATMKQ010000188.1:0-3625 GCA_035571275.1 Trebonia sp.
CAAGTCCGGCGGCGAGTGGATCAGCTCCGTCCAGATCGAGGATCTGCTGTCCCGGCACCCCGGGGTCCTGGAAGCGGCGGTTATCGGCGTACCGGACGATCGCTGGGGTGAGCGGCCACTGGCCTGCGTGGTGCTCGATCCCGACGCGCCGCCGGCCTTCGCCGAGCTCGAGGACTACCTGGCCGGGCACATCGCTAAATGGCAGGTTCCCCGGCTGTGGAAGGCAGTGCCGAGGCTGCCGAGGACGAGTGTCGAGAAGGTCGACAAGAAGGCGCTCCGGCGGACGTATGAAGCCGGCGACATAACCGGGCCAGCAGCGCGACCGCGGGACAGCCTCGAGAACACCAGGTAACGAGAACACAAGGTAACGAGAACACAAGGTAAACCAGGTAATGAGCCAGGGAACGGTGCTGGTAGCCAACCGCGGAGAGATCGCGGTAAGGATCCTGCGCACCGCGCGGCAAATCGGGCTCGAGGTCGTCCTCGTGCACGCCGAAGACGACGGCGCCTGGATCCGGAGCGACTACGGCTGCGTCGCGCACGCGCTGACCGGCAGCGGCCCCGCCGCCTACCTCGACAGGGAGCAGCTAGTCAGGGCCGCGGTCGAGCACCAGGCGGACATGGTGCACCCCGGCTGCGGCTTCCTGAGCGAGGACCATGCGTTCGCCGATCTCCTCACCGCGGCTGGCGTGTCCTTCGTCGGGCCCACATCGGAGCAGCTCCGGCTGCTCGGCGACAAGACGCGGGCCCGCGCGCTGGCCCGTGACGGCGCGGTCCCCGTGCTGCCGGGAACGGACGGCCCCACGACGCTTGACGAGGCCGCACGGTTTCTCGCGGGACTCCCCGACGGCGCCGGGATGATGATCAAGCCGGTCGCCGGCGGCGGCGGCCGCGGGATCAGGGTCGTCAGGAGCCCGCAGGAGCTGCCGGACAGTTTCGGCCGCTGCCAGCGCGAGGCACTCCAGTCGTCTGGTGATGACTGCGTCTATGTCGAGCGGTACCTTCCGCACGCGCGTCACGTCGAGGTACAGGTAGTCGGTGACGGCACTGGCAGCGTGGTGGTGCTCGGCGACCGGGACTGCAGCCTGCAACGGCGCTTTCAGAAGGTCGTCGAGATAGCGCCCGCACCGTGGATCCACGAAGCGACGCGGCGTGCCCTGCACGACGCCGCCCGACGTCTCGGATCGGCGATCAGGTACCGCGGAGTGGGCACGTTTGAATTTCTCGTGTCCGATGAGCTCGCCGATCAGGAAGCTTTCGTTTTCATCGAGGCCAATCCGCGGCTGCAGGTCGAACACACCGTCACGGAGGAGGTGTTTGACTGCGATCTGGTCCAGGTGCAGCTGCGCCTGGCGAGCGGGGTCTCCCTGTCAGATCTCCGGCTTGACAAGGTGGCTGCGGCGGGCCCGCGCGGCTACGCGCTCGAGGCCAGGCTCAATGCCGAGCGCTTCCAGCCAGACGGAACCGTGCTGCCGTCAGCAGGGACGGTCTCGCGGCTCACGGTGCCCACGGCACCGGACATTCGTTTCGATAGCTGCGCCTACGCCGGGTATCCAGTCAGCACCCGCTATGACTCCCTGCTGGGGAAGTGCATCGTCCGCGGCGAGACCCCGGCCGGCGTCATCGCCCGCGCGGCCGGGGTTACCGGCCAGATCCGGGTCGACGGCGTGGACACGAATGCCGCCTTCCTGTCCCGGCTCCTCGCGCACAGCGCCGTCAGGACAGGGAGCTTCGGCATCACCTTCATCCAGGACAATGCCGCGGCCCTGTACGGACCCCCCGGGCCGGCGGCACAGGCTCAGCCGGCCACGGCGGACCACGGGATAGCGGCACCGACCGCTGGTGTCGTCGTGTCGGTCGCGGAGCCGGGCACGATGGTCCACGCGGGCGGCGAAGCGGCGGTCATCGAGGCCATGAAGATGGAGCACGCCGTGACGTCCCCGGTGACCGGGGTCGTCCAGCACGCGCTGGCCAGGCCCGGCGATGCCGTCGCGGAGGGTGAGCTGCTGCTTTCGCTGACCCCGGCCGCCGGACCAGCCCGTCAGGAAGGCCAGGGAGAAACCACCGTACGTTCCGAAGATGACAGATCCGGCCTCGCTGAGGCGGAGCGCTATCACGACCTGCTCCGCGATTCCGCCCGGCCCGCGGCCGTCGACCGCCGGCACGCGGCAGGTCACCGGACGATGCGGGAGAACCTGGACGACTTCATCGGCGACGGAACCTTCCGTGAATACGGCGGCCTGGTCGTGGCCGCACAGCGCCAGCGGCACCCTGTCGAGCGGCTCAGGGTTCAGGTGCCAGCCGACGGCGTCGCGTGCGGCGTCGCGTCCGTGCGCGCCGGCGCGCACCTGCGCTTCGAGTGCGTCGTGGTCGGTTACGACTACACCGTGCTGGCCGGCACGCAAGGACACCAGGGCCACCGGAAGGTGACGCGGCTGCTCGCGGTCGCCGAGCGGAACCGGCTGCCGGTGATCCTCTTCGGCGAAGGCGGCGGCGGGCGGGCCGGCGAGACCGACGGGCTGCACGCGTTCGGGCTCGACCATATGACGTTCCGGCAGATGGGCAAGCTCAGCGGACTGGTTCCCCTCGTCGGGGTGGTGGCCGGCCCGAGCTTCGCTGGCAACGCCGCGCTGCTGGGGATGTGCGACGTGATCATCGCCACGAACGACAGCAATATCGGCATGGGCGGACCCGCCATGATCGAGGGCGGCGGGCTCGGCGTGCACGCGGTGCAGGACATCGGGCCCGCCCCTATGCACGCCGTGACCGGCGCCGTCGACGTCGTCGTCCCCGACGACGCGACAGCGGTCGCCACCGCGCGCACGTACCTCTCGTACTTCCAGGGCCGGAGCGGTGACGTCCGCGAACACGACCAGGCCATGCTGCGCTCGGTCATACCAGAGAACCGGGCGCGGGCCTACGACGTGCGCACGGTGATCGAGGTGCTCGCCGACGCGGACTCGGTCCTGGAGCTACGCCGCGAATTCGGCGCGAGCGCGGTAACGGCGCTCGCGCGCATCGACGGCGAGACGGTCGGCATCATCGCCAACGACCCCACCCGCCTCGCCGGCGCGATCGACAGTGACGCCGCGGACAAGCTCGCCCGGTTCCTGCACCTGTGCGACGTGTTCTCGGTGCCCGTCGTCTCCCTGTGCGATACGCCAGGGATCATGGTCGGACCGCAAGCCGAGGAGACGGCCACGATACGGCACTCCGCCCGGCTGTTCATCGCGACGGCGAAGCTCCGGGTGCCTTTCTTCTGTGTGGTCCTGCGCAGGGCCTTCGGGCTGGGCGCCCAGGCGATGGTGGGGGGCAGCGTCCACGCGCCGGAGTTCACGGTGGCGTGGCCGACAGGCGAGTTCGGCAGCATGGGCTTCGAGGGGCTGGTCAGGCTCGGGTACCGGAAGGAGCTCGCCAGCATCGCCGACGCCGGTGAGCGGGATCGCTACTTCGAACCGCAGCTAGCCCTGCTGCGAGACCGGTCGAAGGCCGTGAACGCGGCGTCGCACTTCGAACTTGACGACGTCATCGATCCGGCCGCCACCAGGTCATGGATCGTCAGCGGCCTGAAAGCGGCCAGGACACGCGGGAGCGCGCCTGAGCCGTACCTGGATCCCTGGTAGGA
>DATMKQ010000189.1:0-3780 GCA_035571275.1 Trebonia sp.
TTCCTGGGGATGGACCACGCGCAGACTCCTGGCGGGCTGGGCATCACCGTCGGGTACTTCCGCGACGCCGACGCCCTCACGGAGTGGCGGAGCAACGCCGAGCACCGCGCGGCGCAAAAGCGCGGGCAAGCCGAGTGGTACGAGAGCTACACGCTGCATGTGGCGAAAGTGGAGCGCAGCCACGCGTTCAGGCGAGCGCAGATCCCCGCAGAGCACGACAGCAGGCTGACCAACCGAAGGGCAAAGGTTCTATGACGCGGTACCAGTTCGCAGAGATCACCTCACTCGCCCTGAAGCTACTGGGACTGACCGGGCTCGTGGTTCAGCACCGAACGCGCTTATGTCAACGCGATAATGCTGCGGACCGCCGTCAGCAGCGCCGCGCGGTGTTCCCGCAGCCGGCTGGCCGACATGGGGTCTTCCCCCGCCACCGCCCTGAGCGCTGCCGGGGCGCTGAGCCAGCTTTCTGTCATGCGCAGGACGATGGCGAACAGGTCGATGGCTGAGATGTCGGAGCGGATCCGGCCCGCTTCCTGAGCGGCGGCGACCGAGGCGACGCGCTCCTCGAACGTCTGCCGCTCGGCCACGGTAGGTTCCGACCGCTCCAGGATGCGCCACGCGGACAGACGGCTCACCTGCGGGTTGGCGAGCATGAAGTCGAAGCGGGCGGCCGCGAACGCAGTGAGGTCACCATCCTTCAGCGGTATGGACTCCATCAGGGCCTCGATATGCCGGGCGAGCACGGTGTCAAAGAGCTGATCCTTGTCCCCGAAGTACACGTACAGGAGCCGCTTGTTGGCGCCGGCGCGCTCGGCGATCCGGTCGATGCGGGCCCCGGCGAGCCCGAATTCGGAGAACTCCTCGCTGGCCGCGGCGAGCAGCAGTTCCTTGGTCGCCTTGGAGTTCCGCGGCCGGGGCGTCGCCGGACCGGAGGTCGTGGAGACCATGCTCGAAGACTAGCAGAAGTAACTAACTATTGATATACATCAGGGAGCGGCCTATCGTTTTCGCTAACCCGCCAATGACCCAGCAGGAGGATTCTCGTGGCGATCATCCTGATCACCGGTGCCAACAAGGGCATCGGCCTTGAGAGCGCGCGCCAGCTCGTGGCCGCGGGTCATACCGTCTACGCCGGGGCCCGGAACCCCGAGCTGGGCAGGAAGGCCGCCGACCAGATCGGCGCGCGCTTCGTCCAGCTGGACGTGACCGACGACGCTTCGGTCACCGCCGCGGCCAGGGCAATCGAGGCCGACGGCGGACTCGACGTGCTCATCAACAACGCGGGCATCGAGCCGCGTACCGACGACGGCGGCTTCATCCCTACCGCCGACGTCACCGCCGACTCGGTTCGTGCCGTCTTCGAGACGAACGTGTTCGGCCAGGTCCGGATGCTCCACGCGGTCCTGCCGCTGCTGCTGCGTTCCGCCGCTCCGGTCGTGGTCAACGTCAGCAGCGGCCTGGCGCTGACGCGCGAGCTGGCGAACCCGGACTCTTTCACGCATTTCTACCCCGACATCGCCTACCCCTCGTCCAAGGCCGCGGTCAACATGCTCACCGTCCAGTACGCGAAGGCCTACGCCGGCGTCAGGGTCAACGCCGTGGATCCCGGGTACACCGCAACCGGCCTGAACCACTTCGCCGGCATCCAGACCGTCGAGCAGGGCGCCGAGGCCATCGTCCGGATGGCCCAGATCGGCCCCGACGGCCCCACCGGCGGCTTCTTCGACGCCACCGGAAGCATCCCCTGGTGACCCGTCCGCCCAGGCGCCAGCCAGCTAACCGCTCCCCCGTGGCCAGGTACTGAACGACGCGCGCAGCGCGTTGCCCCGGAAGATGCGACCGGGCGCTATGACGGAGACAGGGATGCCCAGCCGGTATCCGCCATCGGCGGCGATCCGCTGGCCACGTGGCGCGTAGCGCGGGCTGATCTGATGGCGGTGCTGGACTCCAGGGCGCTGGCTCAGATCGTGCCGTCACCAACAGGCCTGATGACCCTGGGGGAATTCCTGAAATCGTGCCCGATGGAGTTCCTGGTTCACGCGTGGGATCTGGCGCAGGCCACGGGCCAGGCCGCCGGGCTGGACGCAGGCCTGGTGCGCGACGCGCTGGAGCCGGCCCGGCAGTTCGCCCCGATGGCCCGCCTCGTCGGCATGATCGGCCCCGAATGCCCCGTGGCTCAGGATGCCGACGATCTGACCCGGCTGCTGGCCATCTTCGGTCGCCACGACCTGCGCCCGTAAAGAGCCGCTCTGAATTCGGGCGCTCCGCGCCGTGGGAAAGCGGCGCGCCAAGTCGGCGCGCGCCGCGTCGTCGAGGCGGACGCTGGCGGCGCTGAGGTTCTCGGCGAGGTGGGCGCGAGTGCGGGTGCCGGGGATCAGCAGGATGTTCGGCGCGAGGTCCAGCAGCCAGGCGAGCGCGACCTGCACCGGCGTCGCGCCCAGCCGCGCGGCGACCTCGGCGAGCGCCGGGTCGGTGAGCAGCCGGCGCCGCGCCGCACCGGGCATGCCGAGCGGGCAGAACGGCACGAACGCTATGCCGCGTGCCTCGCACTCGGTGAGGACGTCCCGGGACCGCTGATCGGCCACGTTGAAGAGGTTCTGCACACAGACGATTTCCGTCTGGGCCACCGCCCGAACCAGGTGCCCCCGGGAGATGTTGCTGAGCCCGACGCCGCCGATTAGCCCTTCCTCACGGGCCCGGACCAGCGCCGCGAGCTGGGCGTCGAACCGGCTGCCCGGGGGCTCGGCCGGGTCCATGACGCGCAGGTTCACGGCCGCGAGCCGGGTGGCGCCGAGCGTGACCAGGTTGTCTTCGATCCCGTGGCGCAGCTCATCCGCCTCGCCGGGCCGCAGCACCGCGCCGCGGGCGTCGGGGGCGCCCACCTTGCTCACGATCGCCAGGCCGTCCGGGTAGGGGTGCAGCGCCTCGCGGATGAGCTCGTTCACCGTGCCCGCGCCGTAGTACTGCGCGGTGTCGATGTGGTCCACTCCGGCCGCGGCGGCCGCACGCAGCACGCGCAGCGCCTCGTCGCGATCCCGCGGCGGCCCGAAGACGCCGTCGCCGGCGAGCTGCATCGCTCCGTAGCCCGCGCGCCGCACACGCCACGGGCCGAGCGCGAACGACCCGCCGAGTTCCCGTCCGTTCCAGGGCACGCCGCCTCCCGCAGGTACTGCCGCCGGACCCGCCACCGGGGACCCGTTCCGGCTCTTGTCGGGAGTGGGCCGTTCAGGCGCCATAGGCCGGGACGACCGCACCACTGACCGGCGCGGCGGCGTCGCTCACCAGGTAGACGATGGCGTCGGCGACGGCCTCCGGCGCGACCGCGTGCGGGAGCAGGTCAGGCGTGAGGAACGAGCGGGTTACGGCGGTATTGAGCAGCTGGGGCGCGACGCCATTCACCCGGATCCCGGCCGGGCGCAGCTCCAGGTCGAGTACCCGGATGAGCTGGACCAGCGCTGCCTTGCTGAGCGCGTAGGTGACCATCCCCGCGGCCGGCTCCAGGCCCTGGCGCGAGGCCACGTGCACGATCGAGCCCGAACCGCGCTCCCGCATGTAGGGAGCCACCGCCTGGGTCAGCCACAGCGCCGAGCCCACGTTGACGTCCATCATGAGCCGGAAGTCCTCGGGCGTCGCCGACAGCGCGTCACCCAGGTGGTACATGCCGATGGTGTTCACCAGCACGTCGGGCGGGCCGACCTCGGCGGCGATCCGGCCGACGACGCTCCGGGCCGCAGCCGGGTCGGCCGAGTCGCCCGCCTCGCGGCGGATGCCGTCCGGCAG